>CAYNDB010000059.1:5479-15147 GCA_964395915.1 uncultured Nitrospinota bacterium | reverse complement strand
AGGCTCAAGCCCTTCGAGGACTTCTATATGTTTAGCTGTATATTCTTTTGTCATACCTTTAATTAGTTGTCATCCCGTACTTGGTACGGGATCCCGTCGGTGATGAATGAGATGCCGGACCGAATCCGGCATGACAATGGTTGCGCGGAATTGCCGCGTTCCCGTCGGTCGTTCGCAATGACATCATTTACCCCTTACTCAATCCCAATAACTTTTTCCTCTTGCCAGCTAAAACACGCCCGACTGTGCCGCGCGCGCCCTTCTCCAGATTCGCCACTTTCAGCTTATCCTCCTTGCCGGCAAGGTATGTAATGGTGACACTGTCCGCTTTCCCGACATTACGGACCCCTTTAACAGTCGCGCCAGGTTTCAGCTTGATAATCCGAACACCGCCGCCAGGACCGCTTAAAGTTGGAATTTCATTTAACGGACACAACAGCCCCCGCCCGTCGCTCGACAATGTAAACAGCAATGGTTTCGTAACCGCCGTAACAATCAATACGGCGTCGTCGCGTTTGACAGAAGCGATCTTCTTTCCGCTACGGGTCGTCTCGGCAAGCATATTTGCGGAAAAACGGAACCCGTTGCCCCCTTCCATCACGACAAGCAGTTCGGCGCCTTCTCCTATTATCTCTCCGAATACGCGTTGAGCTTGCGTTTCGTTAACCTGATCGAAAAGGCCTCTTTGCCCTGTAGCGCGTGGCGCGTCATTAGCCGCCACTTTATCGCCATTTCTTACAAGCCCGATGACGGAGACGATACGCTCACCATCCCCGAACTTGAACATCGATTGCACAGGGTCGCCAAATCCGGTAGTCTGCGTCAAATCGAGCGGACGGAGACAATAAACTTTCCCTACCGAAGTAAAGAAACAGATAAGGTCACGCGTGTTCAAAGGTATCCATGCAAGCAGCCTGTCCCCTTCCTTGAATCTCAACGTCTCCGGATTGGCCACACTCTTCATCCGCCGGACCCATCCGCCGGTCGACACGATCACATGGGTATCCTCATGTTCGATGAAATGTTCCGGATGATATTCCGGCTCGTCCTTTACAGAGGCGATTATTTTTGTGCGGCGAGTGTCCCCATATTCATCGCGTATTGCGAGAAGCTCCTTACGAACAAGCTTCCACTTTTTTGCGGCGCTCTTCAACACCGCCTCAATAATTTCCCGCTCCGCCTCTTTTTCCGCTTTTTCTTTTTTTATCTTCGATATTTCAAGGCTCACCAAAGCCGAAAGCCGCAGGTCGAGAATTGCGTTGGCCTGCGTCGCGTCGAACTTGAAATGTTCGATAAGCCGCTGTCTCGCTTCGTCCCTCGTTTTCGATTTTCGGATTATCGCTATAGCCTTGTCGAGATCGTTATAAACCTTGTACAACGCCTTTAGGATATGGAGCCTCTCCTCGATTATCCGTAAGTCATAGCTCAACCTTTTTTCTGTTATGTCATATCGGAAATCGAGAAACGACTTTAACATCTGGTGGAGCGAATGACGTACAGGAGTCCCCTCAGGTGTAAGAGCGGTGAGGTTGACAGCGTAGCTTAGCTGCAGGTCGCTATGTTTGTTTATATAGCTCATCACCCGGCCTGCGTCTACGCTCTGACTTTTCGGGATCAGGACAACCCGGATATCCTCCGTCGATTCGTCACGGATATCTATAAGACTCAGGATCTTGCCGGAGCCTATAAGCTCACCGATTTTTTCTATGAGCCTGCTTTTGTTTACGGTGTATGGAATCGAAGTTATAACTATCTGCCATTTGCCCCTTTGCAGGCTTTCCTGGCTCCACTCGCCGCGAACTTTTATGGAGCCGCGCCCGCTCTCGTAAATATCCCTAAGCTCTTTTTTAGAGCATACGATCTGCGCTCCTGTCGGGAAATCCGGCCCTTTGATATATTTGCCCACATCCTTTGATTCAAGCTTCGGATTGTCGATCATCGCCACGAGAGCGTTGATCGTTTCGGTCAGGTTGTGAGGAGGTATGTTCGTCGCCAGCCCGACAGCTATACCGGAGGAGCCATTTACAATAAGGTTGGGAAACCTCGCTGGCAAAAGTTTTGGCTCAATGAGAGTTTCGTCATATGTCGGGTTGAATCCTACTGTCTCCTTTTTGAGCTCGACTAAAAGCTCTCCGGCAAGCTTGGTCAGCCGCGCTTCGGTATATCGCATGGCGGCGGCGGAGTCTCCATCAATGTTCCCGAAGTTGCCCTGTCCCTCAACCAACGGATATCGCAAAGAAAAATCCTGCGCGAGCCGCACCATGGTGTCGTATACAGCCTGGTCGCCATGAGGATGGAATTTACCGATAACATCACCCACAACCGCGGCCGATTTTCTGAACCTGGCGTCCGCCGAAAGGCGCATCTGGCTCATGGCGTATAACACCCGGCGGTGGACAGGTTTCAATCCATCCCGCACATCGGGCAAGGCGCGAGAGACTATCGTGGATAGAGCGTAGGCCAGAAATCGCGATTCCAGCTCCGCCTGAAGCCCGGCCTCACGGATGATACCGTCCCCATGAGATGCCGCCTGCTTTGATGTTTTACGTTTTGCCGCCATTAAACCGCCTTTTATTAACCCTTTACGTATATTGATACATAAGTCTAAATCATAATCAATAATCTTACATCAAAACACATAGATTTGGGAAAACTTCAGAGTTGCCATCGCGAGACAGCCTTTTAGCGATCGTGACGACCTCACGCCCCAGTGTCATCGCGAACGACCAAAGGGAGTGTGGCGATCCCGTTGGGAGAACTTTAACTTGCGCCTATCACATTAATCCCCACGGGATTCACTTCGTGTTTGAAGCTAGGCCGTGTCACTTACGCTCCTCGCAATGGCCACTTCGGCGCGCGGCTCTTCGACTAGCCGTTTACAATATCGTCGACAATCGCCTTCGCCGCTTCGAGGTCTTCTTCAAGAACCATCAACCTTACCGTAAATGTGCTTGGCCATAGTTGGGAAGTATGCTCATCGAAAAGAACACTCTCGATACCTTTATCCGCAAGTGTGTCCTTAATCATTTCGATAAGCGGCCTGTCTTCCGTTTCATAGAGCAGAGTTAAGCTCATAACTAAAAAGCGTTCCTTACAATTTCAATTTTAGGATCGGTGACGTCACTATAATCCACTGACACAACATCAAAACGCACCGACATGTCTTTTATCTTGTTACTTACAATATACAGCTCCGCCGCTTTTTTGAGCCGTTTACGGCGTTTGTTGTCGATCGCCTCCAGAGGTTTGCCATATAAATGAGTGGCGCGGGTTTTCACCTCGATGAACACAAGCGCGCCACCCTCTTTTGCAATCACGTCGACCTCACGTTTATACACCTTCATGTTGCGTTTCGTGATGCTGTATCCTTCGGCTTTGAGCGCGTTCACAGCCAGGTCTTCGCCAAGCTTGCCAAGGTTGATATGTTCCGTTCCACCCCGGCTTTTGTGTTTAAGTTTTGCCAGACCGTCCCGAAAGCTCCTGATGATATGGCTCCATGCGGACATCGGTTGTTTATCTCACGCGGTGGAAAGATCACCAAGCTCAAGTTGCCGAACACCAAGTTTTAACTTCTCTTC
This sequence comes from uncultured Nitrospinota bacterium, assembly GCA_964395915.1. Lineage (GTDB taxonomy): Bacteria > Nitrospinota_A > UBA7883 > UBA7883 > JAJRTC01 > CAYNDB01. The sequence continues at coordinate 11,569 of CAYNDB010000059.1, read as the reverse complement.
AGCCGAAACATGTTCCACCACCCCCCGGAACGTCTTGCGATGAATCGGGCATGGGCCATGGAGCGCAATGGCATTTTTATGAGCCTTGTTTCCATACCCCTTATGTTTTTCAAACCCGTATTCCGGGTATATGGCGGCATATCCTTTCATCAGCCTGTCCCGTGTAACCTTCGCTATAATGGACGCGGCGGCTATCGATAAAGATAACGAATCGCCCTTTACTATTGTGCGTTGCTCCCCATCCCAGTCGATCCGCTGGTTGCCGTCAATCAGCGCAAAATCCGCCTTGACGTCAAGCTTGCGAAGGGCTTCCAACATTGCAAGGCGTGTGGCTTGAAGGATATTTATAGAGTCTACAACAGGAGCCTCCACGACATGATGCGCGCAAGACACAGACTCATCTAAAATTATGTCATAATATTTCTCACGCCGCTTTTCGGTCAGCTTTTTTGAATCGGTTATACCACTGTCGGAAAAACCGTTTATCGGCGCGACGACAGCCGCCGCGACAACAGGCCCCGCAAGCGGCCCGCGCCCGGCTTCGTCTATGCCGGCCACAACCTTAAATCCCTGTTTTTTCGCCTCGGTTTCAAAGGTAAGCATTAGTTTAAATAGAGGTCTTTATGTTTTTCCTTAAGCGCGGAGATTGCGTCCATGATCTCACTGACTATAGCTTGCGATGTCTTTTTATCATCCGGCATTTCATAATATTTATCGAGGTCGAGGGGCTTGCCGAATATGATCGTGTATGGAATACGAAACCACGGACGCTTGCGCCCCGGCCAAAAGTACTTTTCTGTGTTTATCACCAACGTCGGGACAACCACGGGCTTTGCCGCATATACGATCCAGCCGACCCCAGCCCTCCCCTTTCCCAGTTCACCGGTTTTAGAGCGCGTTCCCTCCGGGAAAAGCATGACGTTGTAATTTTTTGCGCAATAAGCGATTCTTTTCATCGCTTCAAAATCTCTGGCGCGACGCTTGACGGGATAGCTACCGAGCAAACTTAGAAATCTTCCCAAAACAGGGATTTTGAACAGTTCCTCTTTCGCCGGAGAGCAATATGGGACAGGTGAAAATCGCGACATGGAAAAAAAGGGGACCATGAACGTATCGACGCCGGAAACATGGTTGGAAGCGAATATGACGCCACTGCCGCGTGGAATATTTTCTGTTCCGATTACGCGGGAACGGTTCAGTACCTTGTAAAATAAATACGCGAACGGCACACAGAAAAGCCTGGCAAAAAACATCCCCCACCTTTGAAGGGCGGTATACCGAAACCGATCTTCGTTCTCTTCTCCCTGTATCGCCATGCTAACGGAATATACCCGATAAGATAAAATGAAACAAGGTGATGTTTACTATCCTAATAGTGGCTCAGGATCGCCGTTCAAGGCGATTATCAACTTCGCCATGTCGTCCGGCAATTGCGCTTTGAATTCCATCGTGTCCCCGGTTGAAGGATGAACGAGCTTCATCCGCCATGCATGCAGCGCCTGCCGTTTTATCGGATATTTGCCCACACCACGGGAATAAACAGGGTCGCCCAATACCGGGCAGTTGATACTTTGCATATGGACGCGAACCTGATGCGTGCGCCCTGTCTCAAGCGACACTTCCACAACGCTCGCCCCCTCAAGCTCCTGCAAGGTTTTGTATCGGGAAACAGAGGCGCGCCCCCCCTCCTTTAACACAGCCATCTTCTGCCTGTGTCTGGGATGACGACCTATATTCCCTTCCACAACACCAGACGCAGGCTTAGGATATCCTTTAACTATTGCTATGTATATCCTTGATAATTCTCTACTTTCAAGCTGACTCGATAAGGCTAAATGGGCGCCGTCGTTCTTGGCTGCGACGATAAGGCCGGATGTGTCTTTATCAAGCCTGTGGACAATGCCTGGCCGGGTAACGCCACCTATCCCTGACAAATCTGTGCAATGAGCAAGAAGGGCGTGGACAAGCGTGCCGGATGAATGTCCAACCGCCGGATGCGTAACCATGCCAGCAGGTTTATTCACGACAACGATATCTTTATCTTCGTAAACTATGTCGAGATCTATTTTCTCCGGTAGAAGGTCGAGCGGTTTTGGCTCCGGTATGTCGAGAGTGACCTCCTCACCCCCTTTAAGTTTCATCGAAGCCTTGGCCACAGCGCCGTTTACCAGCGCCCTGCCGTCATCGATAAGCTTTTTGATCCTGGCGCGGGTAAGCCCTAGCTCAGCGGCCGTAAGATAACGGTCGAGTCTTTCGCCCGCCTGTTCTTGAGAGACTTTCATCTAACAAAGTAAAGCTTTCGGTTACGAAAATAAAAGAAAATAGCGATTAAAAGAGCAAAAGCGGCGATTATCTGGGACGTTGACAAGAGTCCGTCGAAATAAGCGCCGCGAGGGTCGCCACGGAATATTTCGATTATTGATCTGCCGATTGCGTATAACCCTACCCATGTCCACCATATCTGACCTTTAAATTTCCTGTGGCTCCACAGTATCATCAAAATTATGAATAGAAATAATTCGTTGGCCGATGAGTATAACTGGGTTGGGTGAATCGGTATGCCAAGAGGAGCAAGGCCCTGTGGATTGTTAAACGTTATCGCCCATGGCATGTCGGTCGGCTTGCCATAACAGCATCCGGCGAAAAAACACCCCAGCCTGCCTATGGAATGGCCCAACGCCCCTGCCGGAGCGGCGATATCGAGCAACTGCCATAAATCCACATTATGACGATGCACACGAACCAGCACCGCTATAACTGCGCCGATCAGTCCACCGTAAAAAACAAAGCCGCCTTCCCAAGGTTTTAAAGCCGCCAGCGGATTCCTCATAAAGTAATCGGGTTCGGTCAATATATATACAATACGAGAGCCGGCAAGACCCGCTACGATGACCCAGAAAGCGGTGTCGTAGGCGAATTGCGGATCTATATTCACGCGTTTTGCCAGTTTGCCGGAAAGCCATGTGCCGGTAAGGAACGCTATTGCGATCATCAGGCCGTACGAGTAGAGCTTTATCGGGCCCAGTTCAAGAAGTATCGGATGCATATGTTTAATTAAACTCCTTAGGATTTACTCCATCGATAATAAAATCTTTATATTTTCCTTACGCTCCGCCATCCGTATAGCCTCTACACCATTTTCCAAAGGTATAACACCGGATATAAGCGGCTCGAAATCTATAACACCTTTTTCAAGCGCCCGTAAAGCCACATCGAATGGCCCGCAACGGGAGCCGACCAACGTTATCTCGTCTATTACAAGCCTGTTAATGTCAAAAACGTCCCTGCTTGCCATGGTCGACTTCACGACTATAGTACCACGCGGCTTTACAAGTTCAACCGCCAGCGCAATACCGGAATCCGACCCTGTAGCGTCCACAACGACATCGAACATATCCTTTTCGTCCGCGGTTTCATTTTCCAGCATGGTCGTTATTCCGCGACCACTTAATATATCCAGCCTCTCACCATGCCTCCCTATCAACACCAGATCGCAAGCGCTTGTTTCAATCGCCTGGGCTGCAAGCAAGCCAAGTTTGCCGTCTCCCAATACCGCAACCCTTGTTTTGCCGGATATAGATATCTGTTCCAATATCTGAAAAGCCGCCGCCAAAGGCTCTGTAAAAACGGCCGCCCTGTCCGGGACGTTGTCTGGAACTATATGCAGGTTAGACGTTGGCAATGTAAAATATTCCGCGAACGCGCCGTTACGGTTCAATATGCCGAGAACTGAACGGTTCGGGCAATGATTCCCGTTGCCGCTGCGGCATAGTTCGCATGTTCCACAAGGGCAGTTTATTTCACCCGCTACCCTGCGCCCAACAAGCTCTTTATCTTGCGACGATTTGACTATGCCGACGAATTCGTGGCCGAGAACTCCGGCAAAGCCCATATAACCTTTGGCAAGTTCGAGGTCGGTGGCGCAGATTCCGGCAAGTATCGGCTTGATGAGAGCCTCGCCATCGGCCGGGTCAGGTTTTGGATACTCCATCTCCAGCTCAAGAGACCCGTCGAGAACAAGCGCCTTCATCTTATGGAAACGTCACACTCCCGGCGCTATAGATTGTGATGGGAGTTTTCTTGCTAGGTTTTTTAACGCCTTTTTTCAGCGTTTCGATGGAAAGCTCCAGAACATCGTTAAAAAGGATGGTGATAATATCACCGACATTGGATTCACGCGTTATTTTGATGGACGATATCCTGCTCATCGAATCGAGATAAATATCGACTTTGATAAGCTTCTCTATTTCACCGGGGCCGATGTAGGTTGAATCGATACCCCACGCCGTTGGTTTTGCCCTGCCTGGACGTTTCGCATAGGTTACTATTTTCAGCTGTGTCACATCCGGTTCCGATTTCGAGAGAATTCCGCCGTCGGTCCCGTCCGATGAGACCGCCAAAGTAAATGATTTGCTTTCAGCCGGATTCGAAAAACCGATGGCGCAAATAGCCAGAAGCGCCGCCATTATTACTCTTGCCGGTTTCATAATTCTTCCCTTTATTTATACCGGTAATACGTAGCCGGTGTCATGCTTGCGATGTAATCGACAGCCTTTACGATGCAGACCCTGATAGCCTTCTCCGCCGGGGTGTTCTCATATCCAATAAGCCCTATCCCAAGCGGGGCGCCACCTATTATTCCACCTATCCCTGTATAGTAATCGGTCGATTTCCCTTCAACAGTAGCCGCAGACACAATGCGCCCTGTCCGCGCGTCCACAACCTTGATGTCGATAGCCATATAGGAGGTTTTGCCGCTACCGCCAAGCCCAAGGAAACCACCGCCAGCCGGAACTCCCAATCCGCCGGCCACACCACTTGCGTTCGGATGAAACGCTGTGACCGCCGCTGTTACAAGAAGCTCCGCTCCCTCCAGCTCACCAATAGGAGCCGCAGTCTCTTTTTTAATCCTGCCAGACGCGCCAAGATCCTGCTCTCCTAAAAGCGCGTCCTTGTCTGTCCTGTCGAGCACGATAAAACGGTTGCTATGGAATAGAGCCGTGTTTAGCATATCCGCCATCCCTTTTCCCAGTTTCCATCCACCGCGCGCTGATTTGTTGGTAAACTTGTTCACGGCGATACGCGCTTTTGGCCCGTTATACGCCTCCTGTTGCGCCTGTTGCATATTGGGCCCGCCGGAGCTTATGACTCTGGCTGTAGGCGGCTCGACGGACGCGCATGCCGCTAATATAAGAGAAGCCATAAATAAAAAGATATATTTTACTTTGGTGTTCATCGGCGTCTCTCCCTTTAAATTCCTTATAGTTATTTTAAGCGCCGGTAAATTATGAGCGCTTGTTAATATAATACGTCTTTCTGTATCCTTATTTTACGGACATATAACGAAAATTGAAATGAACTAATGAAAATAATACGCAAGCCCGGGCCAATGACCAAAGCTGGACGAAAAGAACGGTCGAAAGGAAAAATTATCGGCTTCGTCCCGACGCTGGGATTTTTGCATGAAGGGCATGAGGCGCTCATTAAAATGGCAATGAAAGATTGTGATGTTGTCGTGGTGTCGCGCTTCGTAAACCCTGCCCAGTTCCGCAAAAAAGCGTATGACGCCTACCCGAGGGACGAAAAACTGGACGTTGACATATGTAAAAGACTGAATGTCGACTATCTGTTTTCACCCGAAGAAATTGATATGTACCCAGACGGGTTTGACACATTTGTGGAAGTCAAAGAGCTTGCCGGAAAGCTTGAAGGCTCACGCCTGCGCTGGCACTACAGAGCGGTGACAACGGTGGTGGCCAAGCTTTTCAACATCGTCCGGCCGGACAAGGCCTACTTTGGGAAAAAGGACGCTCATCAGCTTATACTTATAAAACGAATGGTCGATGATTTGAACATTCCTGTTGAGATCGTCGGCGTCCCTACGCGCAGGGCAAAAGACGGCGTAGCGTTATCGTCACGCAACAGCCTTTTGAATAATGAAGAGAGGGCGGCGGCAAAGGTAATTCCAAACGCTATAAAAGAAATCGCCGCCATGATGAGAAATGGTGTTACAAACAGAAAGCGGCTGACCAAACGGTTGATTTCGATAATTGAAAAAGAGCCGTTGGCGCGCGTGGATTTCGCCTCTGT
>CAYNDB010000059.1:0-5379 GCA_964395915.1 uncultured Nitrospinota bacterium | reverse complement strand
GGTTGATTTCGATAATTGAAAAAGAGCCGTTGGCGCGCGTGGATTTCGCCTCTGTTGTGGATGCGGATACTTTGTCGGAAGATACAAAAGGAGAGAGAACGCTTATCTACCTGGCTGTGTATATCGGGGATAAAAGGCTGACTGATAACCGTGTGGTGAAGAAGCGCTAATTGTCATGCCGAACCCCTATCCGGCATCCCGATGAAAAAACGGGGGGAGTCAATTCACAAGTGACAGGATCCCGCATCATAACCCTTCGGGTCACGCGAGCGCCGGATGACAGGATAAGGCTCCATCAAAAAGAACGCCGTTATATGAGAGCTTCATTCCACCAAATCCAATAAAATATCCCCTAGCGGCAGAAGGTCTTTGCTCCTGCCGGTGAGCATTCGCAAAGTCTCAAGCGCTGGAGCTATATATGGCTCATAGATATTTTTGTCGTGAACGTTGATCTGATAACCATATGTGCCGAGAGCCTTATAAATCCGTTGCAGCCCGGAAAGCCGTAACAGCTCTAAATACCTGTCGTAATTCCATGGCGGCGAATCTTTTTCCGAAAGCCTGGAGTAATAGTAATCGGCAAGCTCATCAGTGACGGGAGCCGGAAGGTTTACATACGGATCATACAGGAGCGAGGCAAGATCATATTGATGTCGTCCCATGCAAGCGTCCTGATAGTCAATCCACACCCTCCTCTTACCGTGAACCATGATGTTCCTGCTATGAAAATCGCGATGCGTCAAAACCTCCATATCATCGGCCAGTTCCTTTATTATCCAGTCCCACTCCAGCCTTAAGCTATCAAGGGTTTTCATCTCCAGCGTGCGCCCTTTGTAACCTTTCAAAAAGTGTTTGTTGGCAAACTCCGTTTCCCAGGTAAGTTTCGCCACGTCAAACCCCCGTTTAAAACAAATGTGGCTTTTATCTGGAAATCGTATGGCTCTTCCCTGGAAATCAATGAGACTGTCTATAATTACCTTGTATTCCTCAAGCAAGGCGCTTCCTTTAAGAGCGGAGGCATAATCCTGGAGCATGACATCACCACAATCCTCCATCTCGGCGATGTTATCCTCTATAGCAAATATTTCCGGCGTATCAACATGCAAAGAGCGCATGAGCCGCGTTAAGCTGAGGAATGATTTGACAAACTCAACATCAGGAGCCAGCATGAAAACAACCGGATCGCCTCCGTCAATCTCCGCGCGATAATATTTTCGGGTGGACGCGTCACCCGCAAGGGGCTTGATTATTCCTATATGCCCCACTGGAAACGTTTTCGATATCAGGCGCGCCGCAACCTGCTCCAGCGCTTTAGTGTCCATCGACAAGGCTCAATATTTTTTTCGCCATTTTAGCTGTAACCCCCCTGTTGCGTTCCACTGTCGCTCTTGCCGCAGCTCCCGCTTTTTTCCTCATCTCGTCATCGGAAAGGAGCGACAAGATTTTCCCCTCAACCTCATTTTCATTATGGACAACCCAGGCCGCCCCACTTTTCAGCAACTCCCTCGACGCGTCGCGAAAATTGCTCATGTCAGGGCCGAACATCGGCGCGACTCCATGAACGGCGGGCTCCAACGGGTTTTGCCCCCCATGACCAATAAGGCTACCACCAACAAAAGCAATGTCGGCTATGCCATACAGCTTTGCAAGCTCTCCAAAAGTATCTATCACAAGAACAGTGTTGGAGGATAGCGGCGAGTTTGGCGCAAGCGAAGTCTTACGCGCAACCTTGAGACCGGAGCCTGCGATAGCTCGCTCTATCCATCCGATATCCTCAATCCTTCTGGGAGCTATGACTATCCTGATACTACTCCGTTTCACACGCGCTTTCAACGCGCCCCGTATCGCTTCCTCTTCCCCTTCGTGAACGCTTCCCAAAAATACAACTTCTTCACTATCCAGAATTCCCAGCGACTTTAGAAGATTAATCTTCTCATCATCAGTTATACCCGGCGTTACCATATCAAACTTTAAAACACCGCCAAGCTCCACCTTGGCAGGATCCGCGCCCATTTTTATAATACGCTCCATATCCAACGCCCCTTGCATCAGAAAAATATCGAACTCCTTAAAAGTGTCCTTAAAAAACCATGAAAACTTCATGTATCGCGGAAACGATCTCTCCGATATCCTTCCGTTAACCAAAACCACAGAAGCGCCAACCTTTTGACACCAATGTATTACATTAGGCCAAAGTTCGGTATCCACCGTCATAAAAAGCTCGGGGTTGATCGCTTTTACCGCCCTGCGGACAGCCCCCGGAAGGTCGTATGGGAAATAGAGGATATCGACAATGTCCGCTACTTTTTGCATCGCCACTTCATGCCCTGTCGGAGTTGTGATGGTGAGAACAATTTTTTTATCAGGACGCTGTTTCGCTATTTCGCGGATAAGCCCTTCGGCCGCTATGACCTCGCCTACCGATACGGCGTGAATCCAGATCGTCCTTGTCTCATAATTACTGGAATGGAATCCAAGCTTTTGCCAAAACCCGGCGCGATACTTTGCTGTGGTGGCCAAACGTAAAATGATGTAGGGGGATAATACTATTACACCAATGGACAGGATCAGATTGTAGACTATGTATGTCATTCCAGTTTACGCGATAAAAAGCCCCATTTTAACATGGTTATGGAAGGATTTTAGTCAAGATTTTTTGATGTGACGCTCTGTAATGAAGAGTCGTTACTATTGGAAAAGGCAGAACGCGTCTTGCATGGCAAGATTACCAGGGAAAGCCTCGCTGATTAGCTGTATTAAATAAGGCGCGTATTTACAGGGTCACAATTTGTCATACCGGGCCCCAGGTACGGCGTCCCGATGGGAAAACGACGGAAGCTGGTTAACAAAACCTCAACCCGGCCCTGGCCACTACGCTGTCGTAATGCTTAATCCATACAACCTGCGCATTGATGTCGATATCAAAATCTTTTACCACTACCCGGAGAACATCATCTTTATTAACGGCGGCTGATTCGGCCATTTTTATCCCTAATCCTGTCTGCGATATATCCACTGTGTACGCCTCAAGATTTTTCAAATCAAAAGAAAGCTTGCAGTCTCGCTGCATGGATGTTCTTTCTTCCGCTCTTCTTTTCTGATCAAATACCTTGAATGCATATCCGCAGTAAGGACAATTTATATCTTGCAACGAGTTGGCGGAGTAAAACTCACTATCACATCTGCTGCACTTAAATCTGTTCATATTTCTCTTTATATCAACTGGATATTATTATGTATTAAAAGCTTCAAACCCCCATAATATCTAAGCAGGCCCGCTTGAAGCTCCCCCTGACAAATTCTCTGCAATCACTAGGTTTATACAAAACGTTTGGAAATATATTGCTTAGTTTTCCAGCAACCTCCTTCGGACAATCCCTAAAACCGACATCTTGCAAGGCCCCGGGATATTTCTCGCCATGGAATAGTGAAACCAGGATTTTGTTTCCAAGTACTTTCACCATTGTCCCGTGCCACATAACAGTCGGCGTTAAACACAAGCGCAACCTAAGCGCATCTATCCTAAATCCCTCCTATTTGTAATAAAGCAATAAATATGCCATATGGGCACAATTAGCTCATATAACGTATCATATTGATTTAACAGGACTTGTTAAGACGGGCTACACCAAAGTTTTCAATGACAGGACAAATATGTGTAAAAACTTTTTACACACAAATTTCAGGTAAATATTAAATAATATGGTTTCTCATTTTAATAGCTGATTAATCATATAGTTAGCAAGCTTTATCAAAAAATTACAACTGTAAAATAATGCGACACATAAATGTAATTAAATTGACAGTTATGTTTAAGTGGGTATTTGCAACTGTTAGCCAGGGAGTTCTATGAAGGTTGACAACCTGGGCGCGAAACCTTAGATTAAGCCATATTGAATTGAATTAATTATATATGCGGGCGTAGCTCAGCTGGTAGAGCATCAGCTTCCCAAATCGATTTAATAGATTACTCTCCACTCCCCCCACTTACTACATGTTACTACATCTATATGATTTATTTGGCATTATCTATAAAAATAGTGTAAATGAATACTATGGCTTACTCCTCATTTCTCCCCTCCATGTGGGGGATAGTGTGGGGGGAAATCTCAACAAGGAGGCAATGATGCCAAAGTTTACTCGAGTTAAAACACGATACCCCGGAATATTTTACGTACAAGGACAAAAAGACCGAACCTACTATATCCGTTATCGCAACCAAGCTGGAAAGCTTATAGAGGAAAAAGCAGGTTCCGCCAGGCTCAACAAAATGACAGCGGCCAGAGCTAATAACATGCGGGAACACCGTCGCTCTGGAAACGAAGCCTCAAACACTGAGCGAAGAGATAAGGCAAAGGCCATAAATGAAAAATGGACTGTCCAAAAACTATTCGACGAATACAAAAGAAAGCGCGGTCCTTACAGCTCTCAACCCACCGATGAAGGTATATTTCGTCATCTTGTTTCTGTGGCTGATAAAGAAACATCTGCCATATCAGAAATCAATGTGGAGAAAATAAGAATAACGATGCTAAATGGAAAAAACAAGAAAGAGAGAAAATATAAACCCCAAACTGTCAAACACGCTCTTACTTTTTTAGCCAGAATTATTACTTTCGGCTGTGATGAAAAATTATGTGCTCCGCTTAACTTTAAAATAAAATATCCAAAAGTCAAAAATGAGATTACTGAATATTTAACCGAAAGTGAATTGGCAAACCTTATAAAAGCTACAAACAATTATGCGTTAACCCAACCTTCCAGTATTGGTGAACCAGCAAGAGCGATAGTATTACTTGCAATCTTTACAGGAATGCGCAAAGGAGCGATTCTTAGCCTTACTTGGAATGATCTTGATTTTAATCATGGCATCATTTTCTTGAGGAATGGAAAGAAACGGGAAGATGGAGAGGTCGATACGATTCCTATGAATAATAGCGCTCGAACTGTTCTTGAACCGTTGAAGTCGAAGAAAAGACACTCTGTATATTTGTTTCCCAATAAGGCGGGAAATGCCAGAGTTAATTATTCATTTATCAGGCCATGGAAACAAATAAAAAAACTTGCTGGTTTGCGAGATAGCTTTCGATTCCATGGACTACGCCACGCCTTTGCTTCTTTTCTTGTTTCGAATGGAGAAGACCTTGGCGTGGTGTCAAAGCTTCTTACACACAGGGATCCGTCTATAACAGCAAAACGATACGCTCATTTCCAGAAAGGCGCCTTGGTTAGAGCATCCGGGCGTATGGATGAAATAACGGAGAGAATTCACAATATAAAGACAATAGCTAGCGTTTAAAATCCCACTCTATTTTTTCTAGCGTGACTCTTTTCTATTTCAAGGGGTTTGCGAAACCTGTGAGGAAAGGGAACGTGGTG
>CAYNDB010000058.1:0-15265 GCA_964395915.1 uncultured Nitrospinota bacterium | reverse complement strand
CCGGTTATCACTGATTGGTTCAGACTAACGCTGTTTTCAACAGCCGTAACCTGACTTTTTAACGCGGAGGCTCCCTCAAAAGCTTTGTCAAGATTCGCCGCGTTGTTCTGGATGTTTGAATTCAGTCCAATTATCGCAAGCAGCGCCGCGGCGGCCAAGCCAAGGGCAATATATGAAAGCACACCCTTCTCTTTTTCAGGTTTTTGGGCGGCTGATATTGGCTCCTGTGGCGTCTCCTTCGTAGTTTTTTCTTTTTTAGCGGTCGCCTCTTCAGGCTCTTTCGCCTCCTTGGCAGGTCTTCCTAATGGGATAACATCTGCCGTGGGCGCCTTTTTATCGCTCTCCGCCCCGCCCTGAACGACGAGCGACAATCTTTTCTTCCCCTTGTCATCATTAGGTTTCGTTTTAGCAACCACGTTTTTTGATTTTTGAGACGATGGTGAAAGGTATTCAAGTATGCTTTCAAAGTTTTCCTGGCTGATGGCGGCAATGGGGCTCTTGACCTTTATCCCCCTCTTATTCAGAATTTTCATTAGCTCGGAAGTTTCTATGTTCAATTTCCTCGCCGCTTCATAAACTCTCAAATTTGCCATCTTGCTTTGCCTTTATACTTTGAAATAACGATATAATTAATGATCATAACATAGAAAAGTTTACCGCAATTAACAGCAATCATGAAACATAAAGTGTCAGTTCAAGCGATCATTCAGGCAAGAACAAGCTCCAGCCGTTTACCGGAAAAAATTTTTCAACCCATAGGGGATAAACTCTTGCTTGGATGGGTTTTACAAAGGTTGTCGGAAGCGAAAAAAGTGGAGCGAATTGTTATCGCCACATCTGCAGAGCCTCATGATGACAAGGTAGAAAGTTTCGCTGTGAACGCCGGTGTAGAATTCTTCCGCGGATCGGAAGAGGATGTGCTTGGCAGGTTCGCAAAAACGCTGGAAACATTCCCTGCCGACACCATCATCCGCGCAACAGGAGACAACCCGCTTCTTGACCCTGGCGCCCTGGACATGATGATCGACGAACACATCAATAACAACGCCGATCACACAGGAGTATCCGGCAAAGTCCCCATAGGCTCCACCGCGGAAGTTGTGTCCCCACAGGCGTTAGCCACCGCACACTCTGAAGCTAATGGAGAAATGTTTCGAGAACATGTAACACCGTTTATCTTTAGCCACCCTGAGCGGTTTCGGTTATTGCGGGTAACGCCTCCCCACCACCTCGCCAACAAAGAATATCGGCTGACGGTGGACACCGAGGAAGACCTTGCGCTTATGAAAGCGATATATAATAAACTCCGCGAGCAAGACAAACCGTTCGATGCGGTTAACGCTATTCAACTTTTAGACATGGACCCAAGGGTTGCGGCGATCAATCAAAATGTCCGTCAAAAAGGTTGGCGGGAGAGATAGAGCAGCGAACGGTCAGCCGCCACGCAGTTTTCTCAACCGCTCCGCCGCTTTAATCCGCAGAGGATCGGTCGGACGGCACAGTTTTATGCTCTCCATGTAATATTTTACCGCGTTTGTTTTGTCGCCAATAAGAACGTACGCCTGAGCCATGGCGTAATAGCTTTCAGGAATCGAATTACGTCTGATCGATTCCTTGAAATATCGAATGGCGTCGGCCGGGGCGCCCATGCCCATCGTGGCAAGCCCCAGGTTGTGATACGCTTTGGCGTTATCAGGATTTATTTTAAGAGCCTGGTTAAACCTTTTAGCCGCCTCCTCAGGCAGTCCTTCGGATAACGCTATCATGCCAAGGAGATTTACGAACCTTACTTGTCCGGGAAATTTTTTCACTCCATACGACGCGACTTTCTTTGACATTTCAAGGTCGTTAGTCTTCCAATACGCTCTTGCAAGGTTGAATTCTCCTGTCCCGGAAGCGGGCGGCGCGGGAATGGAGATCGACCACCCATACAGAAGCGCCACGACAAGGCCAAACAGGGCCGCTTTGTGAAGCTCCTTTTTCATCACCCAGGAGCCAAAGGCCGTAAAGCCCATACCAACCCCCAGGAGAAGGAATGGAACCATTGGGAGCCTGAACCGTGACGAGGTATAGAAGATCAAAACCGTCGTAAGCGTCATAATGACAGGGATGAGAAGCCAGGCGGCTTTCCTGTTGCCGGCTATGCCAACGATAAGGCCGGGAACGCCAAGAGCCAGGGCGAACGGAAATGACATCAGCGGAAAGCTCAATATTTTTGAAAACCCCGCTGATATTTGAAAAGAATGGTTCACCGGTATTTCAAACCACCCTATCGTACCCTTTAATTTGTTGTATAGCAGTAGAGGAATCATGTCACGGTTATTCCAAAGAACTTTTAACGTCTCCTTCGTCCAATACTTTGAGACCTCAGAGGAGGTCATTTTCCGACTAACTCGACGCTCCGCTTCACGATGAAAATCACGCTCCGAATCTTCAGGGTTCGGGCGGGAAAATGACGGAGTATTATATCTACCCGTCAGGTTTTCCGGATTGTTGCTCGCATAAAGCAGACGCCCCATCTGTGAATTGAGCAAAACTATTTCTCCGGAAACGTAATAGTTTCTTACGGCTCCGGGAATAAGGGCAAGCGCGAGGCCAAGAGTAAAAACAGCCGTATGCGTAGCCAGCTTGCCGACCGCAGGCTTTTTTATAAACCAATAGAAAACTATGGCCAAAGGAGCCAAAAGCAAAAGGTTTCCGCGAAGATACGCCCCCACGCCTGAAAGAATACCTAGTACAAACCATGCCAGCGAGCCAAACCTGGATGAGGCGGCCTTGATAAGCGCCAGTGTAAAAAGGAGAGTAAACGTGATGGTCAATGTGGTCTTGAGTATCAGCAGGGTGTAAAAGAAAGCGACGCCATATATGGCATAGAGGAAAGCGCCTGTAAGCCCAGCCGTGCGGCCTTGCGCCTTAACCCCGATAGCGTAGATAAGAGCTACGTTAAGGGAATCAAGAACGATCTGGATTATCCGCACAAACGTAAGATTGTCTCCGAAAAGATAAAAGATGGCTCCAAGAATGTATCCGTAGAGCGGATCCATGAAAAAAACACCATCCTCACCAATTAAAAATCCTGAGGCGATGGTTTTGCCAAGGTTTATGTAATATGATTCGTCAAGAGTCGGCGCGTAAAGCAGAGGGTTGCCGGAGCTTGAGGAAAAATGCGCAAGACGAAGCCCTGCGGCGCAGGAAACAGCCGCCCATATGGCAAGCCGCCACCAGGATATGTCACCTATGTCTCGTCTGTATCTCATTGAGGATATTGGCGCTCACTTAAATTGAAAAATCAATAGCGCAGACTATAGGATTGCTCAAATATTCCAAGGCCGCAACGTATAAAAAGTTCGCGCAGAACAACTATTGTATGGAATTTTATTGACTTTGGATTTTGTAAACATCATAATTTCTATTTTCATTCAGGAGAGCTAACCGAAGTGCCTAATCATAAATCAGCAATCAAGCGGGTCCGTCAGAACAAAACCCGCAAGACACGAAATATGTCTGTACGGTCCGACATGAGGACCGCGGTGAAAAAAGTGCGTGAAATAGTCGCCAAAGGAGATAAGGACGCAGCAGCCAAAGCTTTAACCGAAGCGTCAAAGAAGCTAAGCTCCGCCTCTTCCAAGGGTGTTGTCCACAGTAACAATGCTTCACGCAGAATATCCCGTCTGACCACTTTGGTAAACAAGCTCGGCTAATAACGCAATCATTTAGCCTGCAAGCGCAAACTCCTGACAATAACAGAGTTACGCCCGGTCTATCGCTTCGTTAGCCAGCCCGTCCGCTCTTTCGTTTTCCGGATGGCCATTGTGACCTTTAACCCAAACCCATGCAACGTCGTGCCGGGCCTCTTCTTTTGCAAGAGCTTCCCATAGCTCGCGGTTTTTCACAGGTTTTCTCGCTGAAGTGCGCCAGTTGTTCTTTCGCCAATTATGAATCCATGAAGTCATGCCCTGGATAACATATTTGGAATCAGTGGTCACTGTAACCCGCGATGGCGCTTTCAAAGCCTTTAAAGCCTGCAAAGCGGCGGTCATTTCCATCTCGTTATTGGTCGTTTGCGGTTTGTATCCGGAGACCTCTTTTTCCTTGTCGCCATAACGCAACACGGCTCCCCAACCACCAGGGCCAGGGTTCCCGCGGCAAGCTCCGTCGGAAAAAATCTCTACAACGGATTTATCTGAAGTTTTCACATCATTTTTGGGTTTGGAAATTTAAGGGCCTAACAAGCTTTCGCCCCTTGAGCGGTTCCGTCCTTAAAAATCCATGTCGAACTGTATCGTAACTTTATTCTCGCCACCGGTCTGAACCTCGTTGAACATGTCATATCCAACAAGCACACCTATATTTGGCGAAAAGCGCCACGCCACACCCAAAGAAAGGGCGCCGTAAGCGTTTTCTCCGCTCATATAATCAATCGCTACCCAAAGCCTGTCATCGATCTCCGCTAAAGTTCTGTCGTAGGAAGCAAGAAAACCATCCTTGGCGACATTTCCTTTGGCGTCCACCATAAGGTCTTCGTTGCCGCTGTAATATCCTAAGGACAACCGACCAAAAACAGGAAAGGTTTTCGCGGCAAGAAGATAGATAATGTTATAGTCGGTCGATTCGCTGTCCGATCCGAAATCATAGCCGCCGATAGCGATGGCGGGGAAAAAATCATATAGAGAATCTTCTTTTAGCTGGATTTTAGCATTGAAAAAAACCGGCTCATTCGTAGGCTCTCGCAGGTCTAGCCCCACTTCGACACCGATAAGAGACGTATCAGCTACCCCAAAAGTCGCGCCCATAGTCAAGGGCAGGTCATCCCCGCCGTCCTCTGTTTTTTTAAACATTGTCGTATAGTTATCCACTCCCAGATGAACCGTGCCAACAGGCTGGGTATCAGTCGATGGAATCCATATTTGCGTGGACGGAGTGGCAAAGGCTAATGGAGCGGCGAACCCTAGAGTTATGAATGTCGCCAGCGCAACGATGGAAACAAACGTTGTTTTTTTCATTTTACGTTCCTTGTCAAAACGGAGTTGGTATTAGATATGAGAATGCCCTATTTCAAAAGCAATATAAACGCTTATTTTGCAATAATTATAAGTATATAAGATCGTAAGTCAAGTAATATCGAAGAGATGGGCGGTCTCCATTTGAATTGGCAGGGGTAAGTATTTGAAACCGTTTAACTATTTTTGCTAATTGTGCGGCTTAATGTCTATCAGGCGGAGCTGGACACGCTCCGTGTTTTGCCAGATATTTATTTCAGGGGTATAAGCGATATCGTATTTGGCTCCATCGGAAGCGCCGACAAACCTTTCCGCCATAGAAAACCCGACAGCCTCCGCGCCACCTTTAAGGGTAAGACGAACATGTTTACCGTCTGAGCCCATAGTCCTGATTTTAGATACCACTACTCCCAGGCTTGCAAACACAGGATGCGGAAACCCTTGCCCGAAAGGCTCCAACGCACTGGTGGCGGCGACGATTTCCAGGGTGAAAAGGTTCGGGTCAAAAACACCGTCGATTAATAATGTCGGCTGAAGGTCATCATGTTTAATGCTCTCGTTTGCTATGGAAATGAATTTCGCTTTAAAATCTTCGAACTTTTCTCGTTTCACTGTAAATCCTGCGGCAAGCTCATGGCCACCGAAACGTTCCAGCGTATCAGCGCAAAGGCCAAGAGCGTCCGCCAGGTTGAACCCGGGTATCGACCTTGCCGACCCTCGTCCTTCATCTCCATCGAAGCAGACAAGCGCCACCGGCCTGCGCCAACGCTCCAAAATCTTCGACGCTACGATTCCTGCAATTCCGGCGTTCCAGTTATCCGACCCCAGCGCTATCGCCATATCTTTTTCCGTGTCGATTTCAGCAAGGGTTAAATCTTCGGCCTCACAAAACATTTTGAGCTGAATATCTTTTCTACGGCTGTTTTCTTTATCTAAAAACCCGGCTATTTCTTCAGCTCTTTTTTTATCTTTTGTCTTCAAAAGCTCCACACCGACATCCGCCTTGCCAAGCCTCCCAGCCGCGTTAAGCCTTGGCGCAAGGCCAAAACCTATATCCCTCGCGGTAACGGCTCCTGAATTTACGGAAGAGACAGCCTTTAACGCCTTCAACCCCACTTTCGATGTGTCCTCAATTTCAAAAAGCCCGTGACGAACCAGTGTTCTGTTTTCGCCTGTAAGTTTCGACATATCGGCTATGGAGCCTACAGCCACGATATCGAGCAGGCGTTTAAGGTTCGGCAGGCGGTCTTTATCCATACCACGCCTGTGAAGCTCTCCGCGAATGGCCATACACAGCTTGAACGCTATACCGACCCCTGCAAGCTCCTTGCAAGGGTAATCGCAATCTTTTCTGTTCGGATCCAACACAGCGTAGGCGGAAGGGAGCGTAGCGCCTGGCAGATGATGGTCCGTAACGATAACGTCAAGCCCCAGCTTACAGGCTCGATCAATCGCATCGAACGCCATTATGCCGTTATCTACAGTGATGATAAGGTGGGCTCCTTCCGACGCAATATCATTTACAGCGGAAACGCTCAACCCGTATCCTTCTCTTGCCCGCTCCGGGATGCGATATCCCACGCTCATTCCAAGCCCGCCGAAAAAACGAAGAAGAAGCGCCGTCGAGGTCACTCCATCCACGTCATAGTCGCCAAACACTACAACTTTTTCATTTTTCTCAAACGCCTGTATGATTCTTCCAACCGCTTTCCCCATATCCGCCATTTTGAGGGGGTCCTCAAGCGTCTTCAAAGGGGT
This sequence comes from uncultured Nitrospinota bacterium, assembly GCA_964395915.1. Taxonomy (GTDB): domain Bacteria; phylum Nitrospinota_A; class UBA7883; order UBA7883; family JAJRTC01; genus CAYNDB01. The sequence goes on along the minus strand of CAYNDB010000058.1, from coordinate 8,507 downwards.
GTCGAGAAACTGCGAGGCGGTTTCAACGTCGCGCGCGCCGCGATTGAGCAGGAGCCGGGCAATAACCGGGCTGAGCTTAAGACTTGTTTGCAACGTCCGCTCGACTTCACGGGAGCCTTCAGCGATAAGCCATTTACAAGGTCCCAATGTCAATTATCACCAAGAAGATAAACCGCCGTCACGATCTTGTCCTCCATGGCATCCGCCGTTTTGTAGTGGCATTTTGAGCCTGTAAGAATTATGGCAAAAGCGTACAGTTTCCCATTTTTAGCCTGGACATATCCGGCAAGGCTGCTGATACCGTTCAGCGACCCTGTTTTCGCTCTTGAAAACGATCGCGCAGGTGAAACCTTCAACCTTGTTTCCACGGAGCCGTCGACACCCATGATTCCCAATGAGGCTGTAAAATCCGGCCCGATATCATATTTGCGGCTCATGACGGAAAGAAGCTGCGCAACGGCTTTTACTGTCAGCCTGTTTTTTCTGGACAACCCGGAGCCGTCCGCCAGAACAATACCACTTGTATCAACACCGGCTTTGTTCAGGAAAGACAAGTTAAGGCTCAACGCTTTTTTATGCGTACCCGGACTTGATGAAACCTCCGCCGCCATAGTTTTGGCAATCTGTTCGGCGACAAAATTATTCGAATACCTGTTCAGGCCGCGTAATATGACCGACAACGGAACTGATTGATACATGTAAAGAAGTTTTGCGTTTCCAGGTGTCGGCTTAACGCCACCGATACCGTTGATTTTTATCCCGGCCCTCTTTAAATAAGCGAGAAACGCTTCTCTTGCGTAGCGCAACGGGTCGTCGATATTCAAGTATATGATTTTCCCTCTATCGCTCAGCCGCATACGGCCTGTAATATTCACTTTAACTTTCCCTTTACCGTTTACCCTCATAGCGCTTACAGTCCTTTTTCCCGTCGCTTTGGTTTCGCCATTATTGTTAACGGTAAAATAATCTGTTTCAGGCACAAGCCCCACTATCAACGGGTCGCCGGGAGCCAGGCCGGGATATATATGGACCGCCACCGTGTTGAAATTGACAGACAACGCCCCCAGCATGGCGTCATAAGGGTTTTGAGTGCGGAAAGAGCGCAAGCCTGGCGCCCTCCTTAGCTTATCGAAAAACGATTCATCCAGAAAAAGCCCGCCTCTTATTTCCGTAATTCCGCGCCTTTTTATGTCCTGGACTATGAGCCACAGGCTCTCCGGGGTAAGTTGCGGGTCGCCGCCGCCGCGAATGATGAGGTCGCCCATTATCTTCCCTCCCCTTCTTTGACCTGTGTAAAAGATTTTGGTCTTAAACCTGTAGTCAGGCCCTAGATAACGGAGGGAGGCGGCTGTGGTGACAAGCTTCATAACCGAAGCCGGCGTGAGAGGTTTCTCTCCGTTTTTGTTGAACAAAACCTTTCCGGTCGCAGCCTCCATCACCATAACGGCGGTGTCGGACTGGTTGAGACATCTATCGCGCAAGATATTTTTGATAACGGTGGAAATTCCAGCTTCAGTTGTGGCAAACGCGCTTGTGGCAAAAATCACAAGCGACGCCGTCATAATAATCGTCAACCTCATTTTTCGTCCTCTACGACAAGCCCCACCACGCATAAAGCGATGGCGGCGGCCATTGTGTTTATCATCAGGTCGTCAAGGTCGTAAGCCCTTGTAGGAAGATAGGCCTGTATCACCTCGTCGACGAATCCTATAAAAGTTGTGATGACCCATGCCAGCACGTAAGCTGATTTATTTTTAACATCAAATCTTAACGTATAATACAGCAAGATGGCCAATAACGAATATTCGACAAGGTGAATCCTACTGGAAGGATTCTGTGAAAACGTGGTCATCAAATACGCGTACATGACTCCAGCCCCGGCAAGCGCAACAAGGTTCATCGCCGATCTTCGGCGTTGCCGTATGATCACTATGTACAAAGCGGCGAAAATTGAAAGAACCAGGATAGCGGTGGATACCGGTGTCTGCCATCCATTATCGCGAAGCCATAGCTGGAACGACCCGACCACGCCAAGGGTAAGGTATATCATGGCCACGTATCCGGCCGTAACCGCCCGGCCGCTCGCTCTGCTGGTAAAAAGTTTCATATTTCCAACTTAGGCTCTGGCTCCGCAAAACTCAAGATACAGGCTCCGGATGTTCTTCATAACGCCTTTAACATAGCCGACAAACCTGTCCGGCCCGGCTCCCGGTATGTTCAACCTTCTGGCCACCCGGTGAAGGGCAAGCCCCGATAGTGGAAGCTGGTTGACCGCCTGTTCCCTGTCCATTCTAAGCGCGTCCTCTATAGACCGAAATAGCATGTATCCATCAATAAGCTGATCCGCCACACCTGGCTCAAGCCATGCTCGCTCTTTTGCTTCTTTCAGCGTCGTTATCGTAAATGGCCTCTCGTCAACGCGCTCACCATCCGGTAGCGGCCGTTCCAGGCGAAGCCATTGGCATATAAACTCTATCTCTATCATCCCGCCCCTGCCAAACTTGATGTCTACAGCTCCCGGTTTAACCTTTTCGTCCGCTATCCGCTCTCTTATATCCATTATTTTTTTTGCTTCAATGGCGGTCAAGGGGGCCGAAAAGATAAATCGCCGAATGACCGACTGAACTTTTTCGGAAAATACTTCATCGCCGGAAATGGGTCTCGCCCCCACCAGCGCAAGCCTCTCCCAGGCCACGCCACGGCTGTTGTAATAACTTTCCATCGCCTTGTATGAAACGGTCAAAGGCCCCATCTCGCCTTCCGGCCGAAGACGCATGTCGACCTGGTAGCCGGCTCCATAAGGCGTCATAATACCAGAAAGGCGTATGATGGTCTGCGCAAGCTTTGTCACATAATCACCGGCGCAATCGCCCCCTTCGTAGAAGATAAGCAGGTCTATGTCCGACCCGAAGTTCATCTCCCGTCTTCCAAGCTTCCCTGAGGCCAAAAGGGTCCATCGAACATCATCACAAAATCCCGATGAAATATCGACGCTCCCGCATGCGATCTTCGACAATACCTTGAGATATTCCTCAGCTAAAGCCGTAAGTCCACCCATCGTCTCAAACCTGTCGGCCAATCCGAGAATGCCACGTATACCCAGCCTCAACATTTCAGCGATTCTAAAGGAATTGACTCTTGTAATTTGCTCTTCCAGTGTTCCTCCCGCATTAAAACCAGATTCAAGCTCCCGCCTGTATAAAGCGGTGTCCGGAGGCATGTCGACAAGATCGAACACAAGCATCCTGTCCAGAATGTCAGGATGCCTGAGTAGTATGTTGGTCAGATGTTCCGATGAAGAAAAAATAGCGGAAAGAAGCTTTATGACGGGACGGTGCTTGTCCAGCAGGTCATAAAGCATATCCCTTCCATGTCTGGCCTCCACCAGCGCATCAAACCCCAGCAGAACGTGATCCGGCCATGGTGTAGTCTCGGCCTCCGCCACGATTAGCGGGCCAAATCTGTCGAAAGCTGTGCGGCTCTTTTCTGATGGATGGGTAAAAGGCCGGCCGTTACGCAAAAAATTTAACGCTCTTGCGGACATTTCCGGCTGGTTGAACCGAAGCGAGTCAAGCCAGTTCGCCACGGCTCTTTCATCGTCCAGCGGAACGGGAAACGTTTCATCTGTTTTTCCCTCCGATTTTGCAAAAAACGAGTCGAATATTTTACGAACACGCTCACGTCTTCTTTTAACCTCGTCCAGAAGCGTAAAACCTTCACCCTCATAAGCTACACCCATCTGCTTTGCCAGGAGCTTTTGCATTTCCTCATCCTCTGGAACAAGATGCGTTTGGGTTCCATGATAATACTGCACCCTGTTTTCTATTCGGCGATAGAAAATATACGCCTCTTTCAAATCGCGGTAGTGCGGAGTTGAGAGAAGCCCCAGCGAATCGCATGCATCGAGCGTTTCAAGTGTGGATTTCACCTGAAGCTCCGGTGTTCTGGCTCCGTACAAAAGTTGCAATGCCTGAACGATAAACTCTATCTCGCGAATCCCGCCACGTCCGAGCTTAATGTCGCGTCCGGCTCTTTTCGGCCCTTTTTGAGCGACCAAGGATTGGTCTATCCTCACTTTTATTGAAGCGATCTCGTCGATAGCTTTCTGGTCGAGGTATTTTCGGTAAACGAATGGATGCAATCGTTCCAGCGTCTCTTCAGCCACTTGACGCGACCCGCCGCAGTAACGAGCTTTTATCAGCGCCTGCCGCTCCCATTGCCTCCCCCACGATTCGTAATATATCTCCATCGCGCCTATGGAGTTGGTTATCTCCCCTTTAGTCCCTTCAGGGCGCAAATCGAGATCGACACGAAAAACAAAACCTTCTTCCGTCGTATCGTTCAACAGGCGCGTAACTTCCTGCGCTATATGAACAAAAAACTCGTGTAATGATATTTTTCCCGCGCCGTCATCTTTCCCTGTCGTAGTTCCATTATCCGATGAATGAACGAAGATGATGTCTACATCGGAAGAGATATTCAGCTCGTCGCCGCCTAGCTTTCCCATGGCTATGGCGCATATGGACGCCTCTTTCTCCTCCGAGCCTGTAAGGTCGGTGTAAACAGGGACGCCATATTTTTCCCTGGCGTTTTGCCCGGTGACATTTATTGCGGCGTCGATAGCGGTATCCGCTACATGCGACCACTCTTTTAAGGTTTCCTCACACCCCGCCACACCCGAAAGCTCCCTTGCCGCTATCCGGCATAGCTCCCTGTGCTTAAATCTCCTCAACGCCGCCATCGGCCCCATATCAGATATTAGAAGCGAGTTAAGGTGAGCCTTCATCTCTTTTGCGCTACGCCGCTTTGCAAGGCGCTCCTCAGATACCAGCCAGTTTATCTCCCCCTCACGCGCAAATAGCCACTGGGTCAAAAATTCGCTTCCGGCAAAAAGGTGGGCCAGTAACTTAAGCTTTTCCTCGTCGTCAACCAGGTCAGGTTTTATTTTTGTGATACGTTCAAGCCCTGCCAACGCGGCTTTTTTACTGGCGGTTTTTTCGGCGATCCTTTCCAGTTTCATATATCGAAAATATGTTCGGGTTTATTACCGGGAGCGCAGTAGATAGCGTATTCAGCCGTCCAGCCTGATTTTAAGATCGTTAATTTTTTTTGTAAGGGTATTTCTGTTCAACCCCAATAGTTTAGCCGCCCGTATTTGCACGCCACCTTCGCGTTTAAGGGCGTTTTCTATAAGCGCGCGCTCAACAGCGCTTATGACCGTTCCGTAAACCTCTCCCGCCTTCGCTCGCGCCATAATCCCTTTTACAATATTATTAAGGCTGTCATTGTTAAACCTGCCATGCTGTTCTCCGCCAAGCTCCGGTGGTAGATGATCTATCATTATCATTTCACCGGGGGCCATAAGGACAGCTCTGCGAACTATATTTTCCAGTTCTCGCACATTGCCGGGCCAGTCATAAGCCAGCAAGGTTTCCTTTACCGCTGGAGCCATACTTTTTGGCTTGTCGTTGAACGTTTGAGCTATTTTCCCAAGAAAATGTTCGGCAAGCTGAGGGACATCCTCTTTACGGTCACGCAAATGTGGCAAATCAATTCGCACCACGTTGAGCCTATGATAGAGGTCTTCCCTGAAGCTTCCACTCTCGACATCGGCGGAAAGATCACGATTTGTAGAGGCCAGAACCCTGACATCGCACCGAACCGACCTTATGGACCCCACCGGGTAGAACTCTTTTTCCTGCAGCACACGTAGCATCTTGGCCTGCAAGGCAAGCGGCATATCCCCCACTTCGTCCAGCAATATCGCGCCTCCGTCAGCGGCAAGGAATTTTCCTTTACTATCCCCCGTAGCGCCGGTGAACGCGCCTTTGGTGTGGCCGAACAGCTCCGACTCCAGAAGATCATGCGGAATGGCGGCGCAGTTTACCGTAATAAACGGCCCTTTCACCCTGCTGGAATTGTGGTGAAGCGCTCTTGCCACAAGCTCCTTGCCGGAGCCTGTCGGGCCTGTGATAAGAATGGTTGTGTCGGTATTGGCAGAGCGGCCGATAAGCTTGAACACCTCCTGCATCGCCGGAGACCTGCCTATAAGCTCATCAGGGGCGGAAACTACCGGCTCGCCTGTTTTAAGATTTTCAAGCTCCAACGACATATCGCGATATTCGACAATTCTCTCGACCAGAGCCTCCACTTCGTCAAGATCAAGAGGTTTTGTGAGGTAGTCAAAAGCGCCTTTCTGCATCGCCTTGACGGCGTTGTTCATGGTGGCTTCCGCAGTCATCACGACGATGGAAGGGGCGTTCAGACGTTTTTTCACACTATCGAGGAAATCAAGGCCGGATCCGTCTGGCAAAATTATGTCGAAAAACGCGAGAAAATAGGTGTGTTCATTAAGAAGCTCGCGCGCTTCGTCTATGTTCGAAGCGGTATCTACCTCATATCCATGGCGTGAAAGCCCGCGGGAGAGGACAAACCTCATCCCGGGCTCGTCATCCATGACCAATATTCGGCCCGCTTTTTCACTCTTTTTGTTCATATGATTTAAATATTATCGATGAAATAACCTTATATTATCATCGTTGAGTTATAATACATCGCCGATGCCATGATAGGCTATTATTAGGCGCCTATACATGAATTGTTGCATGAAGTTTTGGCCTGTTTTAAAGATATATTTTTAATTTATATGAACGACTCGATCACTTACAAAAGCTCTGGCGTAGATATAGACGCAGGTTTAGAGTCCTTGCGCAGAATCAAGGAATCTGTCAAGGCGTCACATAACGCGGCCGTGCTGACAGGGCTTGGAAGCTTCGGCTCCCTGTTCGATTTCTCGGAAATAGTAAAAGAGTATAAAGAGCCTGTCCTTGTCCAGAGCGTGGACGGTGTCGGCACTAAGCTTATGGTGGCGAATATGGCGGACAGGCACGATACTGTGGGTGTCGACATAGTCAACCACTGTTGCAACGATATTCTGTGCCAGGGCGCAAAACCTTTGACGTTCCTCGATTATATCGCTGTCGAAAGCCTGAGCCCCACACAAATAGAGCAATTGGTAGGCGGAATGGCAAAGGCGTGCGTCGCCACCAAAGTGGCTCTAGTCGGCGGGGAGACGGCTGAATTGCCGGGAACGTATGTTAAGGGGGAATATGACCTCGCCGGTATTATCACAGGTGTCGTGGAAAAATCGAAAATCGTAACAGGTAAAAATATCGCGCCGGGCGACATTATCCTCGGTCTTCCATCCAGCGGACTCCACACCAACGGCTATACGCTGGCCCGCAAAGTATTTTTCGACAAGCTGAAGATGACGGTGGACACTATCCCAGAAGAGCTTGGCCGGACAGTAGGCGAAGAGCTTCTGGAACCGCACCGTGATTATTCACAGCTGTTGTGGCCGCTACTCCAGAAACATCCGGTAAAAGGAATGGCCCATATCACGGGCGGAGGGCTTATCGACAATACACCACGTATATTGCCAGATAACGCAGACGCTGTGATACGGCTCGACTCATGGGAGATACCAGCCGTGTTCAGAATGATTAAAGATGGCGGCGCAGTACCGGACAACGACATGTTCCGCACGTTTAACATGGGTATAGGAATGGCGATCGTCATCGCGCAGGATAAAGCCGACGGACTGCGAGCCGACCTCCAAGCGACAGGCTCCACTGTTATTGATATCGGCGAGATAGCGAAAGGAACAGGGAAAACACAGTTGATATAGCCTTAGGAGGTTTATCAAATGTTCAAAAAAGAAGCGGTATTCATGCTTATATTGTTTCTTGCGATAGCGTTAGTTGCGCTTGTTTCTTATGTTGTCGTCCCCCATTTTATAAAATAACGCGATTGGATTTGCGAACGCCGTATCCGACCCCCGTTTATGGTCCGTTTTTCATCAAATCCATAAAATAGCCGACCATCTCGGGTTTGTCCCACTCCCGCATACCATAGGCTATGCCCACGATATCGCCCTCCGGATTCACCAGCGCCGAATATGGAAGGCCGACAACTTCATATTTTCGCGCGATCGATTTGTCGCTGTCGAGCAATATCGGAAACGTTAACTCAAGATCGGTTACAAACTGCTGGATTTTTTCCTTAGATACGTTTTCAACGTTTATTGCCAGTATTTCGAAAGGTTTGCCCTTCAGCTTTTCATACATCCTGTTCATAAGCGGCATTTCCAGGACGCAAGGGCCGCACCATCTGGCCCAGAAGTTTATCAGAACCCATTTGCCGCGCAAACCTTCAAGCGAAATGTTCCCGCCGGACAGAGATGGTAAATCGAAGTTTATAGAAGGCTTTGGGCTGGGCAAAATATCCAGCGACGTTAGAACATCGGAATCTCCATCATGGTGGTCATGCCCACCCACCATCGACGACCCGGTCATATAGCCAAGAACGCCAACGATGATGAAAACGGCGAGTGTCTTACCGTTGAAAAGCGCTAGTTCTTTTCCCATATATGGCTATTATAGCCAAAACCAAGAAAGCTAGTCGTCTATTACCGACATAAGATCCCTTTCATGCTCCTCTTCCTGGAT
>CAYNDB010000057.1:4990-15340 GCA_964395915.1 uncultured Nitrospinota bacterium | reverse complement strand
TACCGGAGACAACGTTGGATTCGGCGTGGCGACAGGCCGCAGTCTCAAGCTTGCTCTTGACGTCCTTAAAGAGTGGGAGGTTCCTATCCCAAATCTCCTTATCACTTCTGTGGGGAGCGCTATTCACTATGGCCCGAACCTTGTGGAGGATCATGGATGGATACGGCATATAAATTACAGGTGGAACCGTGAAGCCATAGGGAAGGCGCTGGAAGGGATAGATGGCCTTAAGCTTCAACCCAAATGGGGGCAAGCCTCGCATAAGATAAGTTATTTCGTAGACCCGGACAAAGCGCCTAAGAAAAGTAAAATAGTTCGCATGCTAAGGAGGGCCGGGCTTCACGCCCAGGTTGTATATTCGCATCAGGCATATCTTGATATATTGCCTATTCGCGCATCCAAAGGTATGGCGTTGCGTTATTTTGCGGTAAAATGGGGGATACCGTTTGACCGGTTGCTTGTAGCTGGCGATTCCGGAAACGATGAGGATATGCTTACAGGCAACACCCTGGCGGTAGTGGTCGGCAACCATAGCCAGGAGTTGAACAAATTGCGCGGGCGTCCGCAAATTTATTTTTCTGAAGGAAATCACGCATGGGGCATTATCGAAGCCGTGGAGCATTACAATTTTTTCGGTTCCACGAGTCCTACCACCTCTGAAGGAGCGAGCTTGTGAAAGAGGAAGAAACGGAATATATAAAGCAAATAAGAACCGTGGCGTTTAACTATCTGAAACAAAACAGAGACACCACATATCTGCTGTTGCGAAGATATATAACCATGGACAAAGCGTTTTTGCTGCGCTCCGAGCTGTGGGACGAATTTCTGGCGTTTTGCGATGAGACAAACTATGAGGGTATAGCCAAATCTCCGCTTGCCGAGCTTATCTATACTTCTCAGGAAGCCATTACAGACGCGCCCTGGATTTATTTTGCCATCAGGCCGAGAGTGGCGCGATGGACATATCTGCGTATTCATATTGAAACTATGGATATCGACCGGATCACCGTTTCCGAATACCTTGGCATCAAAGAAAGGTTGGTGGGAGCGGATCAAAATGGACGGACTTTGGAAATAGACCTTGATCCTTTCAACAGGGGGTTTCCGAAACTTCAGGAATCACGGTCAATCGGACGTGGTGTGGAGTTTTTGAACAGAAAGCTTTCCAGCCAGCTGTTTCAGGAGGATGGCAAAGGTTTTGAAAGGTTGCTACGGTTTTTGAAAGTGCACCATTGCCGTGGCTCCCAGCTTATGCTCAATGACCGGATAAGAAGTGTCCAGGCGCTTCGACAGGCGCTGCGGCGGGCCGAAGACTATCTTTCCACGCAACCGCAGGACGCAGGCTGGGATGATGTGAGTTCAAAGATGCATGACCTTGGATTTGCCATCGGCTGGGGCAATGTAGCGCGGAGAATGCGGAATACGCTTGGTATGTTGTCCGATATCCTCGAGGCGCCGGAGCCGAACACCTTGGAAAAGTTCCTTGGACGCATACCGATGATTTTCAATATTGTTATCCTTTCGCCCCACGGCTATTTCGGTCAGGCGAATGTTCTTGGAATGCCGGACACAGGCGGGCAGGTTGTTTATATTCTCGATCAAGTGCGCGCTCTTGAAAAGGAGATGCGGCGCAGGCTTGTCGAACAGGGGATAATGATAGACCCTCAGATAGTTGTTGTGACCAGGCTGATCCCGGAAGCCGGAGACACTACCTGCGACCAAAGGATAGAAAATATAACCGGCACACAGAACGCGCGTATATTGAGAGTGCCGTTCAGGAACGAGGCGGGGGAGGTTGTTCCGCAATGGATTTCAAGGTTTGAAGTGTGGCCGTATCTCGACAGGTTTACAATGGATGTGGAGAAGGAATTATCGACGGAGTTCGAATACAGACCAGACCTCATAATAGGCAACTATTCTGACGGCAACCTTGTAGCGTCGATACTCTCCAACAGGCTCCAGGTCACGCAGTGCAACATAGCCCATGCTCTTGAAAAGAATAAATATTTATATTCCGACCTGTACTGGAAAGACAACGAGGAGCGTTACCACTTCTCCTGCCAGTTTACCGCCGACCTTATCTCCATGAACACGGCCGATTTCATTATTACCAGCACATACCAGGAGATCGCAGGCAATGTGGACAGCATAGGGCAATACGAGAGTTACTCCACATTCACCATGCCGGGCCTCTACAGGGTGGTCCATGGCATAGACATGTTCGACCCGAAATTCAACATCGTATCCCCAGGGGCCGACGCGGAAGTGTACTTTTCATACAGGGACAAGGGAAGAAGGCTTGCAGGTCTGCGCGACGAATTGGAGGACCTTGTGTTCGGCAACGGGGAAAGGCCAGACGCGCGAGGCTCATTTGAAGACAGATCAAAACCGATTCTATTCACCCTTGCGCGGCTTGACAGGATAAAAAATATTACAGGTCTTGTGGACTGGTTTGGAAATTCGGAAAGACTAAGGGAAAAGGTCAACTTGCTGGTTATAGCAGGGCATCTGGATCAGGACAAATCATCTGACGCCGAGGAGCGTGAGCAGATCGGGCGGATGCACGACCTTATGAATTATCACAAGCTTGACGGGCAGATGAGATGGCTGGGAGTTCATTTGGAGAAAAATATGTCTGCGGAGCTGTATAGATATATTGCCGATCTGCGTGGAGCTTTTGTGCAACCGGCCATGTTTGAGGCGTTTGGCCTTACGGTAATAGAGGCGATGACATCAGGTCTGCCGATATTCGCAACATGCTATGGCGGGCCGCTTGAAATTATAGAGCACGGTGTTTCAGGGTTTCATATAAACCCGAACCATGGCGAAGAGGCCGCTTGTGTTATGGCCGACTTTTTTGAAAAATGCGCTTCGGACCCAGGCCATTGGGATAAAATTTCCGAGGGGGCGGAGAAAAGGGTCGAGGAACGCTATACATGGAAGCTGTATGCGGAGAGAATGATGACACTCTCCCGTGTATACGGATTCTGGAAATATGTCACAAACCTTGAAAGAGACGAGACGAGACGCTATCTTGAACTACTATATAGCCTGCAGTTCCGCAAGCTGGCGGATAGCGTCCCGCATTAGTAACCCACAGCAAACCTGACTTCTATACCGGGTCTATTTTACCTGTTTCTATAAGGCTAAAGTGGAGCTTAAGCCATTTTTGATACAGAAACGGAAAGCTTTATAATAAGATGGTTCTGTTATCGTAGAACAACCATTAACTATTATTGATTAACTGACAAAAAATGGGTGAAGGAAAAATAGCCGTAGCGTCCGATCACGGTGCTTTTGAAATGAAAGGCCATATCATTGAACGACTTAAAGAGCTTGGGTACGACCCTGTGGATATGGGCGTTTACAACGAGGAATCTGTGGATTACCCGGATTACGGAATTAAAGTGGCCGAGGCTGTAAGCTCCGGTAAATATAAAAGGGGAATTTTGCTTTGCGGCACAGGTATCGGGATGTCGATTACCGCCAATAAATTTCCGGGTATCCGGGCGGCTCTTGTGCATGACAACTATACCGCCAGAATGAGCCGACAGCATAATGATTCCAATATTCTGGCGCTGGGAGGCCGGACAACCGGCGTCAACGTAGCTTACGACATTCTGGAAACGTGGCTTGACACTGAATATGAAGGCGGAAGGCACGACAGGCGGCTTGAAAAAATATCAAAATTGGAAAAAAAGTATACTGGAGCCAATATCTTATGACTACCGATTCATATGTATCAGTTTTAAAAGAACAAGACCCTGAAATCTGGGAAGCTATTCATGGAGAGACGGAGAGGGAAAGCGATACTCTGGAGCTAATAGCGTCTGAAAACTTTGTGAGCGAAGCGGTGCTGGAAGCCCAGGGTTCCGTCATGACAAACAAATATGCCGAAGGTTACCCCGGCAAACGTTATTACGGCGGTTGCGCGAATGTCGACGTGGCTGAAAGCCTCGCGATAAAGAGAGCGTGCGAGCTGTTCGGGGCGGAAAGCGCCAATGTTCAGCCCCACTCCGGGTCACAAGCGAACATGTCGGTCTATTTCACGGTTCTGGAGCCGGGCGACACGATCATGGGATTGAACCTGGCTCATGGTGGTCATTTGACGCACGGCCATCCTTTAAGTATGTCTGGAAAGTGGTTCAACGTTGTTCCATATAATGTGCGCAAAGACACGGAAACTATTGATTTTGACGAGTTGCGCTCTCTTGCGCTTGAGCATAAACCAAAGCTCATTATCGCCGGGGCGTCCGCTTACCCCAGGATTTTACGGTGGGAGAAGTTCAGGGAGATAGCCGACGAAGTGGGCGCGTATTTTATGGTTGATATGGCTCATATTGCAGGGCTTGTGGCCGCAGGATTGCACCCCAGTCCTGTTCCACTCGCGGATTTTGTCACCACCACGACCCATAAAACGTTGCGCGGCCCACGGGCCGGGATGATATTGTGCAAGGAAAAATTTATCAAGGATTTAAACCGCGCCGTATTTCCGGGAATTCAGGGTGGGCCGCTCATGCATGTTATCGCCGCAAAGGCGGTGGCTCTAAAGGAGGCTATGGGCGAAGAGTTTAAAGCTTATCAAGTCCAGATAGTGGCCAACTGCAAGCGTCTGGCGCAAAAGCTTGTCAATAACGGTTTGAGGCTTGTTTCCGGCGGGACGGACACGCACCTTATGCTGGTCGATCTGCAGTCAAAAAATATCACCGGCAAAGCGGCCGAGGAAGGGCTTGAGAAAGCAGGCATTACAGTAAATAAAAACACGATTCCTTTCGATCCGCAAAAGCCGTTTATCGCCTCTGGAATTCGTATTGGCGTTCCGGCCATTACCACAAGAGGGTTGAAAGAAGATGAAATGGACCTTGTTGGTGAATGGATATGCGACGCTCTGGAAAATCTTGAAGATGAAAATCATCTGGCTGAGATCAGGGGTAAGGTAAAAGAGCTTTGTGGGAAGTTTCCTCTGTATCCTGGGCGTTTATAGTGTTGGACACGACAGCTATAAAACTTGTAACATGCTGATAAATTTAAGGCTTGTTTTGATATGAAATGTCCGGTATGCAACGACCTTGATAACAAGGTGATCGATTCCCGTCTTACCAGCGAAGGGGATATGATAAGGCGTCGGCGTGAATGTATGCGTTGCCAGGGCCGATTTACCACCTACGAGCGGATCGAAGAGAGCCTGCCAATGATAATAAAAAAGGATGGCGGCAGGCAGCAGTTCAGCCGTGAAAAGATCATGTATGGAATAGAAAAAGCCTGTCATAAACGTCCGGTTTCCGCCGAAGCCCGTGAAGAGCTTGTCGAGGAAGCTGTGAGGGCGGCGATGGCCTCTGGTGAAAAAGAAGTATCATGTTCGGTGGTCGGTGAAGTTGTGATGAAAGGCTTGCAACGTCTGGATGATGTGGCGTATGTCCGGTTCGCCAGCGTATATCGTGAGTTTCGGGATATCACACAGTTCATATCGGAGTTGAACAGCTTGGTGAAAAGTGGCAAATGAGCCCTCTTTACCCTCTATTTCTGGATATAAACGAAAAGCCGTGCCTGATAGTGGGGGGGGGGGCTGTGGCGTATCGCAAAGCGATGTCATTGTTGAAATGCGGCGCGAAGGTCATTGTCGTCGCGCCTGAGTTGTCTGAGAAAATGAAAAAGCTGGTTGATTCGAAAAAAATTACATATATCGACGGTTTTTTTAAACCGGAGCATATGGAAGACGTTACGCTGGCCTTTGGTTGTACGGATATGCCGGAGGTGAACAGAGCGGTATACGTTGTGGCTATGGCCAGAGGCGTCCTTGTAAATATCGTAGACCAGCCAAAGCTTTGTTCGTTTATGGTTCCCGCCGTGGTGAGAAGGGGAGACCTTTCCCTGGCCATAAGCACGTCGGGCAAGAGTCCGGCAGTGGCGAAAAAAGCCAGAAAATCGCTGGAGAAAGAGTTCGGGGAAGAGTGGGCCATATATTTGGACATGATGGGTAAAGCGCGGGAAACCGTATTGAAAACTATAGACGATCAAGCGCGGCGCGAAACAATATTTAACAACCTGGCGGACTCCGACCTGCTGGATAAAATAAAAAATGACGATATGGCTGGGGCAAAACGTCTTGTGAAGGAAATTATCGAGGCATGAACTCTATGTTTATTGTGGCCACATTCCTTTTCTTTTTAGGGATGGTAAAGTATCTTTTGCACCTGGCTCTGCGCAATAAAATGCTGTTTGTTCTTGCCACAGTAATGATCACTCTAGGGCTGGTTGTAGAGACTGCCGCTTTGATCCAGCGGTCGATGATAACCGGTCATGGCCCATACACTAATGCGTTTGAATATTGCGTTTTCCTGGCGTGGGTGGTGTTCATTGTTTTCCTTATAGCGGAGGGATATTTCAGGATAAAACCTCTAGGCGCGTTCATGGTGCCTATTGGTTTTGCGCTGATGCTTATCGCTTTTGCGTTTTCGCAAGAGACGGAATCTGTGTTACCGGTCAAGGCGTATTGGCTTACAATGCACAGGACATTGTCATTCCTTGCGTTTGGCGCGTTTTCCCTGGTGTTCGCTTCCGGGCTTATGTATTTGATACAGGAGCGGCAATTGAAATCGAAACATTTCGGGGGGTGGTACCATCGCCTTCCTTCGCTTGCTATCCTCGACGACGCAAACAGGGTGGGTCTGGTTTTCGGTTTTCCGATTATAACAGTTGGCATGCTGGCGGCTGTCGTGTGGTCTACCCAGAGCTATGGGGCGCTTATCAAGTTTGACACATCAACAGTTTCGCTCATAATAGGCTGGATCGTATATGCGGTCCTTTCGTATGGACGTGTTGCGCTTGGCTGGAGAGGGAAAAAGGCGGCCGCGTTGGGCATTACCGGTTTTTGCATAGTTGTCACGGCTTTGCTGATGCACATTGGATAAAAAATGAATCTTATAGTTTTGGGTATTAACCATAAAACGGCGCCTGTGGAGGTGCGCGAGAAGCTGGCGATAGCCGACTCGAAAGTCGGTGAGGCGTTGGAGACTATAAAAGCCAACACACCGGAAATACTCGAAGAGGTGATTCTCTCCACCTGCAACAGGGTTGAGATATACGCCAGGGTGACGGATATCAAACTTGGCGTGGAGGCGCTCAAAAATTTCTTGAGCGAGCATCATTCCATAGATAGAGAGACGATCGACAAGTCGACCTATTTTTATGTCCTCGAAGAGGCTGTGGAGCATCTTTTCAAGGTCTCTTCGTCACTCGATTCAATGATAGTAGGCGAGCCGCAGGTATTAGGCCAGGTCAAAGGCGCGTACAAGGCGGCCAAGGAGCTTCAGTCCACCGGCGCGATATTAAACAATCTTTTCGAGCGAAGTTTCAATGTCGCCAAAAAAGTTCGCACTGAAACCGCGATAGCGGAAAACGCCGTATCTGTTTCATATGCGGCTGTCGAGCTTGCCAGAAAAATATTCGATGACCTTCAGTCAAAAACAGTAATGTTGGTAGGCGCCGGTGAGATGATAGAGCTTGCGGCCAATCATCTGATATCGCAGGGTGTGGAAACGGTGTTGGTTGCCAACAGGACATATGAGAGGGCTGTTGAGCTTGCCACCAAGTTCAGCGGAGAGGCGATACGGTTTGGCGACCTTTACGAAGAGCTTAAAAGGTGTGACATAGTGATAACTTCCACCGGAGCCCCGCATTTCGTAATAAGAAAAGAGCTTGCCGCTAAAGTGATTGTGGAGAGAAAACAGCTTCCCATGTTTTTTATCGATATCGCCGTGCCAAGGGATATCGAGCCTTCGGTCAACGAAATAGACAACTGTTATGTGTACGATATCGACGACCTTCAGCACGTAGTAGACGCCAATATGGCCGAACGTGAGAACGAAGCGAAGAAAGCCGAGGCGATTATAAAAGAAGAGGTAGCACAGTTTTTCACATGGCTGGACCACCTTGAAGTCGCCCCAACCATAGCCGCTTTGAAAACCAAGGCGGAAAATATCCGTAAGGCCGAGCTTGCCAAGGTTATTGGCAAAATGGAAAATATTTCTGATAAAGATAAGGACTCTATAGATAAGATGACGAGCTCGATAATAAACAAGGTTATCCATGCGCCGGTAGTAAACCTGAAAAAATCGGCCGAAACAAAGGATAGTCATACATACCTGCAAGTTTTCCGCAAATTATTCGGTCTTGGCGATGGGGAATAGTAAACTTGCCGACCTTACGATAGGCACACGCGGCTCGCCCTTGGCCTTGTGGCAGGCAAACTGGGTTAAAGACCAGGTTGAGAAAAAACACCAGGGAATTATCGTTGATCTTGTTCCCATTCAGACCAAGGGAGATAAAATCCTGGACACTCCCCTTGCCATGGTTGGCGGTAAAGGATTGTTCGTAAAAGAGCTGGAGACCGCCCTTCTGGACAACAGCGTCGATATCGCCGTCCATTCAATGAAAGATGTGCCGACCATGTTGCCGGACGGACTTGAAATATCCGTAATATGCGAAAGGGAAGATCCTCGTGACGCGTTTATTGCGAGTAAGGTTAAAGCTTTTTCCGAACTTCCCAAGGGCGCCCGTGTGGGAACGTCGTCATTGCGAAGGCAGGCGCAGATTTTGAGCGGCCGGCCGGATATTAAGATAATTTCCATAAGAGGCAACGTCGGCACACGTTTGAAAAAACTTGAAAGCGAAAATCTCGACGCTATTATTCTTGCTGCGGCTGGAATGAAAAGGATGGAGATGGAGGAAGTGGTGACGGAATATCTCGAACCATCCGATTGCCTTCCTGCGGTGGCGCAAGGGGCTATGGGGATAGAAACCCGTATTGGCGACGAAAAAACGACCGGTTTGATAAATTTCCTGAATCATAATGAATCGGCCCTGGTTGTTGAAGCTGAGCGGGCGTTTTTGAGAAGGCTTGAGGGTGGATGCCAGGCGCCAATAGCAGGTTATGCGACTTTGTCTGGCAAGGAAATTGAGCTTACAGGGCTGGTCGGAGTTACCGACGGTTCTGTGATATATCGGGACGTTGTGCGTGGTGGCGTTGAACAATGTACAGATTTGGGTATACGTCTGGCTGAAGAGCTTTTAAAACAGGGTGGTGATGAGATCTTGCGTGAGGCATATGGGGAGAAATAGATTTGATATTCTGAATATTCTTGCCGGGGGTGGTATACTCGAAAAATAAGGTTGTAGTAACTTAGGAAAAATCTTATGGAAGAATTTGAAGGCGAACCGCCTATCCTGTTAATCGGATCAAACATCCGCTTCCTTGCGGAAAACGCTGTCCGTCATGGCCACGAGGTTGCCACTGTGGACTATTTTGGCGACCGCGACACAAAAAAGTTATGCCCCAACAAATCCTCAAAAAGAGATGGCGACAGTTCGTTTGACCTGAACGCTCTTATCAGCCTTGCATACAGTTTTGAAAATTCCGGTATTGTGTACGGGCCCGGTTTTGAAAACGATATCTTTGCCCTTAACAAGCTGGGCGACGTAGGGCGAGTGTATGGATGTTCGGTTGAGAGTGTCAGAAAATCGCGTGATCCGGAGACTCTCGGTCGAGCCGCCCGCTCCTGGAA
This sequence comes from uncultured Nitrospinota bacterium, assembly GCA_964395915.1. Lineage (GTDB taxonomy): Bacteria > Nitrospinota_A > UBA7883 > UBA7883 > JAJRTC01 > CAYNDB01. The sequence continues at coordinate 5,777 of CAYNDB010000057.1, read as the reverse complement.
TTTCAAATATCCGGCCATACGATATGAAAAAAACGAATCGATGGAAAACGGCAAGTGGCTTGCGAAAACCTTTTCCGGGATGGGTGGGGTTGGCGTCCAATTTGTCGATAAAGATTACGAACCTGATGAGGGAGGTGTCTATTACCAGGCGCATGTGGACGGGCTGGCCTCGTCGGCTATAGTAGTCTCCAATGGTTCCGACGCCTCTGTGTTGGGAATAATGACTCAAATTATCGGGGATGAAACATTTGGCGGGGACGGTTTCCGCTACGTAGGCAACATTTTCCCGCACCCTTTTGCAAAAGAATCCACAGCTCAGGTGACCGCAATCGCTGATTCACTTACGCTTGAGCTTGACCTCAAAGGCTTGTGGGGGTTCGATTTTATTTACAATGGAGAAGTGACGCTTGTAGAGGTGAACCCGCGCCCGACAGCCGGGCTGGAAGCTATCTCCATGGGGACGTGGAACGATCTTCTTGGCATGCACCTTGATAGCGTAAAAGGAAAGCATTCAAACCTTATTGTCGATCCCGGCCCTCAAGGACAATATTTTGCCCATGCCAGGGTGTTCGCCAAAGAGGACGTAGTTTTTACCGGCTGGGAGAAATGGTATAAAAACGGCGCTCGTGACGTTCCATATGACGGAGAAATCATCCTTGCGGGCGAGCCTGTGCTGACAGTCCATGCAAGCGATACAAGCTATGGTGAAGCGCTCGTAAAGTTACGTCATGAGGCGGCTCTTGTTTACTCAAGCCTGGCTCCGGCTGTGGCCCCGTCTATATAATAA
>CAYNDB010000057.1:0-4890 GCA_964395915.1 uncultured Nitrospinota bacterium | reverse complement strand
CGACCCTGCTTTTTCTATTGGCGGTTGGAGATCAACATGTATAATCCCAGCGACCCGAACAGCACATGCACTCCATACGCCGCGAGCAAAGGAGGCAGCACACCGGCATGTCCAAGCGCGACACCCATCGATTGCATAAACCAGAAAAGTGAGGCTATTACAATCGCCACACCCACTCCGATCATAGCTCCGCCAGCCCTGCTGGAGCGCAGCCCCATAGGGATGGCTATAAGCGGCATGACAAAGCTTATCAGCGGAAACCCCACTTTGGCGTACATATCCACCGTATAGCGTGTGGCGTCATAGCCTTTGGCGCGCAGATTTTTTATATACCCGCGCATTTGCACCAGGTTCATCTCTTCCGGGTGGAGCTTCACTTTTTGCAAGTCCTCGCTGGGGATAATATCTTCAGGAAATGAACGTGTTTTCAAACGGCTTTCCTCAAAGTTGCCATTTTCATCAAAAACCCGCTCAACATAATTAGTTAACACCCACTTGCCGTTTACAAGGGCGCCTGAGTCCGCGGAAACTCTTTTTGTAATTCTTGCTCTGTCTTTGTCGAAGTAAAATATAGACAGATCGCGTAGCTTTTCATTTTTTATATCGATATGACCGATGTTCCATATGGAGCCATCGTCGCCTTTGTACCAGAAACGGTCTTTGCTAAAAAGACTTTTGCGCGGCTGTTCCTTGATTTCGTCGTAATAAACCCTTTTCGCCTCCGATTCGGCTATGTATACAAGGTAATCGCTATTTAAAAACGATATGAAGCTTATCGCGGCTCCGGCCACTAGCAGGGGGGCGGCTATTCTCAAAAGACTAATTCCGCTCGATTGAATAACCACGATTTCGCTGTATCGCGACATGCTTACGATGACAAGAAGGGCGGACATTAAAACGCATATAGGCGTCACATGGAAAACAGCCGTGGGCGCCTTGAAAAGCTGGAACCGGGATATCTCGTCGAAAGTGGCTTTATGTTTTATGAAATACCCTACATTGTCGAAAAAAAGCACCATTTCGTAAAACACAATCAGGATGACCATGGAGAAAATAAAAATTCTCAGGAACTCCGTCAGTATGTATTTATCTATAGTTTTCATACAAATCTTTCGCAGGTGTCTTTTTCATCTTCAATATTACCCCATACCCACCCTTGAAGAACAACGCTATAAAAGATAAACTCTTATAATTTGCAAAATACAGGGCAATATGAAAATAAGTGTCGTAATACCCGTTTATAACGAAGAAGCCACGTTAGAAGAAATAGTGGACACCGTTATGGGCCAGCCGATATGGAAAACACTCGAACTGGAGATGATAATAGTAGACGATCACTCCACCGATAAGACGTTTGAAATACTGGCCAAAATAGCTGAAAAAAACACCTCTGTGATTAAAACATCGCGCCATAATGTGAACAAGGGGAAAGGAGCCGCCCTTAGAACCGGGTTTGCAATGGCGACGGGCGATATCGTTATCATACAGGACGCCGACATGGAATATGACCCCGGGCAATATGATTTCCTTTTGGAGCCGATATTGACCGGCAGGGCGGACGTTGTGTATGGAAGCAGGTTCATGGGCGGGCGTCCGCATCGTGTGCTCTTTTTCTGGCACCAGCTGGCCAACCAGGGCCTTACGCTTTTTTCAAACATGGCCACAAACTTAAACCTTACGGATATGGAGACTTGCTACAAGGTTTTCAAAATCGATGTTTTGCGCCAGATAGATATCGAGGAGGACCGTTTCGGGTTTGAGCCGGAGATAACCGCCAAAATTTCAAAACTTGATGTGGTCATATACGAGATTGGCATCTCCTACTACGGCAGAACGTATAACGAGGGTAAAAAGATAGGGCTCAAAGACGCCTTCCGCGCGCTTTACTGCATCGTGAAATACAACTTTTTCAGGTGAGATAGTCACTCTTAGACTGCGCTCAGGATGACAACTATCACCCCCACTTGCGCCTCCCCCCTCCAGGGGGAGGCGCAAGTGTCATGCCGCGCGTGCCCTTCAGGGTAGGTTTAGTCCGGCATCTCGTGGGTTGCTGTCACCGCTTGAACCTGCGCCGGATGGCGAGGATAAGCATTGTCGACTGAGCGTATATAGTGACCTTGGCGAAGAAAAGATATATGTAATACCCCCAGTTAGAGCTTCCAATATCCTTTATACTCGCTGACTTCCAAAACGGGGATAGGATATGCCCCATAGTTTTCCAGAAATGGGCAATCTCCGTATGGGCTTCATTTCCCCCCCATATTTCCTTTAGGTGAACCCCCATATAATCTTGAGCTAACAAACTGATGACGGTAAAGCCAATTAGTAGTGAAAATGTCGCCCCCGCAGCCCACAGTGGCCTTTCACCATATCCAGAGCTTAGATGGAAAAAGGCTCTTAAGATACGTTCCATAATCGATATCTCATTTTCTAGCCAAGGGTACCCTTTCCGCAATATCTCCTGCTCGCCAAAATGGAAATCTCCCGCCGTACGGAAGTCCCGATATCCCTCAAGGTTACTTTTTAGCTGGGTGCACTGGTTCGCCACGTTGCGAAGTTCTTCGTGGAAACTTTTCTCATCAATTCCGGGTTTTAATTTGCCAAACCCTGTTGTCTTTTTCCAAAGCTCTTTTTCCGCGTGGAGAATATATCGTCCGTCCTGAATTTCCCAGCTCGGCGCGTTAAGCTCGATATGCTTCAGTGTTACCCCGTCGAATATGGAGCCTGAAAGGTTCACCATACGGAAATTCAGATTTTTCGCCGATTCGGTTGTAAGGTTTTGAAAATTTACGGTGAAACCATCGGCGAAAACAGACGTGTGAATAGGAATGGAAATATCTTTCATCCATTCAGTTGGGGTGATCCCCCTACTTTTCAGAATGTTACATATGCTTATGTTTCCTTTGCCATATTCCTCCAACCACCCGATCGGGCCACCCTCGAACACCGCTTGATGGAAATTAGCGCTGGAGAAACCGACTTCATCTATTGAATCGAAATGGCACCGATGAAACATCACGCTTCCCTTTTCCGGGAAACGGACACCAGAGAAATCAGTCCCTTTCCGAGATAGGAAAAGGCATTCGTAAAATTTTAAGTCCAGCTTCTCCTGTAGGTCGATGGGAAGGAAATCAAGCTTACCATTATTTGCCCATATTACTTTTCGAAAAACCTGCTTTTGTAAAGCATGAAAATCTGCTTTTTCAAAAGTTACATCCCCACCATTAATAAACATTGCATTGGAGAAACCTATATCAGATTTTTTATTGTATGACACTGATCGAAAAGTTGTATGGCCACCGTTTGCAAACGAGGTCATTTGAAAAGAAATTGAGGTGCGGTTGTTAAAAGATGTTCCGTCAAAATCTACGGTATCTTTGTTTCTAAATTTAACTTGATCAAAACGAATTGAGCCATTACATGCAAACGATATGTCGGAAAAGCTAACGGTGCCTTGATTATAAAACACTGCTTTGCTGAAACGAATTTCCCCGCCGTTGTTAAAAATAGAACCGTCGAAATCTACATGAGCCGTGTTTTTGAAAGTAGTTTTTCTATCAAATAGTATGCTGCCCCTGTTGTGAAACTGCGCGTTTTTAAAATAAACAGAACCATCATTTTCAAAAGTTGTGTTAGAAAAACGAATTCTTCCCGGGTTTTGTTTAAACTGCGTGAAAGCTTCTCTTATTTCGTTTTGATATTTTTCCAAGTCCAGTTCTTTAAGGGCTTTATCCGATAACCTGCCATCCGTGAGTTCAAAATTCCTAATTTGTTCTTTCCTATCGAAAGAATTACTTTTCGATAGCTGTATTAAATCTCCTCCGCCTGTAATTCGAAAAGCTATTTTCCAATCGTCGAAATATTGATCATATGGTAGCCCAAAATATGCGCCACTAAAGTCAATATCGGAATCTGATTGTTCAAAAGAAGCGTTAGCGAAAGATATCTCTTCCCCATGTGTTCGAAAAATCGAATCAGAGAAGTTTGCGCCATTTTTAAAAATTGCCTTGCTAAACACAACTTTATTCCAAAATTCTGCAATATTGAAATTTGCTAGACCTTCGAAAATGGCTCCTTCAAAATTTGCTGCGCAATTAAAGGCGAGATCGGCGAAGTTGCAATCTTCCGGTTTGAACGTTTCTCCGGCGCAATTTGCTTCGCGGACTATTAGAGGGTCATTGCCTTCTTTAACAATAGGCATTTGTGGTTTCCGTTATTCAGGTTTTTGCGCCCGTTTTAATTTTCTGAAATATTAGTCTGTCATTTTATACCAGATGGGGCGCCGCCGTCTTCTGTAGGGGGTAAAAAAGGGGAATCGGGCTACATTGTCATGCCGGATTTAGTCCGGCATCTCGTGGGGAGAAATATGGTAAACATAGCCATGCTTCTTCCATCGGGATCGCCACGCTGGCGCTCGCGATGACACTGGGGCGACGGGATCCCGCATCAAGTGCGGGATGACAATGTATAGCGACAGGATGACAGCGTGGTCAAGGGATGACAATGGAGTGGCTAATCCACCTTCACCTTCCTCAGCATCCACCAGCCTAAGCCGATAAAAACCACCAGCGAGAAAACGGCCATGCGGTGTTTGATCGTCCCGCCAAGAGGCGTGAACATTGCCACGATTATCCCCCACACCATAGGGCCCATGATAGACGACGCTTTGCCGGCCATATAATAAAACCCGAAAAACTCGCCAATCCTTTCAGGCGGAGCAAGCTCGACAAGCATTGTTCGGCCGGTCACCCATACGCCTCCCATGGCGACGCCCGCCAGAGGGCCTATCGCCCAGAACAGGGTCTCACTCGTCACAAGAGCCGCAAAGGTCAACGTGAAAAGCCACAAGCCGCAGACAGCCTGATACATTTTAAACGCGCCCCATCTATT
>CAYNDB010000056.1:0-15765 GCA_964395915.1 uncultured Nitrospinota bacterium | reverse complement strand
CGGTCGCCATCCTTTTTATCCCCGGCGTCAAAAGGCCCACGATACCGCGCTTCAGTGGCCGGTATTATTTTGGTAACGTTACCCGCCTTGATAAGGGAATATCCGTAAACCTCCAGTGTCGACTCAAAAACCTTCATAGCTTCGTCAACAGTCACTTTTTTAGGTGAAATAATAGTCACATTACCTTTCACCTTTTCATCTATCACAAAATTGATACCGGAAAGCTCCGCAATAAATTTAATGAAGAGCTTTATCTCAACATCGTTGAAATCGATATTTACCTTGTCGGTGGCTTTAAGGGTTTTTTTTATGGGGGATGGGTCAACCGCGCCTTCCAAAGCCATCGCAACGCTGGGGATACAGACTAGAGGCGAAATGGCCACAACAAATAAAGTAAGTAATGTAACCTGCCGAAGTGAGTTGCAGAAAAAGCCCGTCATTGTACGTTAAACCTCAAAGTTGTTTTACGTGAATTTCTTAATATATCGACCTCGAAGGATGTCTCGTTGCGCAGCGCCTGAAAAAGCTCAAGCCCTTTTTCCGCGGAATCGAGATTGACACCGTTGATTCGTTGCACAACATCACGGTTCTTCAACCCTATTTTGTTAAAGATCGAGCCTTTTCTAACGGAGAAAAGTTTGAACCCGTTTGCGGCTCCGCTTTTATCCACATTAGGCACCGCGCGAACCTGTGTCAAAAGCCTGTTCATGTTATTAAGCTGCGACTGAATATATTGTTTCGACACCACATACTCACCCTTGGAAACTTTGGTCACCTCCGCCCTGCCGGAGCCTTTCATCCCGCGTTTCAAAGATTTCAAGCCCTTTTTGCGAGGCTTGGTAAAATCGATCACCAGGGCTTCTATCACGCCTCCCCTGTTCAATAAAACCCTGTCGCGTTCGATTTTTGCGATCGTGGCGCCGGAAACTGTATCATTGGGCCGGAAAAGGCGTTGCCCGTTATTATCGCCCCCACCCACTTCGATGACCGCCAGCCTGTAATCCCCCTTGGCGTCGATGACTGTGCCGACAAGCTTCAGGTTCAGCGTTGTTTTCGGAGCGGCAACATTGTCGCCAACAGCCTCCAGCGAAGCTTTTTGCAAGAATTTTTCAGCGTCTCCTGGAGCCTGGGCCGAGTTAAAAATATTCCGGCGTATTATGTATGAAAAATCCTCTTGCCCTGCCGGAAAAGCTTTTTTCGCAAACTTGCTTCCAGGCTTTTGCATGGTGGGAGGAGATATAACGTCTATTTTATTCGCCAATACGCCGTTTACAATTCCAGCCGAAGTCCAGGCTATAAGGCCGATCAGCAAAAGATAGACAAGCGTCCACAATCTTTTAGGAATTCTTATTTTTATTTTCATTTCAAATCAATATGTTTGCAGAGCGGCGCCTATTTGGTTTTAAGTGTGACGGACAGGAAATTGTATTTTTGAAAAAATCTGGCTGATTTTAGGTAAATTATCGTAAATCTGGGTGTTTAGAGCCAAGTGATGGATTATTAAGCGGTTCTACCTGATCGTCGCGAGTAAATTTTTTGTGTCCATACCCATTGCCTCCTCCGCTTGACCAAGCGTTTTTTTTGCCACAACTCGTGCTTTTTCAGTTCCTTCCAGCATAATATCAACAACATCGCTTTTTCGTTGCGACCAATGCGCCCTTTTTCCAAGCAGCGTATCGATAGATTTGAACACATTTTCGGCAAGTTGTTTTTTACAATTCACGCATCCTCTAGAGGCTGAACGGCATTCTTTTACAGTAACTTCATTCTCCTCAGCGCCGGAATATATTTTGTGAAAATCGTAGGCGACACATTTTTCAGGATCGCCAGGATCAGTTTTCCTAACCCTGGCCGGGTCAGTAACTATATTTTTTATTTTATTAAACATTTCTTCTTTGGAGTCAGAAAGGTATATGGCGTTATTGTACGACTTACTCATTTTTCGTCCGTCGAGTCCTGGTAATTTTGGCGTTGCGCTCATTCTCGGCTGAGGCTCTATGAACACCTTCGTTTTGTATATATCGTGGAATCTGCGCACGATCTCCCTTGTGAGTTCCAGATGCGGCAGCTGGTCGATACCAACCGGGACAAAGTCGGCGTTATACAGAACGATATCCGCCGCCTGAAGCACAGGGTATCCCAAAAAACCATAAGTATGCAGATCCTTGTTTTTTACCTGCTCCATCTTTTCCTTATAGCTTGGCACACGCGTAAGCCACGGTATCGGGGTTATCATGGAGAAAAGCAAATGCAACACAGCGTGCTCCGGAATGAGCGATTGTATGAACATGACGCTTTTATCCGGCTCAATTCCAGCAGACAGCCAGTTTATACCAAGGTCGACAAGGTTTTCTTTCAGCTCGCCGGTGTGTTCATAATTGCTGGATAGGGCGTGCCAGTCCGCCGCGAAATAGTAGCACTCAAATTCCTCCTGCAACTTAACCCAGTTTGACAAAGCTCCGACCAGATTGCCAAGATGCAACTTGCCGGTTGTCTGCATTCCGGAGAGTACGCGTTTTTTTGTCATAGCCTTTAAAGTAATATCTTCAATAACATATCGACAAGCGGGTATATCGTCCAGCTGGTTATCCCAAAAGGATTTACAACCAATATTATAATCAAAACAAATAAGCCGTATGGCTCGATTTTAGAATATTCCCGGGCCTGCTTATCTGGCAACAGCCCCACGGCGATACGCCCTCCGTCGGCAGGAGGTATGGGGATAAGGTTTATCACGGCCAGGATGACGTTTAGAATGACAGAAAAATATAGCATCATCATTATCGGGACAAGAATCAGTCCGCCATAGCCTATCGATCCACTAACCAATATTCCCTTGGTAACCGCCATCGATTCCGGGCTCATCCACCCGACAAGTTTGAACAGGATTGCGGAAACAGTCGCCAGAATCATGTTCATCAAAGGCCCCGCCGCCGCCACAACAGCCATATCCTTTTTGGGGTTCCTCAGGTTATAGAAATTTACAGGAACCGGCTTTGCGTAAGCAAAAAGAAATCCAGTGGTCATATAGAACATAATCGGGAGCAGGACAGTCCCAAACGGGTCGATATGCGCCAGTGGATTTAATGTGAGTCTACCCATCCTTTTTGCGGTATCATCACCTTTGGCCCACGCAACGTATCCATGCGCCACTTCGTGCAACACCACAGCGAATATAACCGGTAACGCCATCACTGAAATGGCCTGTATTGTTTGTCCCATCGGGACACTTTAACATACCATTCTCGAAGAACGTATTCTGGGTAGATATTAATTTGTTCGCAATGTTTTAGGCAGAGTAAGATATACTTGTTTTAAGGGGTAATTACCTATTGATGACCTTTAGTCGTCTGGTAAAATGTCTAACGGACGAAGCGTCATTATCCGATACATAAGTAGTGTCAACATCAAGGTAATTTGTTTAACTAAAATGAATTAGGCGGAATTAATCCCCATATATCTATCATGTTCGGACTTTCAATTTTCAACAAGACAGACAAAAAAAATAACACTGCCAAAGGAGGCTACAATTTAAAGCTATCGGCTGGTGAGGCTATTTCTCTTGCATGCGCGGATTCTCTTCACGCACAGATGAATGTTATCGGTCGATTAGGTAATCACGACTCCGTTTTTCTGGGATATGACGCCGGTTTAAACTCATTTTTCGTAGCCCCGATAAAAAGCGCCGGCGGAACGCCACATATAACTCCGAATAAAAGCGTGATACGGTTCCATTTTCAGCTTCATGGGGTAAGGCGTATGTTCAGGTCGATATTTTCAGGCTCCATCAAATGGAATGGAGCTACTGCGTGGAGATTTGAAATCCCTGAGCTTATTGAAGTAATACAACGTCGCCAGTTTTATCGCGTAAAGCCAAACCCGGCCCACCCTGTTCATGTGTTGCTAAGAAAGGGAGGTCTTGTGAAAAGCAAAGCGTTCGACATCAGCGCTGGAGGGGTGAGCTTCGACTTCACTATAAAGCTTGCCACCGGACAAAGGTTCCCTGTTTCGATTCAATTGCCTACTATCGACCCCTCTTTTTCCACTGACATACGAACAAAAGGGATTGAAGTTGTAAAAACCCAGGATTACAAAAAGAAACTTGCGCTTCTGACCAACAAGCTTGCTTTGTACACCACATATAAAGTGCGGGCCGAGTTTCTTAAGCTTAATCTCAGTAAATCACAATTGATCGAACGTTACATCGCAGACAGGCAAAGAGATATCTTAAAAAGTATTGTCTGATATTTACCACCTCCTTCCGCCATCGCAATAGCTTGCAAAACCACCTTGCCATTATTTATAATAATTATTTAATAGTCGCTGGACTGGTGAAAAGCTTTTCACTTAATAAAATATAATTTATCAAAATATGGCAACTGAGCTTTCAACGGAAAATAAATCTGGTGGTGGTTGCGGAATAAGCGCTGGGGCAAACTCTTTCCAGGCCACTCTGTCGGAAAAAGGTCTTACGCTTGACCGGCTAAAAACCGATACGCTTCAAGTAAATGTCGGGCTTCTCTGCAACCAAGAATGCGCCCATTGCCATGTTGACGCTGGCCCTAAACGAACCGAAGTCATGGACAAAACCACCATGGATGAGGTGGTGAAATTTGCCAGGCGCGGCGGTTTTTCCACTATCGATATAACGGGCGGCGCGCCGGAGATGAACCCTCATATTAAATATTTGATCGAAAAGCTGGCAGGCGCGGCGCCAAGGATCATGCTCCGGTCAAATCTCACGGCGCTGTCAGGAACAGGATGGAACGGCTTTATCGAGTTCCTCAAGAACCACAAGGTGGTCATCGTCGCCTCCATGCCGTCGCTCGATCAGGAGACGGCCGAGTCCCAACGTGGCAATGGTGTTTTTGAGAAAAGCATTCTCGCGTTGAAAAAATTAAATGAAACGGGATATGGCAAGGAAGGAAGCGGGCTTGAGCTTAACCTTGTGGCAAACCCTGTTGGCGACTCGCTTGGCGTCGAACAGTCCATTATGGAAAAAGAGTTTAAAAATGGGCTAAAAGAAAAATGGGATATAGAGTTCAACAACCTTTTCAGCTTTACCAACGCGCCGCTTGGAAGATTTCGCGACGAACTGATATCTTCCGGAGCCTACGATGAATACATCGCCAAACTTGCAAAACATTTTAATCCGGCCGCGATTGAAGGCGCCATGTGCCGCTCGTTTGTTTCGACGGACTGGAATGGATATTTGTACGACTGCGATTTCAACCTCGCCATGAGCCTTCCTATGGGCGGCAAAAAGACTCACGTCTCTGAAATGGCTGGAGCGCCGGACGAAGACTCCTCTATCGCGATTGCCGATCACTGCTTTGCCTGCGTAGCCGGCACGGGCTTCACCTGAGCAGGCGAAATCATAGCCTGAGTCTCAGGCTTATAGTTTCACAGAATAATGATAGCTTGATTTTTCAAGCCCGTTATTCAAATAGAAACGATGGGCGTCAATTCTCGTTATTCCAGAATCAAGGTGAAACGAATCACATCCGTTTTCCTTTGCATAGTTGAGGAGCCATTCAAGTAAAACTTTCCCAAACCCCTTCGATCGCTCCTTGTTACCGGTGACAAGGTCGTCCACATACAAAAACTTTCCCCAAGCAAGGTTGTCCGCCACTCTGAACCCTGCGACGGCGACGACTTTTCCTTCTACATCGATATATGCAATCTCATACCCCTGTTGCCGCTGTTTCCCGAGCTTTTCCAAAAACTCGTTTCTTCTAATATGTGGTCTGAGTTGCGACATCACGTCGAAACAATTTTCGATTTCACTGTCAGTCGTTGCGATGTCCACGTTCATGATAACTTGTTTCTTTAACCCACTATCCCCACGACAGCGCCGGTCATGCAGGTGGCGAGCGTGCCCGCGACTATTGATTTCAAACCGAGCGAGACGATTTCGTCCCGACGTTCTGGAGCCATGGAGCCCATGCCGCCGATCATGATGCCGAGTGATCCAAAGTTGGCGAATCCGCACATGGCGTAAGTCATTATCATCCTGCTTTTCGGGCTCAACGCCTCTTCCGGCAACTGCGCCATGTTCAGATAGGCTAAAAATTCGTTGAGTATGGTCTTAATACCCATGAGCGACCCTGCGGTGAGCGCCTCGCTCCACGGCACGCCCATCAGCCATACGACAGGCGCCATGACATATCCCAACAGACGTTGCAGGGTGACAGGCTCGGCTCCCATGTCCGGCAAAAGGCCGAGTATCATGTTGGCAAGGCTCACAAGAGCCACCAATACGACCAGCATCGCGACAATGTTTATAAGCAACGTTATCCCTTCGGTCGTTCCTTTGGTAATCGCGTCCATAGAGCTTGTGGCGCGTTGCGGAGGGACGATATCCCCCGAAGTCATGGCGCCTGTCTCCGGTATCATGATCGCCGCAACGGTGATGGCGGCCGGGGCGCTGATGATCGACGCTGTCAGTATGTGCCCCATGGCGTCCGGTATCGCTCCGCTCAATACGCTTGCGTACAACACCATCATTGTGCCCGCGATAGTCGCCATGCCGCATGTCATGAGAATAAATAGCTCGCTTCGTGTCATATCTTTAAGGTATGGGCGTATGAACAGCGGAGCCTCCACCATGCCGACGAATATGTTGGCCGCCGCCCCCAGCCCGGTCGCCCCGCCGAGCCCCATCGATTTACGCAGAACCCACGCAAACCCTTTAACGATAATCGGCAGAATGCGCCAGTAAAATAATAATGACGACAACGCGCTTACAACAAGCACAAGCGGCAATGCGCGAAACGCAAGGATGAAGCCTCCACCTGCCGATTTCTCCTCGAAAGGAAGTGGGCCGCCGCCAAGATAGCCGAACACAAATGATGTCCCGGAGGTTGTAGCGTCGCTAAGCGATGCGACCAGCCGGTTCAGGGAGAGGAAAATATCTCTGAAAAATGGCAGCTTGAGCAAAATAATAGCGAGAGCTATCTGCAAAGATAATCCCACGATAACAGTCTGGACCTGAACTCTTCCCCTGTTTTCGCTTATCGCCCACGCAAACATAACGAAAGCGAACAATCCCGCAAAACTTTGAATCATCATAATTCCCCTGTCAAATTCAGCGGGAAATTATACCCGATAAAAAGAATAATATGCATGACATTGACCATAACATATTGATATATCAGCCAGTAATTTTTTTTGATAAAAACCCTTGTTATCAAAAGTCGATATTTCAAATAAAATCGACCGTAAAACGTCCAATTCTCAAAAATACGTATGTTTATAGAGATTGGAAATTGTTGTCCGAATAGAGTTAGAATAATAAAAGTGGCTCATTTCCCGGTCTTGACAAGTTGGATTTATTTATACAATCAAAAGAACATCTATCATTCTGAATTAAGGCGATAACATGGGGTTTCAGTTAAGCTCTATAATCATAGAAGATAATCAGGCTGATATAAAGTCCATTACCACCCTTCTGGAAGCTTTCCCCGTAAGCCATGTGGACTATTTTGTATGCGATTCCTGCGACAGCGCCTTGTCTAAAATCAGTGAATATGACCCTGATATTATTTTTGTGAGCCATTCCTTAAATGGTGAAAACGGCGGCGACACCATAACGCGTCTTAAAAAAGCAGGTAGCCGAGCGGGCTTTATCCTGATGACGACAAACGGACGCCTGGAAACAGAAGGAGCGCCTGACGCAGAGGTGGGGCTTATATCCAAAAATGATTTGTCCAGCGAAACACTTGGTAAAGCTTTGGAGCTTGTCATGCCACGTAAAGTGGAGGAAATGAATTCACCGGAATCAGAGTGCAACTTGCGCGCCATGGTGGAAAACGCTCCTCAAACAATTATGACTGTAAACAGGGAAGGTAAAATTCTATATCTGAATAAAGAATTTGGCGGACTTACGATTGAGGGGCTGATCAAAAGAAGTATTTTTGATTTTGCGCCGAGTGAACTTCATCAGCGCCTAAGTCAAGCGCTCAAAAGGGTTTTCGATTTTGGCAAGCCGGACAGATATGATTTTCAAAACTCCATTCTGGAAGATTCTAACTTATGGTTCCGTAGCAGAATACGGCCTGTAAAACATGGCGACAAAGTCGTGGCCGCGACCCTGTATATAAACGATATTACAGAGTGGAAACTTACGGAACAGAAGCTTAGCAGGTTTAAGACCACGCTCGATATGACACTTGACTCTGTTTTCATGTTCGATCCGGAAACGTTAATTTTCAACTATATCAATCAGGGCGCCATCGACCACCTCGGGTATAGCAGTGACGAGCTTTTGAAAATGAGTCCTGTGGATATTAAACCGGAGTATACAAAAGAAAGTTTTCGCGCAAGGCTGGGCACAATACAACGCGCTACCGGAACTTCACAGATTTTTGAAACCGTTCATAAACACAAGGACGGGCATCTTGTCCCTGTAGAGATTTTCCTTCAATATGTAGCTCCCCCTGGTGGGTCAGGCCGTTTTGTGGCTATTGTCCGTGATATTACGGACAGAAAACATACTGAAGCGGAGCTTCAGAAAAGTGAGGCCAGCCTGGCCAAGGCGCAAGAAGTGGCGCATCTTGGCAACTGGGACCTCAACATCGCCACGAACAAGTTCATGTGGTCAAATGAAATATTCCGAATATTAGGGCTTGCCCCGCAGGAGTTTGAGCCGACGTATGAAACTTTTATAAAGGCTATTCATCCTGACGACCGTGATTTTGTCAAAAAATCTGTTAACGAGGCTTTATATGAAGGCAAGCAGTACAGTATCGAGCATAGAATTATAAGACCGGACGGGACGGAACGCATGGTTTTTGAACACGGTGAAGTCTTTTGCGATCAAACGGGCAAGGCGGTTAGAATGGTCGGCGTTGTGCAGGATATAACCGAGCGTAAACATACTGAAGACCGTCTTGAGCTTGCCACCAAAGTCTTTGAAAACGCGATCGAAGGCGTTGTGATTACCGACACCGACGCAAACATACTCTCTGTCAACCCGGCGTTTACTGACATTACCGGATATTCGGCTCATGAAGTCGCGGGACAAAACCCAAGCATACTTAAGTCTAACAGGCATGACAACGCTTTCTTCAAGTCTATGTGGAACTCCCTTTTGTCGAAAGGATTCTGGCAAGGAGAAATATGGAACCGGCGGAAAAACGGTGAGGCTTACCTTGGATCCATGACCATCACCGCCATTAAAGATGAACATGACAGGACCACAAGGTACGTGTCTGTGTTCCATGACATAACCGAGCTTCGCCGAAGTGAGGAGTTAATCAAATTCCAGGAAAACCATGACGCGTTAACCGGGCTTCCAAACAGATCGCTTTTTGAAGATCGCCTGACACAGGCTTTAACTTTTTCTAAACATAGCGGCAATTCACTTGCTGTCGTGTTCCTCGGCCTCGACCGTTTCAAAAATATAAACGATACTTTAGGCCATGCTATAGGTGACAAGCTTCTGCAAGCCGTAGCTGAAAGGTTGCAGGAATGTATATGGCAAGGAGACACCGTCTCCCGCTGGGGCGGAGACATGTTTGCTTTCCTGCTGCAAAACGTAACACCGGACGGAGCTATAAAGGCCGCGCAGAAAATAATTCAATCTATATATGAACCGTTCATCCTTAATGACAACGAAATATATATTACAGCCAGCGTCGGCTTGACACTATACCCGACAGATGGCGAGGAAGCGGACAAACTGGTTAAAAACGCCGATACGGCAATGTACAGAGCCAAGGAGCAGGGGAAAAACAATTATCAGCTCTTTACCCCTCGCATGAACAGGTTGGCTTTTCAGAAACTCGACATGGAAAACAACCTTCGCAAGGCGTTGGGCCGGGAGGAATTCGTAACCTATTATCAACCCAAGATAGATTTTAAAAGCGGGGAAGTTGTTGGAATGGAGGCTCTTGTTCGATGGGTCAGTCTTGAGCAGGGGTTTGTGTCGCCAAAGAACTTTATACCGCTTGCCGAAGAGACGGGGCTCATTGTTCCCTTGGGGCAGCTTGTTCTCCTGGACGCTCTGAAAAAAACAAAAAAATGGCACGATATGGGCTATTCATCCCTCCGGGTATCCGTCAACCTTTCCGCGCGCCAATTCCAACAGAGTGACTTGATCGAAGTGCTGGGAACCTCCTTGCAGATTTCAGGCCTCGATCCCGAGTACCTGGAGCTTGAGTTGACAGAAAGTGTTGTCATGCACGACGTGGAAGAAGCTATTGACACTATGCGCAGCCTCAATAGCATGGGTATCAAACTATCCATAGATGACTTTGGAACAGGGTATTCCTCTTTGACATACCTTAAAAAGTTTCCTATCGATACTTTGAAAATAGACCAATCTTTTGTTTGCGATATCATCAGCGATCCGGATAATACCGCCATAGCGGCGCTGATTATATCAATGGCTCACGGCCTGAACCTCAGAGTCGTCGCCGAAGGAGTGGAAACAAGGGAAGTGTTCGATTTTCTCAAGGAACACAATTGCGACGAGATGCAAGGGTTTCTCTTTAGCCGCCCTCTATCAGCGGAAGACTTTTCCAAGATGTTACAGAAGGGGAAAAAATTCAAGGTTTGACGATCTGATGGAGCCGGTTTTTCCCGGACTATCTTTTGTAGGAGGAAGAAAAGAAATTGAAAATCCTCCTTTCGTAAGCCCTGGCCGCGGCAAGCGCGCTTTTCTTGCCCATAACATAGAGTAAAGAGCAATACACATGAAGAGGGTTGGCATAGTGCCTTATTCCATCTTTTAGGCTGGCCTTCATTATAGTAAGTCCTCTTGCTTTAACTTCATCTTATATATCTATATCGTCAAAAAAGAGATGAATATAATACCCTTTACAACATATAACAAGCATTTTTTGTGCCGAATTGAAGTCATTGAATTTAAAGGTCATATAATTTAAAAAGCAAAAAATAGGATTTTTTTGTCAAGAAAATGAAAATTTTCAACAAAAAATGTAGTGGAAATGACAGGTGTTAAGACAAGAGCAAATACTAGCCGTTTTTCTGTTTTAACAGAGAAATAACTTCCGCATTATCAGGGAATCGTCCCATAGAGTATTTTGAAAAGATGATCTCCCCATCGCCAGAAATATCGAATACTCCGCCACTTCCTGCGATAAGTTCGACGTCGGCTACAAGTTCTTTTTTAATCTCAGCCGCCAGACTGGTGGCTCTTGGGCGGTAATTTCAAACTTGGCAGTAAGTGATAGAAACGTTCACAGATTTCACCCTTTCGAAAAATTGGAAATTGACAGCTTTACCTTATGATATTCATAGCCGCTCATGCCACGGACACAACTGCCTTTAAGTATGCATTCTATACCTTTAGGGTTATAAACTCTATCTCTATTTAGATCCAGCACAGAAAATCAAAACCATTTTGTAACTCGAGGCTCCTTGTTTTTCAATCAGAAAATCCGGACATACACCTTCCGCTGTCTTGGTCCGTCAAACTCGCAAAGGTATATACCCTGCCAGGTTCCAAGTAAAAGACTAGCCCCGCTTATTATCATGGTTTCAGAACAGCCTATAAGCGCCGACTTGAGGTGAGCGGCGGAATTGCCTTCCATGTGCCTGTAGTTTTCATCATTCCAGGGGATCAGCCGATCCATGGAGAGCCCTATATCGCGCATGACATCCGGGTCTGCGTTTTCGTTTATTGTAATTGCCGCTGTAGTATGTGGGACATATATGACGCAGACTCCTTCGCCTGCGCCGCTTTCGCGGACGATCCCCGATACCTGGGAAGTGATATCCACAAAATCTGTCCTGGAGCCTGTAGAAACAAGAAAATCGCGTATCATAATAATTGTAATGAGAGCGCTAAAAGAAATTTACGCCTGCCGTTTATCGATTGTCGCGAATCCTGATTACAACATCAACACCTACGATAGAAAAATCTTTTGGCGGATCGGGTAATGATTTAAGATCTGCCTGACCTTGCTCAATGTCAATAAGTTCGCCTGAATCGATATCGAAAAAGTGGGCATGGTTGGTGATTTTAGGCTCGTAAAATGCCTTTGCAGGGTCGGCCAAAACCTCCCGAGCCAGCCCTTTTTCAGTAAGCAGCTTCAATGTATTGTAAACAGTGGCCTTCGACACATAGTCAGTTCCATTGTTTACCTTTTCCAAAACCTGGTCGGCGCAGAGGTGCTGTGGCTTTTCAAAAAGAACCTCTACGATCTTTACCCTTTGAAGGGTGGAAGTGATACCGCGCTTGCGTAGAAATTTAGCGGCATTTGTTATCGGAAATGTAAAATTTGACATAATCCACAAAACTCTCCTGTCCGCGAAGTATAGCACATGAATATATGGGTCTGCATGCAAGGAATTGGTATGGTAACGCACAGAGAGGGGCCCTTCGAGCGCTCCTTACGCTCAAGCTCAGGGCGACATAGCTTGAGTTGTCATCCTGCCCGCCGGAGAAGGATCTCGTCCGTATTCTTTTATCAGGCTAAGATATATATAGCTTCCATGGGAAGGTATTTCATGTTTAAAATCACTGTTTCCACTTCGGCTGGTCTGGTAATTAGCAGCTAAATAAGGGAAAACGGAAATTCCCATACTTTCAATACACATAAAATGGTAAAATATAAGACATTTCAGGAAGTTTGGGTGGTCTAACACCTGGAACACAATCGATGTTTCTTCTAATACAGCATGTTTGAAAAGCCAACACATCTGCCGAGTTAAGTTATGGTTGCGACATTCATTATAGCGGTTTCGACTTTTCTTCAGTTTGTTGCGGCGTTTCTGGCCTTTAGGCTGATGCGCATTACTGAAAGACGTATCGGATGGGCGCTTATTTCCATTGCCGTAACGCTGATGGGTATCCGTCGAAGCATAACACTCTACCGCTTGATAACGGGAGACGCTTCCCAACCGCCCGATGTTTCCGCAGAGTTAGTGGCCCTTGCCATATCTTCATTCATGGTGTTTGGCTTGATTTGGCTCGCCCCTCTTTTCACCTCTATAAGGCGCTCCGAAGAGGCTTTACGGGAATCGGAATTATCATATAAATCACTTGTAGACACTAATAAAAGAATAGTCGAGCATTCTCCGATCGGTATCGTAATGCTCGACCATGAACTTGTTATCAATTTTGTAAATCCCAAAGCGAGAACGATTTTGGGGGTTTCCAAAGAAGGGAACGACCTGGTATCCATTGGAATGAAATTTACTGAAATACCCTCGGTAAAAGAAACGCCAATTTCCCAAACGTTTGAAACATTAAAAAACGGCAATAACATTTTCACCGATTTTCCTATGAAATCGTTGTATGGAGAAATAATGAACCTTTCCATGAGAGGAGTTCCCATATACGAGGATGGAAGTTTCTCTGGAGCCATATTAATGGTTTCCGATATTACGGAGCGAAAAAGTGTCGAGGAGGAACTGGCCCGGTTCAAAACCACATTGGATATGACGCTGGACTGTGTTTTTATGTTCGATCCTAATACGTTGAAATTTTTCTATGTCAACAAGGGGGGGATGAATCAGGTCGGGTACTCATACGAGGAGATGCTTGATATGACTCCGGTCGACCTGAAACCTGAGTTTACCGAAAAAACTTTTCGGGATGTGCTGGCCCCGATGCTAAAGGGCGAACAAGCCTCGCTTACTTTTGAAACCGTTCACAAACAAAAAAACGGCAAAACTGTTCCGGTTGAAATATTCCTCCAATACATAACTCCTCCAGGCGAATCAGGGCGTTTCGTGGCCATCGTCAGAGATATTACCGAGCGTAAACTGGAAGAAAAAACACTCATCAAGCTGGTGGAAGGTTTTGCCGTCACTACAGGGGAAGAGTTTTTCCGGGAGCTTGTGTTGCACATGGCGGAGACCTTGAATGTAGATTATGCTTTCGTTGGAGAGTTGGCGGGAAAAGAAGAGGATCACATCCAGTCTGTCGCCGTTTGCACAAGAGGAAAGATAATCGATAATTTTGCGTATGCGCTTGAGAATACTCCTTGTAATGATGTAATAAGCAACGGTCTTCGTTATTTTGATCATGTCCAGAAAAGGTTCCCTAAAGACCAGATACTCATTAATATGAGTATCGAAAGCTATATTGGCATTCCGCTCTTCGATTCACATAACAAAACGCTCGGCCTGATGGTGGTATTGCATAAGGGGACGCTTTCGAACGTCGCTTTCATAAGGTCGATGTTGCAATTTTTCGCCGTGCGGGCTTCGGCTGAAATGGAGCGAACCAAAACCGAGGAAGCGTTGCGAGCGAGCGAAAAAAGCTTGGCCAAAGCGCAAAAGATCGCAGGCCTCGGCAATTGGGACTGGGATATCGTCAACAACGAATTCGTCTGGTCGGACGAAGTATATAGCATATTCGGTCTGAACTCTAAAAAACAGAACGCAACATATGACATGTTCATAAATTCGACCCACACTGAAGACAGGCCCAAAGTAAAAAGAGCCATGAACGGGGCCCTGTATGACAAAAAATCTTTTGATATAGAACATCGTGTGATTCGTCCCGACGGAACGGAAAGAATAGTGCAGGAACAGGCGAAAGTTACATACGATAAATCAGGCAAAGCAACCGGCATGTCCGGTGTGTTGCAGGATATAACCAGACGCAAGGAGGATGAAGCCGCATTTCAACACACCCAGAAGCTGGAGAGCCTGGGGGTGCTGGCTGGAGGGATCGCTCACGACTTCAACAATATACTTGTCGGCATTATGGGCAATGCGAACATTGCGCTGGAAGAGCTGGCGCCAAACTCACCAACAAGAGAATATGTAGAGGATGTCATTACGGCGGCGGGAAGAGCCGCAGACCTTGCCAAACAGATGCTTGCCTATTCTGGCAAAGGAAAGTTTATTGTAAAACCTATAGACCTCTCGAATATGGTGGAGGAGATGACACACCTGCTGGAAGTAGGCATTTCCAAAAACGTTTCATTAATATATCGGCTGGATCAAAACCTTAGCTCCATTGAGGCTGACGCGACACAGATCAGGCAGATTATCATGAATCTTGTAATTAACGCATCTGAAGCTGTGGGAGAAAATAACGGCGAGGTTACGCTTTCCACAGGGGTTATAAATGTCACTTCCAACTACCTGGATAGTACATTTACAGACCAAGAATTGCCGGAGGGGGGCTATGTATATCTTGAGGTCTCAGATAACGGTTGCGGTATGACAAACGAAACTGTAAGCAAGATATTCGACCCGTTTTTTACAACCAAATTTACAGGCCGTGGCCTTGGCCTGGCGGCGGTAATTGGAATAGTCCGGGGGCATAACGGAACGATGAAAGTTCACAGCGAACCTGGCAAAGGCGCTACGTTTAAAATTCTGTTTCCATCCAGCGACCTGCCGGCGGAAGCGCCGAAGGAGACCACCTCGGCGCTTGGTGGATGGAATGGAAACGGTTGTGTGCTTGTGGTGGATGATGAGAAAGCGATTATCAATGTAGCGCAGCGTATGTTAAATAAAGTGGGCTTCGATGTCCTGGTCGCTTTTGATGGAGTTGAGGCCATTGATGTTTTCAAAGAGCGGCTCCAAAATATAGACCTTGTCTTGCTGGATATGACCATGCCGCGAATGGATGGCGAAGCTACCTTCAGGGAAATGCGCCTTATCAACCCTAACGTCCGCGTTATTCTTTCCAGCGGATACAACGAGCAAGACGCCACCAGCAGATTTGCGGGCAAGGGGCTTGCCGGGTTTATCCAAAAACCATATACATATGTCGACCTGGTGGGCAAAGTCAGGGAAGCCATGGAGACCGAGGGCTAACCCTCAGTTTCGCTC
>CAYNDB010000055.1:13336-15959 GCA_964395915.1 uncultured Nitrospinota bacterium | reverse complement strand
AAACTGTGGGGCGTCAGCCATACCATAAAACAGATTAGCATCGCGCCGAGCATCACAAGCATTGGTTTCAGATATTTGCCTGACCCTTCGTTTCGGTAGGCCAGTCCCAGCCAGAAGTAGTAGTTACTTCCCAGGAAAAGAACTCCGATCAGAACAGCCTGGATAATGAACAACCAGGACAGGAATCCACCCATCAAGGTAATTCCCATTTGCTGGTTATACATATATATCTCACGCATTAACCAGTATCCGGCGAAGGGAAGCGTAAGCAACCCGAACATTCCAATAAAGTTCCCTATGTACCCCATCCAGTCATAATCTTCCCGCTCCTGCACTGTTTTGGCGGAAAGGTAACGAACACCCGCGTAAGCGCCAACAAGAAATCCACCCAGAACGATGTTCGAGATAAACCGGTGGATGTTTATTGGCTCCCAGGTCGGGTTCTCCGCAGCGGCCCATGCCATTTCCCAAGCTCCCATACCCGCCGGTAAAACCACCGGGCTTGCCTGGAACGTGGCCCAGGCGTTGGGCACGACCATAACGAGCACCGCAACGAGATTCAACAGGAAGCCTAAAAACAGATGAAGGCCTTTTCTCTCCTTCATGGTCTTAAATCCAGACCAGTAGAGGTAGAGAGTTACCATCGAGGCGGCAAACAGAAACACATATATATAGTAGGAAGGCCAAAATATATTCGATAAATAAGAGACGACTTTCGGATAGAGAGCCATGAGAGCAACAGCAAAAGCCACCCCCAGTAAAGCGGTCATTTCAAAAGCGCCTAATACCAGACTTATAAAGTCATTGGCCAACCTGACATATCGATCTTCCTTTGTAACAACCCCAACAACATGACATATCCAAGCAAAAACCGGCACTCCCAGGACAAACGCGCCAAAGAGTAGATGGGTCTGGGCGAGTATCCAGATCACATTCCGACTCCCAAAAAATGGGACATCCCTGTACTCAATCGGGGCAGAGGATGCGTCTCCTTGAGCAAAAGCCATGGAAACAGATAGAAGGATCAGGATTGCAGTCGGAAGGGTCCAAGCAATCGGTGACATACTGCCCACTTGCCAACGGCTAGCGGACACGCTTTTTATGGTCTTCATCCTTGATCTCGTCTTTCTTGGCGGCACATCATCATTTTGTTATTGCACCTTTGCATTTACACATTTCTCGCAAATGCTTAACCATATCTTTTACCTCCGCATCAGATAAAATTGCTCCGAATGGTGGCATCTGTGTCGACTTACCAACCGCGGCGCCGCCTAGTTTGATAGCCTTAAAGACGCCTTCATCCGAAAGTTCGCTCATGCTCTTAGCGCTCGTATGGTTCCTTGGTTGCACGGCAAGAAACGGCGAGTTAATACCTTTGCCGACTCCGGCCGTGCCATGACATTGAACGCAGTAAAGCTTGTAGTTGTCGATTGCCTTTTCCGCATAAGCCGGTTGAACAAATACGGCTAGCTGAATAAACGTCCCCACGAAAAAAGCTGTCGCAGATAATAGTGAAAATCCTTTATACATTTTTCAACCCCATCCTATTTATTAAGAGAGGACAAGTAGTTGACCATGAGTTGCAGGTCCTTGTCGCTATAGTCTCGTGTTGCCATCCATATCTTCGGATCCCAATGCTGTGGATTTTTGATGAAACTGTAAATCCAGTCTGGAGCAAGGCGCTTCCCTATGCCCTTGAACGTGGGACAGGAAATACCGCCCCCTCTTCGAGGAATACTATGGCAGGCGTTGCAGGATTCCTTTTTAAACATGAAGTTCTTTGCGCGCGCCTTGGAAAACTTGCCGATTTTGGCCGTTCCTGTCTTCATGCTTGCGTCTTTGAGGGTCATCAGATAATCGCCAACCGCTGCAGCGTCACCAGCGCTAAGCTTGGAAGGGCACTTGGCCGGCGGCACTACAACGTCCTTGTCGCCTTCAAGCTTGATGTTGTTTAAATAGACTGTACCGGCCGTCCTGATTACCGTCGGGTTCTGGAGAAACCCAACCAGCCACTCCTTGCGGAATTTGCTGCCGGCATAAAAAAGATCTGGAGCCTTCCTCTTTAACACTTCTGCAATAGTCTTTGCCGCCGGGCCTTCCATCTTGTGACAACTTCCACACTTGTTACTCTTAACAAGTGATTTGCCATCAGCGGCCCAGGCAGGGACTGCAAGGAAAGCCACGAACAACAGGCAATAAATAAAATTCGTTTTTTTCATAATATTCGTCCCCATATTCAAAAATAAATCCTTTTTATTCAAATCCCCTACGCTTTATCATGACTGCCACATGACATAGGCATCTAGACATCAAGGCTGTTGCTTGAGATTAGCTCATCAGCCACCTTAATCTACGTGAAGGACTACAAAAAACATACCGTTTACTTTTTTTCATATAAAAAGCTCTAAAAAAACTACGTATTACGACTGAAAGCGCCTCAGGTTTGGAGCAGGACCTGCTTTGGCGCAAGCTCGGTTTTAACGAAAAAAGGACCGTTTTGTGGGTTTTGAGTTACAAGAAATAAACGAAATATTTAAATGCCTTGTTAAATTCAACAAAATGGAATAACTCAAACCCCAAATTGGGAGAACATCCCGATATAAAAAAATGCCATTTACTATAG
>CAYNDB010000055.1:2712-13236 GCA_964395915.1 uncultured Nitrospinota bacterium | reverse complement strand
CCGCTGGTATGAAAATTGGAACGAATAATAATATTCAAATGATAAGGACCACTACATTTTGCAGTATTTAGAAAAAGAAACTCAATATACCGCAAAACAACCAACGGCAACGTTTTTACATTTAAAACAGCTCATCATAATTTTCCTGCTGGCTGTCGGCCTTGTGCCGGGAATGTTCGGATTGACCACGATCTATAAAATGAGCCAAAAGGAGCTGGTGACCTCCAAAGGGCTCTATTTTTCAGAAGTGGCCTCATTCACCGCGTTCCAGGTGGAAAAAATATTAGATGAACAGCTGGAAGCGATTCAGAGGCTCGCTTCATTGCCAACTACAAAGAATATCCTTACTTTTCCATTGGGTAACACTGTAAAAGAAATCGAGAATCTTAGAAAAATCATCATGCCGGAACTTGCCAGAAAATATTTTGTCACCACAATCTGTAATTCGGATGGTGAAACCGTTTTCAGCAGCGACATCCAAAGCCTCGTAGCGACCCGACCTTTAAGCTCTTCAGATAGCAAAATACAAGTTGCGAAAAGCGGGAAGGCTTACATATCGGATATTCTCGAGGATACATCTCAAATGGACCAGTATTATATTGAAATAAACGTCCCCGTGAAAAACGAAGATGGCGAGAATATTGGCTCCATACAAGCAAGATACAATCTCGACAAACTCTTTGACACAATCAACAGCGTACAAATCGGAGACACAGGACACGCCAACCTCATCACGTCCACCGGAACAATTGTTGTGTGCCCGATATTTGCTCTTAAAAGCCATAAAATCAACAAAGAGTTATTGGAAACCATCGCAGGCTCCAGCGGGGCCGGTTGGTCGATCGCAGATGATGATGGCCATGGAACAATGGGCACTATAGTAGGTTATTCGCCGATTAACTTGCGAAAAGAGTTCCTGGCGCCAGGTAGTTTTGGAGATAAAGACTGGTATATTTTCACCAGGCAGGAGCCGTCAGAAACGTTCCAATCCATTCATAAATTTCAGAGCGCCGCGATTATTAACGCGATAATATTGATCCTTCTGGCGCTTGGTATGGGCTTTTTTGCATGGCGGCAAATTCTTCGGGCGCAAAAAGCGCATCAGTCAGAAGTGATCTATAAGGAAAAAGCCGAATCCGTAAAGCAGCTTATGGCCAGCTTCCAGCAGCTTATGTCAAGCCCCTTGGAGGAATTCTCCAACTGGCTGGATAATGTTGAAAACCACACTATTAACAATCAGGTCGAACCTGAAAAGGTTGAAAAATTCAGACAACGTCTTTTGGGCATAAACAGCCTCATGAAACACCTGGCATATTACACTCAAACAGAGACTTTCAAGCTTCAGCCTGTGGAGCTTGAAAAGATTGTGACCGAATCGCTAGGGCTTTTGGACTACATGATAACCAAAAAAGAAATCGAGGTAAGGTTGGATAAACCGGCCGAGTCGGTGGTCATGATGGGAGATCCAAGGTTGCTGAGCATAGTGATTATGAACATAGTCCTCAATGCCATTCACGCTGTTGACAAGGGAGGGAAAGTACATATACATATTGAAAATAATGGCGATTGGGGAACATGCAAAATAAGCGACAATGGCATTGGTATTCCAAAAGGGAAAATTGAAAATATATTCGATCCATTCTTCACAACTAAAAAAGGTCATAAAGGATATGGAATGGGGCTTGCCGTCAGCCGCGGCATAATAGAAAAACACGGGGGAAGCATCGCGGTGAAAAGCGCCGAGGGGGAAGGCACCGAGATAATAATTATTCTTGCGCTGGCTAAAAGCTTACTGAATACCAGACATTTGAACGAATAGATAACGCAGAATCAACAAACTGGAAATTCAAGGCTGACATCCGTCCCCTTACCCTGCTCTGACTTGATTGTTATAGTTCCATTATGGTTATTAATTATGCTTTTTACTATTGACAGCCCCATACCGACACCTGATTTCTTTGTCGTGAAGAATGGATCGAAAACAAATTTCATCTCCTCCGGCTTTATACCTTCCCCCTTGTCCGAAACAACTATTTTCGCTTTCTGTTTGTCCTTTATATACTGCGCTTGCACTGTCACACTTCCTTTTGGCGAGGACGCCTGAATCGCATTTAATATTACGTTCAACAACACTTGGTGGATTTTAGCTTTGTCCAGCAACGCAAGAGGCGCATCACCGGCTTTTATTATTTTCACGGCAACATTTTTTTCATCGCTGGCGCTTTTGGTCATGATAACGGCGCTTTCGATCGCCTCATTCAGATTAAGCCGTTTGAGGTCCAGTGGCATCGGCTTGGCGTAATCAATAAGCTCTGTGACGATATTTTCAAGGTTGGCCACTTCCTCTTGCGCTATGGTGAAATGTTCCTCGTCCACTCCTTGAGGTTGAAGCCTTTTTCGTAAAATCGCAAGATTCATTTTTACGGAAGAAAGGGGGTTTCGTATTTCATGCGCTACGCCTGTGGCCAAACGCCCAAGGGAAGCGAGGCGCTCTTCGTTCTTAAGTTTTTCCTCCAGCTTCTGCGTTTCCGATATGTCATGGATAATTCCCATAACACCAATAATCTCCTCGTCATCATCCTGGAGCGGGGAAGAGCTGACTCTTACCATATGGGCCTGGCCGCGTTTGTCCAATACTTCCATTTCAAAAGCGCTACGGACGCCAAGCTTTGACGTTTCGCTATATCGTTTTCCGATAATTTTGGTATTGAGGATATCGAGAAGGGGTTTGCCGATCAGCTCATCCTTGTCATACCCCCATTCGCTGATATTGTCGTTTATATAGATGAAACAACCCTCCATGTTGACGGCCCATATCAGGTCGTTGGCGTTGTCCAGCAAACGTTTGTAAAAATTATCCTTCATGGTTAAGCAGGGAAAAACATGTTGTCGATAAAAAGGTTTGTGAAATCTTTATGGTTGGCAAGATTAATATGCCGTGCGCTGTCAGCTATCTTTTCAGCTTCATCTCTTGCGCTCCTCGATAGCAAGGCAAGCCGCGCTCCCATGCCGGCGGAATTATTGATAAATTCAAACTTCGCCCATGGGAGATCAGGAATCATGCCGATCCTTTTGGCGTTATCCATATTTAATGAAAACCCAAACGCTCCAGAGATGTAGACATGTTTTACTTCCTGAGGGGAGATATCCATTTCTTTCATAAGAAGCGTTATACCGGTTAGAAACGCCGATTTGGCCTTTTGAATCTCTTCAATATCTGCGGATGACACACAAATCGGACTGAACATGGCTGTATCCTCTTTGTTTACTAATACAAAAATATCGCCTTTGATCTGAGACCATTTACTCTTGTTGACAAAATGTCCACGCTGGTTAATGATCCCGTGACGTAAAAACTCTGCGATAGCGTCTATTATGCTCGAACCGCACAGACCGATCGGGGCGCCATCCCCAACCGTCTTAAATACAATTTCACTTGCAGAGTTTATGCCAACGCTTCTGATGACGCCGTTTTGATACATATGGCCATTGGTAAGATGCGTTCCCTCAAAGGCCGGGCCGGCGGCGACTGAAGTGCAAATCAGATGATCTCGATTACCGAGAGCCACCTCTCCGTTTGTGCCAATATCTATAAAAAGAGAAATATCATACTGGTTGTTTACCCCGGAGGCGATGATTCCGGCGACTGTATCGGCCCCTACGAACCCCCCGATACTGGGTAACGTCTCCAATCTGCAATCAGAATTCACTGACAAGCCGGGGTTTAATCCCAATGATTCCACAAATGTCGGAACTGGCCGGGAAACTGTTGATGTAAAAGGCGCTTTGGAGAGACTCTCTGGATTCTGGCCCAGGAAAAGGTGGGTGATTATAGGATTGCCAACAACCACAACCTCATAAATATTATTATAATCAATTGAATTATTATAATAAAAGCTTTCAATAAGCTTGTTTATCCCCTCAATCAACTTCATCTGCATTTCATCAAGCGTCTCTGGAGCTTGCGTTAAGTATGCGACACGGCTTATAACATTCAAACCCCATTGCGTCTGTGGATTTTCAAGCGAGCCAAAACATACAAGCTTACCGTCACCAAGATTATGGATATAGGCTGAGATCGTCGTCGTGCCGATGTCGACAGCAAGACCTAAAACCTTGTCAGATATTGAAAAATCTATAACCTCTCCACGACCTTTGTCTATGATGGCGAAAACTTCATTACGTTTGGATGAAATAGCTGATACAAAGCCTTTTATCGCCCTTGATTCAATTTTGTAAGAGCCTAGCTTATTTTCAAGCCATTTTCCGTAAAGCGCAGGTTTAACCCCCGAAAGCTCTGAACAGTCAACAGTTTTGCATGATATTCGGGGCGAAAACCCGTAGTGTTCGAGTTCGTTTGTAATTGTTTTTTGTATAAGCTCCTCAAACACCGCCACGTGCGATCTGAAAACGCGGCTGAAATAGGGAATATATATTCCCACATCATCGTCCACGACTTTCGCCCTGCACGCCAATCTTTCGTTGGATGCGCTTTCTAAAACGTTAAGTTGCGATGTTTCAATCAGCTCTTTTTGTGAAACAGCTCCTCGTTTGATTAGCGCCACGCATTTTCCGCACGCGCCTGACTTGTCACAATAGCTTGTGACAGATATTTTCGCTTTTTGTATCGCATCGAGAACAGAGCGATTCTTCTGGATAAACACCTTTTTTCTATGTGGAAGTATAGTGACCTCACGTGAACCGGGGAAATGGGAATTGACATTATCAAAAATGTTTCGTTCATCTTCGGCCGCTTTCACCAGAGCCTTAATATTTTCCAGTTTCGAATAGAGTGGTATCTCGCAGCCGCTTCCCAGGATAAATCGCTCGGTAGGGCGCGCAATGGATAAAAGTTTCAAAGCTTCTTCATATATATCGGAGGCGCTCCCTTCGAGAAAAAGAGCGGGTTTTATATTCCCGTTGATAACGACAGCGTTCGATCGTGTGAGCGCCACATCAATCGGCGTAACATAGTCAGCTGTAAAAATATCGCTGTCGACACCTGATGATATTTGATAGTTTGTTTGCGTAGGCCCGGCGACTGAATACCACGTAATGATGTCTGGATCACGCGCTTTTAAATAGGAGAAAATAGACTTTACCTGGTTCATTTCGAATTCATTGAATATCCTGGCCGGCAAAACGGAAGGGGAAGCGGCCGGATCGAAAATAAGTATTCCGTCAGCCCCTGCTTTTACAAGCTCAACAGCGAAGTTCCTCGACACATCACAACAAAATCGCAGTATGGACCTGAACCTGTCGGGATGGTCCACTATCATATAAAGCATTTGCTCTATATCCATAATTCTTGCCGCGATGGTCATAGGGCCGGTGGCGTGAGCGATGACCGGTATAACGCCCCCCACTGCCTTTTTAAGCAGGCGAGTGGCTTTTAGCAACTCCGGCATCCGGCCAGCGGAGGTCGGATCTGGCGGATTAAGTGAGTCAAGCTCGGAAAAATCGTGAAGAACTATTTTTTTTATGTGAGGATAATTGTTTTCCGGATAGGTGATCTCACAACCGATCGCCTCCGCTTCAACACAAAGGTCGGCCATCGCGAAAACAGCGTCATGACCGATCATACGCTGAGTCTCGAGTTGACATTTGGCAAGTGTCTCGCCGGAAGATACATAGTCGCGAGGTAAAACACCTGTTAGTGTGGCGGTGACGGCAATCAGCTCTGGGACAACGGGAGGGCGATCTGTTTGCTGGAAACGTATAACTGACCGTACTCTATCTATAGAGTTCAAAAGAAGTCACCCAGGAAAACAATCATTTGACCTTTGAAAATAATCGAGCCCATCGAAAGCGTCATCGGCTTTGTAATCAAGGCAAAGACTTTCCGCGGAACTCTGCTGGACAGCCGCTCCGCCGCCAACGACTTTCACATGACCGTATCCCTTGCCAACCAGGGCCGGCTTGATCTCTTTTATCTCGGACAGGCAAACGGTCATCAGGCTGGATACGCCGACAAAATTGGCGTTTTCTTTTATTGCGGATTCCACAAAGGCCTCTGCCGGCACATCTTTGCCAAGGTTTATCACTTTGAACTCGTTAAACCGGCAAAGTGTCGCGACTACGTGTTTACCGAGATCGTGGACATCCCCCTGGATTGTTCCGATCACCAATGTTTTTCTCTGGCGTGGATGCGCTTTATCCTCATATATGTCAGCCATATCATCCATCGCCCTCTCAAATTTTTTTGCAATACACTCATCCACCACCTCCACCATAGCCCTGCTGGCAAGCAGAACATCGAGTAGCTGGAAATTTTCAATGGTACATTTGTTTCTCAACACAGCCAGGCCATCTGATAAAGCCTTGACGATATCTGAAACAGAGTAGGAATCATCAAGGAGCTTTTCAGTATAAGCCACCGCTTCCCTGTTTTGCCCTTGTTGCACAAGTTGAGAAAGTTCTTGTAAAGGATCCACAGCGCCGCTTTATATATAGTTGATATCAGCCATCTGTTTTGCTGACAGCGTCATAAAGTGATTTCAATGGTTTCAAACCGTACTTGTTTAATTTTCGCTCAAGCCTCGGCCTTGTTATGCCCAGTATTTCGCACGCTTTCCCTTTGTGCCACTTAGTATAAGCGAGGGCTTGGCGAATCTGTTCCTTTTCCATCTCAACAAGGGATTTTGGCAAATAGCCATTTTCATCGATAGTGGCAAAGGCTGGTTCCGCAGTTGTAGCCATGTCGGGCTCGGCGCCGCTTTCGTGAGGATTCATCAAAGACGCAAAAAGGTCCTTTGTAAGCCTGTCGCTACGACACATTACCACGGCGCTTGTAATAACATTTTCAAGCTGCCTTACGTTTCCTTTCCAGTTCCTCTCCACCAGGAAGTCCATCGCCTCCTGAGAAATGAAGCTTATTTCCTTCTCCGCTTCTCTACGGGCTTTGGTGATAAAATACGGAGTTAATTCTAATATATCTTCTTTCCTATCCCTCAACGGAGGGACATGGATGCTCACAACATTAAGCCTGTAATAAAGGTCCTCCCGGAACAGGCCTTCCTTGACCATTTGCTTCAAGTCTTTGTTTGTAGCCGATATCACCCTGCAATTCGCTTTCAGCTTTTCCTGGCCACCGACCCTTTCAAACTCACGCTCCTGCAACACCCTAAGAAGTTTGGCCTGCAGGTTAATATCCATTTCTCCGATCTCATCAAGGAATATTGTGCCCTTCCTGGCAAGCGAGAATTTCCCTTCCTTCCTGTTGATGGCTCCTGTAAAGGATCCTTTTTCATGTCCAAAAAGCTCCGATTCAAGAAGAGTCTCCACGATAGCCGAACAGTTTACAGATATGAATGGCTCGTCATGATTGGAGTTGTTGTCATGAATCGCCTTGGCTATAAGCTCCTTTCCTGTGCCACTCTCACCTGTAACGTTAACCGTGGCCCTGCTCATGGACACCATCCCTATGGTCTTGAACAGTTTTCTCATAGCGTGGCTTTTCCCTATAAACTGGCATGAAAAAGCATTTTCATGTGACACGGGAATAAACGATTTATCGTGGTTTTTGTACTTGGAAAGAAATTCACCGCCAACTTCAATAGCCCTGTCAAGCTCTTGAATATCTATCGGTTTATAGATATATTCGCCAACTCCATTCCTGACAGCTTTAACGGTCGATTCCATGTCAGGGAAAGCTGTGATAATGATGGAGTAAAAGTCCTTTCCCATGTCATGTATTTTTTTGAGCAGGTCGACTCCGTTTGCGTCCGGAAGTCTTAAATCAAGAATCACAATAGCGGATGATACAGACTCAAGAACATCCATACCGTCTTGGCCATTATGGATCGTTTTTACGTCGTAACCTTCACGCTCAAAATGGAGCTTCAGGGTTCGGCAAATAGATTTGTCATCATCTATGATTACTATTGGGCCACTTTCCGGCGAAGCGTTCATCGCTTCTTCCCCTGCATAAAACATAACATCCCTTTCAATATCCGGGCTTACATATTCGATTGATTTAGAACCACTTCACCACCCATTAACAGCTATACACAGTCACTCTATTATGGCCACCGAAAAGCCGTTCAAAATTTACGTAACAAAGGGTACCACAAGAGGTATAAGACAACTATCAGGTTAATGACTATCGCAAAACGAATCGTCAATCCAGCAATATAAATTTTCTGTTGTTTGCGAGAAAAAATTTACGCATTCATAACCCTCCCCCGAATAGGATTATATCTCTATATTGAACATTTTATTAAGCTCATATTGGATATTATATGACTTATGTCATTTTTTTAGCAAACAAGTAAGGATTAAACTATAACTGATAGACAATGGTAACTATAAGAACATCTCCGGAAGGTTTATTTAACTAGTTGAAAATTTGAGAGTTTCAGCTAGTTAGTTTCTTGGATCGCCTTGAAAAATATTTATTCGTAAAGGAAAGGCTTTTTTTGAAAAAGCTCGAGCATATCCAATCTTCCAGGCATGCAAATTGCCTTTATTATAATGTTCACCGAAATCTGAAAGGCGCTAATTCTGAATATATTGTATAAATAAAGGGTGGGTTAGTTTCTTTACTGGAGTGTAATATGAAAAAACAAAGGGTGATTGTGGCAGCCACTATGATTGTCACCTCCATCGTTATTGTGATGGTGATTTTTTTGGTTCCCAACCCCTTGGGAGAATATATCGTCAAGGAAGCTAAAGCAAACGGCTATCTTGAATACACCCCCCTTGAAGCCCATAAACTGGCCAAAACCATTTGCACTCAATGCCACTCCGATGAGCGTATAAAGCTTTATTGCCCAAGATGCGGCCCCCCTTTCGTGGTTGTTGTTCCCCACATGCAGACTTTTATCGATAATTACAGAATAACCAAGCCTGAATTGGAATTCATGGCTATCACCGAGCATCAGGCGGTAGCCATAGTCCAGGTATGGAATGCCTTGGTTGGTAACTGGGAAGCCGATTTCCGCGAACAGGATATATTAAAGCTTATAGGCAATTACGACGAGCTGGTCGCCCTTTATAAAACACCTGTCGATAAGAGAAAGATTGAATACGCATTGTCAAAGCGCGATGACCTGAAGATAGGGCATATGACCGGCTTGAAAGACGCTCAAAAAAACCTTGGCAAACCGGAGAACAACCCCCAAGGAACTCCTTCAGGCCAGAATGTTAATGGTAGCGAACCTGAAATGTCCCATAAAATGGAGGGAGGGCATGATGAGAAGCGCCACGAACATAATAATTGAAAGCGAGGAAAAACAATCAAGCGGATCGCGCTCCAAACGGCTCAACCAGGTAATTTTTCTGATAGCCGCTATCATTTTGCTTAACGGATTGCTTGACCATTCCATTGAGTCAAGAACAAGCAAGAAGCTACAGATAGGGGATTCCATACCGCAGTTTTCGCTACAGCTTTTAAGCGGTAAAAAAGTGAGCGAGAAGGACTTCCTGGGCAAGCCTACCCTCTATTTTTTCTATGCTGGCTGGTGCCCATGCTCCCATCAGTCCGTAGGTTGGATAAAAAAAGCGGTTGAGGAAAACAAATCAAATGGGTTGAACGTATTTTATATCGGAATTCAGGACTCTTCGGACAAGCTGGAAGAATTCGCAAAAATACATAAACTAACTTCCCCGGTAGCCGTAAATGGCGGCCAAACCATCGCTTCCGGCATTGGAGTTATTATTACTCCAACAACATTGTTTGTTGATGAAAAAGGCGTAATAAAGTCGACTTTCATCGGCAAAGTTGAACGGAGCGACCAGCTTGAAAACGGGTTGAAAAGTATTTTTCCCTCCGCCGCTAACGCGGCGTAGAGGTTTAAACCGAGGCGTAATGTCAGTTACCGAAGCTTACCTTGGCGGGTTAAGCGCTTTTTTTTCATTCTGGGTTTTTTGCCTTTTGCAAGTCATACCCTTTTACATCGCATATGTAATTGGCGCGGCATTCCTGGACAATAACCTGGACTCCGCCTCGAATCGATGGAAGCTGGTTCTTTCCGCAATCGCATTCCCCTTTTTAGGTTTTATTATCATTTTTACGTCGATGGGGATGCCTACTACCGATATAAGCAAAGTTATTTTCAAATATCTTGGCATTGCCAACCAGTTTGGCGGCGTGATGGTCGGGCTTATCGGTTTATACTTTCTTGGAGCTCTTTCGCTTCGGATAATCTCAAACAACGCTCGGACGGCCAATAAGGTTTTCGGATTATTTTTCGGGATGGCGCTGGCGTTTGCGTATAAGCCATGTGTTACGCCGACTCTTACAAAAATATATAACATATCCCAATCCACAGAGACGGCGGCTTTTGGCGGGACGATGCTTGTTTTTTATACGCTTGGCGCATTTACCGCCATTGCGGCGCTGGCCGTAGCGATTGTCGCTCTTCTATCCACCTCGCCACTAATAATTTTCAAGTCATTGTGGGCAAAGGCGGGCGGCGCTTTACTGCTTGTGTTTGCGTTTTTAATACTTAGCGGGCACATGACCACCTACAAAAGCTTCCTTGTCGGCAGGTTTGTGCCACAGACCATGGACATGGACATGGA
>CAYNDB010000055.1:0-2612 GCA_964395915.1 uncultured Nitrospinota bacterium | reverse complement strand
CATGGACATGGACATGGAACATATGGATCACAAGTGATGCGATATTACAACCAACTGATACGATGGATGACGCTTGCGGGGTCAGTTTTTTTCATTGTTTTCAATACTCCCTCTTTCGGTTCGGAAAAGATGGATCATTCACAGCATCCACAGGCTACGGATCAGAGCTACGCTGAACAGATGGAGAGCGAAACAGGCGCCAAATCAGAAAACAAGGAAAAGGACCGCAAGATTGTCGTGGGCCGAATGAAAGTTACATTAATGCCGGAATATGACTCGACGGCCGTTCTTGTAATTCAGGAAGGAAAATTTGCCGACAGGACAGCGTTTCCCAGGGAAATAAATTTTATCCTTCCAAAAGAAGTTTTAAAGTTAACTGATGTCTGCAGTCTTTCTCCGGGTGGACATCATTTCTGCCAGCTTTTCGGTATTGAGCGAGGCAAGCTGAAAAATTATCTGAACATAAAGCTTCCTTTTTCAGATTTTTTTATTGATTACCAATACGCTCCTTTCACCGTTAAACAAAACTCTCAAAGAGAGTTTACATTTGCGGTAGACACAAAATACGATATCAACGTTCTCGAGGTCCATGTTCAAAAACCTTTTAGAGTTGAAAAATTCAGCATTTCTCCCTCGGTTATGGAAACCTACAAGAAAAACGGTTTTGAATATTACAAATACAATTATAGAAATGTAAAAGCCGGAGAGGCAAAAACAGTTACCGTTTCATACTTCAAGACGGACGCAAGACCTTCTGTCGATATGAAATACTCAGCAATGATAAGCCCTGGCGTTTTTAAAGGAAATACAGGCGAGATTCTGCTTGCTGTAGGCGTTGCGGCTCTCGGAATTATCTGGTTTCTCAGGCGACGTAAAAGAATGGTTAAGGATATTTAATGAAAGCTTTAGTTCTTGTGGTCTCTTTCCTTGCCGTTTTAACGTTCATGAGCGGAAAATATATATTCCTTAACTCCGCGCCGGACAATTCGGTCATGGGCGTATCCCATTCTCTGGCCTGCCCGTGCGAGTGCCCGATGGTGCTTGAAGATTGCCATATGAGCTGCGGCCTTAAGTGGAAAGACCAGATTGGTGAAAAGCTTAAGGCGGGGCTTAACAAGGAAAATATCTCAGGATATTTTTACAAGCGTTATGGCAAAGAGGCTTTGCTCACTCCGGCCCAGAGGATGGCGGGTAAATGGTACGAAGTAAGTCGCGGCGGATATCCCGTCAAGGATATGGTTTTATTCGTCCTGATAGTAATTGTGTGGACGGCGCTTGTATACACCGCTTTAATGATGCTAAAGGAGAAATACTCATCACTGACAAGAAAAAGTTTATAACGAAGATTTTTACTTTGTTGATAGTCATCTTCTGTTCATCGATATCGCGAGGAGAAGCGGAACTTTCAAGAGTTCTTATCGATGAGGGGACTGTTACCATGGGCTCCGATCCCGCCCAGCTGGAGAATCAGCTTGCGGGCACGAGGGCGAAAGTCGAATGGTATTTAGACGAGGCTCCTCAAAAAAAGGTGGAGGTCAAAGCTTTCATGATCGATATCACTGAAGTAACTAACACGCAATATAAACAAATTTTTCCAAAGCATATTTTCCCGGAAAATCTTCGTGACCACCCTGCGGTAAACGTCACATGGGGAAAAGCCGACGAATATTGTAAAGCCGTGGGAGGCCGGTTGCCAACGGAGGCTGAGTGGGAGAGAGCGGCCAGGGGAAATGATGAGCGAATATACCCATGGGGCGATAAATTCACTCAGGACAAAGCTGTATACCTGGGCACAATCACGGAGGGGTCGAAGCTGAAAGTCGGCTCTTTCGAACGCGAACAGTCTGTGTCTACCCAGCTTGGAGGAACAAGCCCTGCAGGGTCGCTGGAAAAAGGTAAAAGCCCTTTCGGGTTGAGCGATATGGCTGGCAACGCATGGGAGTGGGTTGACGGCTGGTATGATAAAACCAAAAAGCTAAGACTGCTTAAAGGCGGCTCATGGCTAAGCCCCCAACCCAGCCTGCGCATATCCACACGGCTTGGTGACATGGAGGATGGTGTGTTCAACGATTATGGTTTTCGTTGCGCCTACGATCACAACTAATGGGCTTCATAAAAAAAATAGTTGTTTCAGGGTTGGTCGCCGTGGTGATTGTCGCAGGCCTTACAGTCATGGCTTATTTTGCTTTTTACAATTCTTTCAAAGATTTCCAGGCGGATCTGGATATAGGCAAAAGAGCGGTCAAACTGGCTCTTTTCAATAAAGGGTTTGTTTCCGAGATCACGGATAGCGATGTCCGCTACATATATCAAAAAAGATGTTACCGCCAATGTCATGGCGATGCGGCGATGATAACGGCGGTCCTTTCGCCATCAGGCTGGTTTCAGGTGGTCGAGCGCATGAGGGTTAAAGAAAATGTGAAGATTCCCGACAGGGAAGTGGATATTATTATCAGGTATCTTGAAGAGACATACCCAACAACAAAATCGGCTTATTCATACGAGGTTCGCAAAAAGACCCATCACGCTGTATGGAGAAACGATATGGGGCAAAACGATATTTATTGTGACGTAATATACGCCACACCTGAATACCTCTCTTCAATCGGGGC
>CAYNDB010000054.1:14210-16236 GCA_964395915.1 uncultured Nitrospinota bacterium | reverse complement strand
CCTGGAACCGCCCGGTTATGAGCCGGAAGCTCTAGCCAGTTGAGCTATGGGCCCCAATATGGGGTAGAATAATTTGCCGCCACAGTCACGCTATAAATCGGGAAGTAACGCGACGTAGTTTCAACGTTATCAGTATTGCACAAAAGAGCGCAACTTTTTGCTGCGGCTTGGGTGACGCAATTTTCGTAATGCCTTGGCTTCTATCTGCCGGATACGCTCCCTTGTAACCGAAAAATCCTGACCAACCTCTTCAAGGGTATGTTCAGAATCTGTTCCTATCCCGAATCTTTTACGAACCACTTTTTCTTCACGCGCGGCCAGTGTGGCAAGGACAGACGAAGTTTGCTCTTTCAAGTTGGTTTTAACAACGGCCTCTATCGGGCTGATAACTTTTTTATCTTCGATGAAGTCTCCAAGGTGGCTGTCTTCCTCTTCACCGATAGGCGTTTCAAGGGAAATCGGCTCCTTGGCGATTTTCAATACTTTGCGGACTTTGTCTACCGGCATACCCATTCTATCGGCGATTTCCTCCGGTGTAGGCTCTCTTCCGATATGCTGGACAAGCTGCCGCGACGTGCGTATAAGCTTGTTAATAGTCTCGATCATATGGACAGGAATACGGATAGTGCGGGCCTGGTCGGCGATAGCTCTGGTAATCGCCTGCCTTATCCACCATGTGGCGTATGTGGAGAACTTGTAGCCCCTGCGATATTCAAACTTGTCCACCGCCTTCATAAGGCCGATATTGCCTTCCTGAATAAGATCCAGGAACTGTAATCCTCTGTTGGTATATTTTTTGGCGATAGAGACGACCAGTCGCAGATTTGCCTCGGCAAGCTCTTTTTTGGAAGAGCGTTCCTTGTTCCGTCCCCTGTTAATGGCGCTGATGGTGATTTTAAGGTCTTCGGCCGCCATCTGCGCTTCGGCTTCCGCTTTTTTAATTTTCTTTTTCGCGGCCTTTAATATCGCCTCCTGCTCCGCCTTTACTTCTTTGCTAACAGCTTTCTTATTAACGTTTTTGGTGACCACTTCAACGCGGGATGGTTGACGAAGCCCCAGTTTTTCCTCTGCGGCGCGTATTTCCCAATTGATTTCGTTTAGCTCAGAGCCAAATCCTGTGATGGTGTTGATGATCTCATCCATCCTGAAAGGTTCAAGCTTAAGATTCTTGATACACTCCGCCACAATTTTTCGGTACTTGGCTTCATCTTTTTCAGCTTTAGCCCTGTCTTTAGCCGAAAGTTTTTTCAGCTTCAGTTTTTTCGCGGTATTCTGAAGCTTCTCCCCGGCGCTCTCAAGCTGGCGCACCACTTTAAAAACTCGTTTAGCCTCCGTCTTAAGCTTCGCCTCGGTTGTATCTTCCAAAGGCTCCGACCAGTTGACCAGGCTCTGTACGGGTATTTCTTCTGTTTTGACCTTTGCGGCAAGAGAGACAATAACGTTTATTGTAATAGGGCAGTTTATAACAGCGTCAATCACTTCGTTTTGACCAGCCTCGATTTCCTTGGCGATTTTTACCTCACCCTCACGTGTCAAAAGGGATATCGAACCCATCTCCTTGAGATACATCCGGACAGGATCCTCGGAAGAAGGGAATGAATCCTCCTCATCAAGACCTTTAGCGGCTTTTTTCCCAGCTTTAGATGCGGATTTCTTGGCGGCAATATGCGCGCTCTCTTTAGAGGCGTCAATTATCTCTATGCCCAATTTATAAAACTGGGACAATATTCCTTCGATTTCATCCTGGGTGACAACGTCATCAGGAATTGAGTCGCTCACTTCGTCGTAAGTCAGGTATCCTTGCTCCTGACCTTTGGCGATAAGCTTCTCCAGTAAAGCCTTTTTAGCTGGCTTACCCATCCAGTTTTCTCCTATTGTTCGAGGGGAACGTAAAACTTTTTACCGACAAGTCAACCGACCACAGCTGACTGACTATAACAACTACTTTCTACTGCTATCTATTTTTGAATAAACGAATCTTTCATTGTATTCGTTTTTCACGAAAATCAAAGTATTTTTTTTGCGC
>CAYNDB010000054.1:0-14110 GCA_964395915.1 uncultured Nitrospinota bacterium | reverse complement strand
GCGTCTTTTATTCTGCGTATGTATGGAGTTGTTTCCCTTGCGGCGGCCACGCGGCCTTCAATGTTCGAGAGGTCATTTCCCAAAACAGCCTGGTCGATTACAAATGCCACAAACGACGAAGCTTTTCCCGCAAGCTCCAAAAACTCTTTTTGACCATGAGATGAGAGATACTCATCGGGGTCTTTATATCCTTTCAGAGTCAAGACTTTAACGCCAAGCTCGTGATCCAGCAATATGGAGCCGCTCCGTTTCGCGGCGGCTATGCCAGCCTTGTCGGAATCGAACAGAAGGATAACCTTGTCGCATAATCGTTTTATAAGCTCCGCCTGAGCGGGTGTAAATGCGGTGCCGGAACACGCGCAACAGTTTTCAACGCCAGCCTCACGCAAAGCGATAACATCGGTATATCCCTCGACGACGATCATCGCCCCCTCGTTTCTGGCCGCTTTGCGCGCAAGGTCATAGCCGTAAAGAACACGGCTTTTATGGTAGACGGGAGTTTCCGGGCTGTTTATATATTTCGCCGTTTCCTTGTTTTTATCGTCCAGCCTTCTTCCGCCAAAAGCGATAACCTTGCCGCCAGGGTCACTTATCGGGAACATAACGCGCGCGCGGAACCTGTCTATAAAATTTCCTCTTGAAGATTTTTTTATAAGGCCGGCTTTTTCAAGGGTCGCGGAGTCGTAACCTTTATCTTTAAGATGATTCGTCAGCTCATCCCATGCGTCTGGCGCAAAGCCGAGCCTGAAAGCTTGAATGGTCGCGTCCGTAAGCCCTCTTTTCTCCATATATCGCCGGATTTGTGAGCCTGCGGGCTCCTTTAGCAATCGGTTATGATAGAAGCTTGTCGCCGCTTCCATGACGGAATATAAACGGTCAAACTGGGAGTTTTGCTTTCCGCCGTCATCGCTCGGTATCGCCACCCCATACCTTGCGGCAAGAGAGCGAACAGCGTCGGGGAAAGATACGTTTTCCCATTTCATCACAAAAGAAAACGCGTTACCGCCTTCGCCGCAACCGAAGCAGTGAAAAATCTGCTTTTCAGGGTTGACGTTGAACGAAGGTGTTTTTTCCTCGTGGAATGGGCATAGCGCGCGATAGTTCACGCCCGCTTTTTTAAGTGGAAGGGCGTCGGACACAACCTCGACGATATCCGCCCGCTGCTTTATCTCTTCAATGATGTGGTTGGGAATTCCAGCCATATTGGTTCAAAATTATTACGATTTTTCAGGATAGTTTTATTCTACAGCATAAACAAGAGCCGCACACAAATAATCAGCGGCGGGATCAGCCGGCAAGCTCTTCTTTTGCGATACGGTTTACAACAGAGCCATCCGCTTTTCCCTTAAGCTTTGGCATCACGCCTTTCATCACCTTGCCAAGGTCGCTCATTGCTGTTGCGCCTGCTTCTTCAATGGCTTCGCGTACGAGCTTACGCACATCATCCTCGCTCATCTGCTCCGGAAGATACTCGATAAGTATGGCCATTTCAGCTTTTTCCTTTTCCGCAAGCTCTTCCCTGCCTCCTTTGGCATACTGCTCCGCCGCTTCCCGTCTCTTTTTCATTTCCGATGCGATTATCGTTTCCACCTCTGTGTCCGCAAGCTCATTACCTTTTTCTATTTCTTTGTTTTTCAAGGCGCTGTTCACCATTCTGATGGTGGACACTTTTATAGCGTCTCTCGCTTTCATGGCGGTTTTAAGGTCGGAAAACAGCTTTTCTTTAATACTCATGGCAATATCCATCACACTAGTGCCTGTTATCAATTATGTCAATAGCCCTGCGCGATGGCTTTTAGAATGTTGCCAATAACTTCGTACATAATGTAGAATTGCGCATGGACGATTGCCTTTTTTGTAAAATCATCGCGGGTAAAATACCTTCTGAAAAAGTGGCGGAGACAGACACTCTCTACGCTTTCAACGATATCAACCCGCAGGCGCCTGTCCATGTTCTCATCGTGCCGAAAAAACATATAGCGTCCAACCTTGAGCTTATCGACGAAGATAAGGAAACGATAGGGGAAATACATCTATTGGCAAATAAAATTGCCGAGGAACGCGGTGTTGAAAAAACCGGGTTCAGGATAGTGACTAACTCGGGCAGAGATGGAGGGCAGATGGTTTTCCATATCCATTTTCACCTTTTCGGCGGAAGGCCGATGAACTGGCCGCCGGGCTAGCAGTCTGTCGAACCTATGGTGCTTGACTGCGGAAAAACCGGATTTGGCCATATCTTTCGCTCTTTATCGGTAAATAGACCATGTTATTAGCCTCAAAACAGCAAAAAATCTGTCTCAAACCGGCTTCTCCTCGTTACAATCCCATAAGTACGACAGACTGCTGTGGCCTATAACTTTTAATTTTCTGGACTCGCTTTTGGAAAAATCACCCAGGTGGATCGCGTTTGATCTCCTTAAAAAACTCGAATTACGCAAATCGAGAATAGACCCGGAGCTTGCGAAGTGGTTCGAAAAAACAACTTTTGACGAACGTGACAAGGCGTTTGTCTCCAAGCTGGTATATGGCGTCACACGGTGGCGGCGTGGCCTGGACGTAATCATAGACAACGCTTCCTCAACCCCGCTTTCCAGAATCGACCTTTCCATCCTAACCCTGCTGCGGATGGGGCTTTATCAGATTTATGAAATGAGCGGCGTACCAATTTCCGCCGCTGTGAACGAGACTGTTGACCTTGCCAAAAAAGATAAGAAAGCCAGGCATTTTACAGGCTTTATCAACGGTGTTCTGAGGGGGGCTATTCGCAAGACCGGAGCCAAAGAGTCGAGGAGGCCTGTTGCGGAGGTCGTGTCGCTTCTGCAGAAGAAAAACCTTCCGGAACATATTGCGCTGGCGGAGCGATATTCTTTTCCAGACTGGCTGGCTAAAAAATGGGTGGAAATGCGCGGGCCTGTAAAGGCCATGGAAATCATGGCGGAAAGCAATAAACGCGCGCCTATGTTTTTCCGGCTGAACAGGCTTAAAATTGCCCGGGATGAGTTTGAATCCCGATATAGCGAATTCGGGATCGACGCTGACAGGGTTGAATGGACGGATAATGGCTATAGGCTTGCAGGTGGAAAGATCACCCCGGGCTCGCAATTAATAGAAAAAGGTTATATTCAGCCTCAGGACGCGTCGTCTATGGTCGCCGCAAATTTATTAGGCGTTGAGCCTTACGATTTCGTGGCGGACATATGTTGCGGCAAGGGGATAAAAAGCGGTGGGTTCGCCCAAAGTATGGACAACCGTGGTTTCATTTTATCTGTCGACAACTCAAGATTTCGCCTTGGAGACTTGAAACGAAATATGAAACGGCTGGGCGTAAACGTATGTCGGCCGGTTATGGCGGATACGTCACTTTCATGGCCGACAGTTGCGACTTTCGGGAAAATTTTCGTGGATGCCCCATGTTCCGGTACTGGAGGGCTACGCCGCAAGCCGGAAGGTAAATGGAACAAGGAGCCATCGATAGTCTCAGAGATGATGGCGGTTCAAAAGCATATGTTAAACGCGGCGGTGGACATGCTTGCGCCTGATGGCGCGCTGGTTTATTCAGTCTGTTCTATTGAACGGGAGGAAGGCGTGGATCAGGTGGAAAGGCTCCTGAGAGAGAGGGGCGATATTGAGCGTGATGATATAAGGAAAACAAATCCCCGATGCGCCGATTTTATCGATGAAAATGGCGATATATCCATCCTGCCCGGGGACGGCGGGATGGATGGTTTTTACGTGGCGAGACTTAAGAAAATTGGGGGCAGGTCAGTTTGATTATTTATTGTGGATATCCTTCGCCTTTGGCTCTGGATGACAATTCGCAGGGGCAAAGCATACTTCGCCCCTGCCACACAAGCTGTCATTTTGAGGAGCTTATGCGATGAAGAATCTCAACAAACTGAATAATTGGCCTGCAATCCCTTTTTGTATGCGCGCTTTTGTGGCGTTCGTCTCTTAAAAGGTATATAAAAGTTACCAACATGAAAAAGATAATCGAATATTTTAAAGCTTTTCTGCTGTTTCTCGCTGTAGCGGTGGTCAGCGGTGTAGTGGTGATGAAAGTGGCCATGTATACCGGTGGTGAGTCGGTTGAAACCCCGGACATCAGGGGCAAAAAGATAATCACGGCGTTGGAGACCCTTAACCAGCGCGGTCTGTATCTGAAGGTTACCAGGCTGGATGACAACTCTCTGGTGGAAAAGGACAGGATAATCTCTCAGGTTCCAGAACCTAAGACGCTTCTGAAAAAGGGCAGGGGCGTTAAAGTGGTCATAAGCCGCGGGTCGAAGGAGATTCTGACCCCGAACCTTAAAGGAGTCAGTCTGCGCAAAGCCTCCCTGCTTTTAAAACAGAACGACATTAAAATACGGAAAAAAGTTTTCATACATTCGAAAACCCCGAAAGATTTTGTATTGGATCAAAAACCTGCGCCGGGGACAAAAATGTTCAGGGGCGACTCTGTTGTCCTCCTCGCTTCTTCCGGCCTTTTTCCATCATATATTCTGATGCCCGATTTCGTGGACAAGGATATTTCAGAAGTAATGGACAGGTTAAAGGACCTTGATCTTTTAACAGGACGCGTGTCATACGAACCGAGCGCGGAAAAGGAACGGGGTGTTGTGATAAGGCAGGATCCGCCTTTTAGCTCTAGAGCGGAGAGGGGCTCGTACATCACCCTTACCGTGTCTGAAGGAGCGCTTCTGGAAGGCTCCTATAAGACGCCGACCCTTTCTTTCCTCTATTACACAACACCTGAAGGCCCTTCCGCAATGAAGGTTATGATGACACAGGAGAATCTGGACGGAGAAAAGGAAGTGTATAACCGTGTCCATATGCCGGGGGATAATATTTCGCTTCTTGTGCGGATAAAGGGACAAACAACTGTGAAAATATTTCTCGACAACGAGCTTGCGGAAGTGCGCAGATATTGATACGCGAAACCTGGCGATGGATCTAGACGACAGGGGAAAAGAGACTCCAGGCGACCTTTACCTTGTCGCCACCCCCGTGGGAAACCTGGGCGATATAACCTTGCGCGCCATCGAAACGCTCAAATCAGCCGATATCATAGCCGCAGAGGATACCCGCCATACAAGGACGTTGCTGGATCGTCATGATATCAAGCCAAAGCGGAGGCTGGAGCCATATCACGCCCATAACATAGAGCGGGCCACTTCAACGCTGATAAAAGAGATGTTAAAAGGGAAAACCGTGGCCCTTGTATCAGACGCCGGATCTCCGGGAATCAGCGATCCTGGCGCGGCTCTTGTTAAAGCCGCGATAAAAGAGAATGTTGCAGTCATCCCGATACCTGGAGCCACCGCCCCGATA
Source organism: uncultured Nitrospinota bacterium (assembly GCA_964395915.1). Classification (GTDB taxonomy): domain Bacteria; phylum Nitrospinota_A; class UBA7883; order UBA7883; family JAJRTC01; genus CAYNDB01. The sequence goes on along the minus strand of CAYNDB010000054.1, from coordinate 8,782 downwards.
CTCGCCGTCGCGGCTTCCGGATTTCCATCCAACCGTTTTATTTTCGAAGGTTTTTTGCCACGTAAGAAAGGGCGAAAGGCGATGTTTGAGTCCTGGAGGGAAGAACGGAGAACCATCCTTTTTTTCGAGTCGCCGAAACGTATTGTCAAAACGTTGCAAAAGATTTTGGAAATCATCGGCCCGAGGAAAATATGTATAGCCCGCGAACTTACGAAAAAGTTTGAGGAATTTATCAGGGGTGAAATTGACGAGGTTATTTTGGAGCTTGAGTCACGTCATAGCGTTAAAGGGGAGATAACAGTGGTCGTGGCTCCAGAAGGATTTGATCGGGATTAAGACTGGCTCCCGCTGTTCTCCTAAACGTTTTGTCGAAGCCGCAAGCTGTCATCCTGAAGGCTTTCCGGCAACGAAACCGGCTTCAAGCACGAAGCGAATCTCATAATATCCAGAATGCCAATAGTTGAGGCTCTTCGCTTTGCTCGGAATGACGAAAAACTAACTCTCCTCGTCGAGACCAAGCTCCTTGCGCCATTTAGCAAGCTGGGCGGCCTTGCGCTCTTCTATTGTCATTTTGGGAATGCCCATGTGTTTGTCGTCCATTTTCGGCACGTTGTCATTTAGAGCCGAAGGGCGCCCTCTGCCGGTTGAGGGACGCCGTGGTTTGCTTTTCAGTGGCTGTTTACGCCGTTTCAATTTTGATATACCTCATTAATAAAAACTATTAGTCGCTGACGCCCCTCTGCTTTCCGAATTAATGGCGGAAAAGAGAACCCACTATATTGCTCTGTAAATTTAACGGCGCCATTTAGAAATGGATCACTAAAATGGTTAAGGAATCTTTATATGATCGAAAACTGTTGACTGACGCTGACCGCGTTTCTATCTTTTGTTTCCCTGTGTAAATTTATACAGCAAATAGGGCGCTAAAGGCAAAAGAAATCGAAAGTTGGTCAATGCGCCGCTCCTATAATCTCCCGATAGTCTGAAACTCCCATAGAGCTTAGAAGCTCCGGAAGACCGTCTACAACCTGTTTGCAAATGTCAGGCTCAACAAAATTCATGGAGCCTATCTGTACTGCCGAAGCCCCCGCAAGAAAAAATTCCACAACATCCTGAGTATTGCTGACGCCACCAATGCCGAAAATAGGTATTGTTACGGCCTTGTAGCACTGCCACACCATCCGCAAAGCTATAGGCTTGATGGCGGGGCCGCTTAACCCTCCCATGATATTCGCAAGAACGGGTTTTCTGGTATGTATGTCAATAGCCATACCCGATATCGTATTGATGATGCTAAGACCATCCGCGCCATTATCCTCGCACACTTTTGCAAAAGTGGCGATATCGGCCACATTTGGAGAGAGCTTTACGATAAGCGGCATATTAGTAGCCTCCCGGCAGGCTTTAACCACATTTTCCGTGGTTTTCAGGCTCGCGCCAAAAATTTCTCCCCTTTTATTGCGGTTGGGGCACGAAATGTTCATCTCAAGCCCGCTCAATCCTTCCACTTCCCCAAGGAGAGCCGCCAAATCCCTATATTCTTCGATAGTATCGCCGAAGAAATTCGCTATTACTTTAACGCTTCGTCCCCTAAGCTTTGGCATTTTCTGTTGGGTAAACTTTTGGAACCCGATATTTTGCAGGCCGATTGCGTTCAGCATTCCGCCTGGTGTCTCACATATTCTTGGCGCCGGGTTGCCGGGCCTTGGCTCAAGCGAGAGGCCTTTGGTCACGAAACCGCCAATGGCTGAAATGTCATAGAACCTGTCGTAAAGTAAACCATAGCCAAATGTTCCAGAGGCTCCAAGGATAGGGCTCTCAAATTCTATGCCGGCTATTTTGTTTTTAAGGTTTACGTTCATTTTCAGATTTCCACCTCTGTAGCGTCGAATACCGGACCTCTGCTGCAAACAGTTATATATTTATTTTCGCCATGGGCAAGAGCGACACATCCAACGCACGCCCCAAAACCGCACGCCATTTTATTTTCCAGAGAAACGAAACATTGAATTTCCCGTTCCGCGGCGATCCTGGCCACGGCGCGCATCATCGGGCTTGGGCCGCATGTAAATATTATGTCTGGCTTTAAGCCTTTGTTTAGTTTATCGGTCAGCGGATCAGTCACCAACCCGTGATATCCTTTTGAGCCATCTTCGGTAGCGCTCACCACATCAGCTCCACAACCGCTAAAGCGCTCTTCGAACAGCAATAGTTCCGCCTCTCTGGCTCCCAGGAATACTGTGTAGTCTATATCTCCAGGCTTGGAGCTCTCTATAAGCCCAAGGAATGGCGCCACGCCAGACCCACCGGCCACCGTCCATATCGATTTTGCGTCTTCGGGCGCCTCAAAGTTTGTGCCGAATGGGCCGAGTACATCCACCCTGTCCCACGGAACAAGCGTAGACAGCAGATGTGTTCCCCTTCCGACCGCCTGCACGATCAGCCCAAAACGCGACCCGTCCTTTTCAAAATCGGCTACGCTCATAGGTCTGCGCAGAAATGGATCGGCCGAATGTGAGCATCGAACCATAAAGAACTGGCCAGGCTTGATATTATCGATAGGAGTTATCGGCTCTAAGGAGAGATAAAAGAAATCCCCCCCGAGTATATCGTTTATCCGGACTATACAATCCACTATTTATCTACCCAAAGAAAACTGGAAAGAAGATAACCTACCATTAATGTAAAAACAGTCCAACAGATTATTTGGAATATGAATTTATTGTAATATTCAACTTGCCGATAAAGCGCACCAGCTGGAGCTGGCTTTCAACGCCTCCCTCCGCAAGCTTGATATGGGTGGCGTCGGCCACATCCTGCCCTAACGTAGGATCCATGGCCACCCATTCCCCTACATATACCTCCGGCCACGCGTGATACAAAAACCCTTCGTTTTCAGACGAGTAAACAATCCCTGACGCCACTTTGACAGGTAACCCCACGCTTCTTCCCAACGCGGCGAAAAGGTTCGTATGACTTTGACACTCTCCCTCCATCGCCAGCAAGGTGTCGACCGCGGTAAACGAATCCACCAGCTTTTTCTTCACGTTTGAGAATACCCAGCGGTTTATTTTTTTCGCCGCTTCCCAGGCGTCTTTTTCGTCCCCCACGATTTTTTTCGCCTCACGCTTGATCATTTTGTTTTCCGACTGGATTTCCGGGGTAGGCGTAACGCTTCCCGAATCGCCTTTATAAGCTTTTGAAATAGGGACACTTTTGCCGGGTTGTTTACGCTTGATAGTTAACGGAATTACGAGCCGCCGTTTTCCCGCAAGGTCTTTGATCCATTCAGGCGAGCCTTTTACCTGTCTTTCATCTCCCGGTAATGACGCCGGATTTTTTATCCCTGTTATGTCAAGCTTCAATTCCCTGATGGATGAATGACCTGGCAAAGACTTGTCCGGCTTGATCAGGCTGAAAGTTATCAAGCTTGAAATCGGCACGGAACCTGAAGCCGGGAAGGAAATGGCGTTATCTCCATCGGTCTTTTCAGAAACAATGCCCATAAGGCTTTGCTCCTCGCGCACTATCACACCATTGGAGGTGATATAGCTTTTGCTTTTGAATCCCTGCAAGGTAATATTCGCGACAAAAACCTGTGTCGGTTTGTTATCAACCTGTATTGTTTTTTGCCCGACAATTTCTATATCCATCGTATTGTTCGCCCGAAGCTCCACGATGAAGACGGGAATCGTCGCTTTGAAGCCGACTTTCAGTTTGTCCGCTATGGCAAACCCCATTGTTTCGGCAAACTGAACTCCCGGCGATATTTTTTTGGTTACGGAGCTGGTTCCTCCCGCTCCTGTTATTTTCATATGCACAGAGCCGTTTTCAATGACGCCTACTGTCTGTTGACGCTGATTCATCGTCTTCATGAGGGAAATGAAACCTATCACGTTTCTGTTTTTGTCCAGATAGTAGCTGCGTGAAAAAGACATGTCCTGCATGGCGCCCATTATTTCCAGACGCACCACCGCCCTGCTGATTATGCGATAGCCGTGATCTCCCTGTTCGATCTTGCTGTATGAGAACCCCATTTTCTGGCCGCCAAACTTTACATTCATCCAGTCTTCGGAGAGGACTGTGCCATACGTATTGCCGAGCCATTCCGGAGCCGCGGCCCCAGCGGTGTTTACAGCTGTGAACGAGAGGGAAATAACAATTATATATAAGGATAACAACCGCTTCACGTTATATGCCTTTCTATCAGATCGGACGGGTTTCGCTGTTTAAAGTAGAGTAATTGAGACACGTTTAATTATAACGCGAATGAGAAAATTTACGGAGCCTACTTTGCCGGCGTTTCAAAATATTCCTGCAACGACATAACTTGCATATCGCCTTTTTTGCTGGACTCTATGGCGGTAACGGTGGCCTCGGCTCCTTCGATAGTAGTCTGATACGGCACATTTTTGGTGAGAGCCGTGCGGCGGATGGTATACGAATCCTGCAACGATTTTTTCCCGAAGGTAGTGTTGATTACAAGGGCCACCTTTTCTTCAGCGATCATCTCCACGCTTGTTGGCGTCCCTTCGCCAACCTTATGGACAAACTCCACATTCAGACCGGCTTCTTGCAACGCTGTCGCTGTTCCAGTTGTGGCCATCAGCGAAAATCCGATAGAGCTGAGTCTCCTGGCGACTTCTACCGCCCTTTTCTTGTCCGCGTCTATTACCGATATAAACGCCGCGCCGGAAACAGGAAGATTGTAACCGGCCGCCATGGACGCCTTGTTGAACGAGCGGCCGAATGTCAGGTCGAGTCCCATCACTTCGCCTGTGGATTTCATCTCCGGGCCAAGGACGGTGTCTACGTTTGGGAACTTGATAAACGGGAAGACAGACTCTTTTACCGCCACATGGTCATATTTCGCTTCTTCTGTGAATCCAAGCTCGGAAAGCTTTTTCCCGCCCATGACCCTGGCGGCAAGCTGCGGCAACGGCAGGCCAATGGTTTTTGACACAAACGGCGCCGTTCTCGACGCCCTTGGGTTTACCTCCAGCACAAAGATTTCATTTTCCTGTATGGCGAACTGGATATTGATAAGCCCAATGGTTTCAAGCTCCAGGGCAAGCTCCTTGGTCTGCCGTTTTACCTCCTCTAAAAGCTCATCGCTGATTGAGCGCGGCGGCAGGGAACAGGCGGAATCGCCAGAATGAACCCCGGCTTCCTCGATATGCTCCATCACTCCACCGATCACAACCGTCTCACCGTCGCAGATAGCGTCCACGTCCAGCTCTGTCGCCGCGTTAAGGAACTTGTCTATCAGCACAGGATGGTCCGGCGACGCCTTTACGGCGTTTAGCATGTAGTAAGAAAGAGCTTCATCGTCATAGACGATCTCCATGGCCCGTCCTCCAAGCACATATGAAGGGCGCACAACCACAGGGTAGCTGATACGCTTCGCCACCTTAAGCGCTTCGGCAGAGCTTGTCACGGTTCCGTTTGCCGGTTGCTTAAGTCCAAGCTTATCCAGCAGGGTCTTGAAGCTTTCTCTGTCTTCGGCCCGGTCTATGGAGTCCGGGCTGGTGCCGATAATAGGCGCTCCGGCCTCCTCCAAAGCCCTCGCCAGGTTCAAAGGCGTCTGCCCGCCGAACTGGACGATGATGCCGTATGGCTTCTCAATGTCAATGATCGACATCACATCCTCAAACGTCAAAGGCTCGAAATAGAGTCTGTCTGACGTATCATAGTCGGTTGATACGGTTTCCGGGTTGCAGTTGACCATTATCGTTTCGTAACCGTCCTTTTTTAGCCCCAGCGCGCCATGTACGCAACAGTAGTCGAACTCTATCCCTTGTCCGATCCTGTTCGGCCCGCCGCCAAGTATCATGATTTTTTTTCTGTCGGTAGGTTCGGACTCGCACTCCTCTTCATACGTAGAGTAAAGGTAAGGGGTCAAAGCCTCAAACTCGGCGGCGCATGTATCGACCCTTTTAAACACAGGTTTGATATTTGCCGACAACCGTTGTTGCCTTATCTCTTTTTCAGTGGTTTTGGTTAGCGTAGCTAGTCGCCTGTCCGCAAAGCCCAACGCTTTAAGTTCGCGCAGTTTTTCATCGTCCGCAATGCCGTTGTTTGCAATCTCCATTTCGGTGTCAATGATTTCTTTTATGTTATGCAGGAACCAAAGGTCGATTTTTGTAATCCCGTGAACTCTTTCGATCGTCCAGCCGCGCCGCAGCGCTTCCCCCACGCTCCACAGCCTCTCCGACGAAGGATTCGCAAGCTCCTTCTCAATTTGTTCGTTGGTCACCTGTCCAATCTCATCGAAACCGAACGAGCCGACTTCGAGCGATCGGATCGCTTTCTGCAACGATTCCTTGAACGTTCGGCCAATGCTCATTACCTCGCCCACAGATTTCATCTGCGAACCCAGAAGGTTGTCCGCTTTCGGGAATTTTTCGAACGCGAACCGTGGGATTTTCACAACGCAGTAATCTATCGACGGTTCGAACGACGCCGGGGTGACCTGAGTAATGTCATTTCTTATTTCGTCCAGCGTATAACCTATGGCGAGTTTCGCGGCGATCTTCGCTATCGGGAACCCGGTAGCTTTCGACGCCAGCGCCGATGAACGGGAGACCCGCGGGTTCATCTCGATAATCATCAACTGGCCGTCGTCCGGGTTTAACGCGAACTGTATATTTGACCCGCCGGTGTCCACGCCGATTTCGCGTATGATCGCAAGAGACGCGTCACGCATGATCTGGTATTCGCGATCGGTCAACGTCTGCGCCGGGGCGACGGTTATCGAATCACCCGTGTGTATACCCATCGGGTCGAGGTTTTCTATCGAGCATATAATCACTACGTTGTCGTTGAGATCGCGCATGACCTCAAGCTCGAACTCTTTCCATCCTGCGATGGAGCGTTCTATGAGTATCTGTGATACCGGGCTTGCCGATATGCCGAACCTGCAATATTCCTCGTACTCCTTTTCGGTGACGGCCACATGTCCGCCAAACCCGCCAAGAGTGAATGCGGGACGGATAATCGCAGGCAATCCTATATCTTGCAACGCGCCACGCGCTTCTTCCATATTGTGCGCCAGGGAGGACTGTGGGACATCCAGTCCAATCTTGATCATCGCTTTCTTAAAAAGCTCGCGGTCTTCCGCTTTTTTTATCGCGTCGAGCTTTGCGCCTATAAGCTCCACACCATATTTTTCAAGAACACCGGCTTCGGCAAGCTCCACCGCGATATTCAGCGCCGTCTGCCCCCCCACTGTCGGGAGAATGGCGTGGGGGCGTTCTCGCTCGATTATTTTTTCTACAGAATCTTTTGTGAGCGGCTCTATATATGTGCGGTCGGCCATCTCCGGGTCTGTCATGATAGTCGCCGGATTGGAGTTCACAAGACAGACTTCGAACCCTTCTTCTTTTAGCGCCTTGCATGCCTGCGTACCGGAATAGTCAAACTCGCACGCCTGCCCGATCACTATCGGCCCCGCGCCGATTATCAGTATTTTGTTTATGTCAGTTCTTTTTGGCATTAGATTTATTAGGGAGTATCTTTGCAGATAAGGAAAGGAATATTATCACGCTACCAAATCCATTTTAGCTTCCTCTATACCACTCCACAGTACGGGGGTCATGTCGTAATTTTTTAAAGCATCTATTACGCTTGGTGAAACTCTTTGGTCTTTGTCATTTAGAAAGGCATATGCCTGTGAGTCAGGCGGCCTAACGTCTCTGGTATCTACCCATTTGAATGCTACCGCTTCCGCTGTCTCGCGGCTTGGTCGAGTGATAGCTTGAATTATGCGTTCAGGTTTTTTCTTTGATTTTGGAATAACGAAATCAAAAAGGTGGTCGTATCCACTTTTCCCTGTAAACTTCACCTTTTCTGTATATCGAACATCATTGAAATCAAGCCATTCCACCACATCTTCATAAAAAAGACTTGCTACCATTGGGACGGCTAAATAAAACAAATCATTAACTGCAAGCATCGACTGGATTAAGTTATGCTTACGTAAAGCAAAATTTTCATCTGAAGCCTGAACCTCTAAAGCTTCATTGTTATTTTTTACACCAAACCCAGCCAAAGTCATTTTTAAAAGATCTTGGCGTTTGGACGTTTCTAGTTTGCAACCGGATAGTTGTAGATCTTTAATAACGTAGCCATCGTCTGTAAGTACAAATGCTCCGTTTTGCTTTTTGGCATATATCTGAAGATAGTCATTATGTCTGTCAAGATATGGAGTAGTGATCTCTACCCAATTATTTGGAATTTCACGAAGAATAGTCTTGTCTTTTAGCCACAGAATATATTGATCCAGCAGTTTTTGGATTTCATTAATCATAATAAAAGGCCTCGCTGTATTTCTGGTGGTTCAATAATGTTGCAGTAATGCATAAAATCTTGCAATGTCTGCCATAAATCATCAGTACTACCAAATTTTTCTTTCGGAATTGGAATAGCCCATTTATCCCCAAAGCCTTCTCGGTAAATATGAAGGTGGGGGCAATCAACCTCCGCATCGTCTGGGTTGCGGTGAGGGGAACCTCCAAAATCCAACCTTACCAAAACAACAACTTGTTTTCCTCTGGTTTGGTATGTGCCTTTTAGCAAATCGATACGACTACGACTAATATCAAGCAGAAAATTTTCCCTTCTATCCTGTGATAACAAAGGTACACAAATGGAACAACCTGAGTTTGGATAGTCCCACTCATTTGCGGTGGCTCCAATTTTAGGCATCGCAATTAAAGCATCCGCTTCATCCTGCGTTAAGTTAATATTTACCATTTTTCATCCTTTGCTTATTAATTCCCCC
>CAYNDB010000053.1:5814-16331 GCA_964395915.1 uncultured Nitrospinota bacterium | reverse complement strand
AGCATTGCTGTTCCTTTTATCATCGGCCAGATTCCTCCATGCTCCATGTCGCCTGTAGGGTTGGAGGTAAGAAATTCCCAGGACATATGCGTAGCTCCCTTGACAGCGACCAGGCCAATGATAAAAATGATAATGGTCACTACCAATAAAGCGGTTAAGTTCGTTATTACTTTAAACCCGAACTCATACGTTTTTCTAAGGTCACGCATAAGTCCATTTCCTTATGAGTTTCTGGGAAAAATAATTGATGATGAATGTGGTAAGTATCAGGATGAGCCCCAGCAGGAAAAGGATGCTGTAGTGCGTATCCCCCACTATCACTTCGCCCATTTCCGCGCCGATAGTAGCGGCCATTGTCCTTGCTCCGGAAGCGAAGTCCATGTCGAATATGGCTGCGTTGCCGGAGCACATGAGCACGATCATTGTTTCGCCGAAGCATCTGCCAAAACCAAGCAGCGCGGCGGCAAAAACTTTTCCATAGGTGGCTGGAATAATTATCGAGGTTATAATTTGGTAGTCGAACATTCCGCAACATTTGGCGGCATGTATCTGCTCTTTCGAATAGCTTGAATAGATATCTTCGAAAAGCGTCGTCATTATTGGTATGACAGTTAAGGAAAGCATCGTGCCTGCAAGGAAAGCGTTTAACCGAAAAGTCGTTCCGGTTATATCCTGCATATAGGTGGCAAAATAAATCAACCCGAGAAATCCCAGTACGACCGATGGAATGCCGGCAAGAAGTTCGGTAATTACTTTGACGGTATACCTGAGCCTTCGCGGAAGATAGAAAGCTATGGCGAGAGCCAGCAGAAAACTTATGATCGTTCCTTCGCCCACTGCGATCAAGGTAATTTTCAATGTTCCCACCGCTAGCGGCCACAGGCTGAAAAGCGGCTGATCGGATACCGGCTGCCACATCGTCTGACCCAACAGATTGTCCAGCGTTTGGAAAACACTGGCGTTTCGTGGAAACTCCTCTTCATTCTCCGTATCGTGGTAAAGCGACATCTCGTTGCGCTGTTCCGTATCGCTAAGTAATGGGTAGGACTCCTGAAGGACAAAATAAAATATTGCGATAACAATTCCAACTGCAATCACACCCCCTAGAAACAGCGCTCCGATGGCGATTTTTTCTTCTGTTTTACGTTTTTTTATTAACCTGTCGCTAGAAAAACCTCCCATTTCCTTCGCCGTGTTCGAGATTTCACTCATGCTATCGCCTTTTCAAGGTGTGCGAGATTTTCAACTGGAATATGTATGGAAAATACACTTCCTTCCCCTAGAACACTTTCCACGGTAACTTTGCCTCCATGAGCCATTATCGAATGCTTTACTATTGAAAGTCCCAGCCCTGTACCGCCCAGTTTTCTTGACCGTGATGGGTCCACGCGGTAGAAACGCTCGAAAATACGATCAAGGTGATTTTCTTCTATGCCGAAACCCTGGTCCCTGATATGAATCGAAAGAGCGCTTTCATTAAGAAACACCGATATGGTTACAGTTTTGTTTGCGCCACTGTAATTGATAGCATTGTCTATAAGATTTACAAGAGCCCGGTCAAGAAGCATTATATTGATAGTGGTTTTGAGATTGTCGGGGCAGTCCAGCGTCAGTCTTATACTCCTTTCTTCGGCTTTATATGATAAAGCGCTAATAATTTTCAGGAGGACCTTGTTAATGGAAACATATTGAAGCGACCCCTGTAACATAGCGTCTTCATTTTCTATTCTGGATAGACTCAGCAGATCTTCTATGATGCCTGACAGTCTTTTTACCTGTCTGTCGACCATTTGAAGAAATCTTTCCGAGGTTTCACGCTCTTCTATGGCTCCGGAAAGAAGGGCCTCGACAGCCCCCTGTATAGAGGTTATTGGTGTGCGAAGCTCATGGGATACGTTAGCCGCAAAATCACGGCGGAGGCTTTCAAGACGACGCAATCGAGTGACATCATTCAAAGACATAACCTGCCCCCAATATTCTCCGTTGGATTTGTAAAGCGGACTTTGGATTATCTGAACAATTTTTTTTCTCTGATCATCCATGTTGAGTTCTTTTGACAATTGCTTGCGTTTTTTAAGCCCCTCGTCAATAAAGTTCAACAGTTCACGCCTTTTATAAACAGCGTCCCTGATAGAAAGCCCTTCGGTTTTCTCAGACTGGATATCCAGCAAACGTCTGGCCACAGGGTTGATTTTCAAGATTACATGGTTTGCGTCCACTGCGAGGATACCTTCCTTCAAACATGTCAGAACCGCTTCACCTGATTGCGCTTCGTTAGCTCCGGCGCTTATTCTGCTTTTGAGCTCCGTGGACATTTTGTTTAGCTTTTCGGCGATTTCCGCTGTTTCTTTCAGGTTCCCGCTGTATAGAGGCTTGTCGAAAAGACCCAGGGCCAATCGTGCCGCTCCTTGCGATATTTCCTTCAATGGTTTTTTAATTTTGTTAGAAATTATTAAGCTTAAGACTGCGGATGTTGAAAGAGCTATACCAAATATGAATGCGACCTGCCCGGCTTCAATTGCGCTGGCGCTGGTGGTGATGACGCTCGTAAGCGTTGCCATGAGAAAAAAAGCCGTGGCGAATGGAAACACAGCCCAAAAAAAACTTGTATGTTTCATGTCAATAATCAAGGCGGTAGCCAACGCCACGCACCGTATGGATTCGTCCGCCCCACAAACCGAGCTTCTTACGGATGAAAGTTATATGGACGTCCACCGAACGCTCCGAAACGCTTACTTCGCCTCCCCGGATGGCGAGAACTATCTGGTCCCGAGTCATGACGCCCCCCTCTTTACTCAAAAGAGCGTCCAGGATGGCGAATTCCGTGAAGGTGAACTCAACAGACTTTTTGTTAAGGAAAACTTCCCGTCTGTTCCTGTCCAGAACAAGTCCACTAACCTCTACTTTTTCAGGAAGATCTTCTTCGGAAACTCGCCGAAGCGCAACTTGAATACGGGCAAGGATCTCTTTTACGCTAAATGGTTTTGTCACATAATCGTCAGCGCCGATTTCCAGCCCTTTAACAATATCCTCCTCTTCTCCCTTTGCTGTAAGCATTATTATTGGAGTTTCACGTATCGTCGATTCCAGCCGGACTTTTCTGCATACATCCAAACCATCCATTCCCGGAAGCATAAGGTCTAACAGAACACATTTTGGTTTGGTCGCTCTTATCGCGGTTAGAGCCTCTTCGCCTGTTTTAGACACAAGGACTTCATACCCGGCGGATTCCAGATTGTATTGAAGAAGGTCGCGAATATCCTCTTCGTCATCAACAACAAGTATTTTGTAAGGGCCTCCATTTTTCATGATCCTAATGTATCAAGAGGTCAAGCGAATTAGGTTAAGGTTAGGTTAAATATACGTTAAGATTTTGTTAGGGCGATAACATCTCGTATCGATAAATAAAAAAATAAACATTGGACGCCGCGTAAGCAATAAGCGTTGCGCGGCGCCCGTAAGGAAGAGTTTGGGCGCTGTGTGTGGTAGAGGAGGGATAATGGGATCAGCGCGAAAAAACTCCCTTATTATAGCTAACCTTAACTCGTGCCGACATGGTTCTTTACGCAAATTTAAGAAACGCGAGAGAGGCGAAAACCTCTCCCGCGATCAGATGCTTTTCCTGACAGCATAGCGTTACTGAACTAAAAAACGTACTGAGTCTGAACAAAGAGTTCATCTTCATCAATACCTTCTTGACCCTTCATGTTCTTGTTCATGCGATAAGTCGCCTGAACCTTGATATCATGCTTGTGGATGAAGTAGTTAACCCCGATAGCGGTTCTGGTCCAGGCGTCGCCATATCCATCGGCGTCCTGGCTGGAGTATCCTGCGACAATTTCGAACTTCCTTGCGAACATATAACCGCCTTCGATGGCAAGGTTGGTAAGCTGGGTGGAACCGTTTTCATAAATTCCGCTGGTAACGGAGCTATCGACAGTTTTAGCGTCAAATATGTTGTACTGGGCGTCGACGGAAAAACCGGCTCCACGAAAGGCTCCGCTGATTTCAACGCCGGTCACTTTGCTTACATCAGGTTTTTTCCCCTTGCTGGTATCGGCTCCTGATTCAGTGCGGGTGTTGGTGTCGTCGTCGTTGCTCCAGCTGAAAGCCGCTACACTTATAGTAGCCTTGGTCTTTCCTGTGAAGTCGCCCTGGCTCATCTTAAGCTTGCCGAATGGATGAAAACTGATACGGCCGCCTAACATCAAGCCTTCGTTCCAGTCCTTTTGATCATTGGCGCCTGAACCGAAATCCAGCTTTTTAGCGTCAGGATCGATACGCGCATCGGCCACACCAACAGCCCAGTCAAATTTTTTGGTTCCATTGTGACCCTGTACATAAACGCCCATCTGGCGGTCAGGCGTGCCGTAGTTATGGTCACCAACAAATGTTCGCTCCACCAGTTGCTGTTTTTTGGAAGAGGTTAATTTTTCCCGGGAGAATGGATAGTTGGCGTTACCAACGGTTATCTTCATGTTCTTAATACCTTTGTATTGCATGTAGGCGTCTTTTACGGCGATTTCGTTGTCACCGTGGGCCTTGCCCATATCCCATTGGAATTTGCCCTTCCAGTCTTTGTGAATACTCCCTTCGATGTATGGGCGAAAGCGGCGAAAGAACACGTCATCGGTTGATTCCCCACCATCGGGATCAACCTTGTGATATTGAAGCTGGATTCGCCCGCCCATCTTCACGTATTTGTCGCCATCTTTATACTTCACCCCTCCGGCAAACGCGGAAGTGGAGATGACGCTGGTGATAATAACCGCTGTCAGTAGCTCTCTAAACATTTTTTGCTCCTCTAGTTTTTTTCTAAATATGTTTTGTTACGCGCTTATTATTTGCGCAGGTCCCTTGACCTTTCGGGTTGGAGTATACGAATAGAAAGCTTAAGATCGGGTTAAGGTTTGGCTAAATGTGTGTTAGCTAACAGGAAGTTAACTTCTTTAAGATGGCCTTCGCTGTAATATCAACCTTTTTCCGGTTCCGCTCGATTATTGGACAGTACGAGGATTAGCAAATAACGAGTGATTATCAACACAGTTTTAGCCTAGGTTATTTGGACGCGATTCCACCTACACATTTCCACCGTCATCCGGAGCATCGTTATCAGATACATCGACACCACCTGTTTTTTTCACAAACGAGTAAATCACCGGGATAACTATCAGCGTGAGGATTGTAGCTGTGATAAGCCCTCCTATCATGGGGGCTACCATACGTTGCATTGGTCTCGATCCTACTCCCGTCGCCCACATAACGGGAAGAAGGCCGAATATAAGACAGCTTACCACCATTATTTTTGGGCGAACCCTCATTACCGCCCCATCGATTATGGCTTCCGCAAGATCACTCCAGTTTTTCATCTGACCTTCTTTTTTCCTTTTCTCATAAGCAAGGTTTAAGTAAACGAGCATGACAACGCCCGTTTCAGCGGCAAGCCCGGCAAGCGCAATAAACCCGACGGCCACGGCCACGCTGAGGTTATAACCGAGCCAGTGAATAAGCCATATCCCGCCTATGACGCTGAAAGGGAGGCTAAGCATAATTATCAGCGTGTCGGTCATATTGTTGAAGTTGAGGTATAACAACAGAAAAATAAGTACTAGCGTTAAGGGAATAATGACCTCAAGTTTCTTGTTTACTTCCTCCATAAACTCAAACTGGCCGCTCCACTCCATGTAGTATCCCGGAGGCAATGTGATTTCTCCAGCCTCGACGGCCCTGTCGATGGCGTTCTGCGCGCGTTTGACGTAGGTTCCAATATCCAGGCCGGCTTCTATATCCACGGGAACGTTGGCAAGGAGCAGGCCGTTCTCGCTCCTGATCATCGGCGGCCCATCCTGAAGGTCGATTTCGGATACTGTTCCCATGGGGATTAACGCTCCGTTCGAGGCTTTGAGCAGAACTTTTTTGAGTTTTTCCGGGTCGTCTCTCAGCTCCTGTGGATAGCGAATATTAACCGGGAAACGATATCGTCCCTCAACAGTCTGGGTTATGTTTTTCCCTCCGATGGCGAACTCAATTACTGTCTGCGCGTCTTCCATGGTGATGCCGTACCGAGCAAGCTCCCGACGATCAAGATTGATGTCAAGATATCGTCCGCCCATAACACGCTCCGCCGAAACGGAGAGCGTGCCCGGAACTGAACCCAGAACTCTCTCCACATCAATGGCGAGCTTCTCCAGTTCGACAAGATTTTCACCCCTGATTTTAAGTCCTAACAACCCTTTCATGCCGGTTGTAAGCATGCCGATACGGGTCTCTATCGGCATTAGCCACCAGTTTGGCATCCCCGGTATATTTACAACACGGTTCATCTCCTCCTTTGTAAGCTCTTCGAACGTTGTCTTACGCAAAGGAACAGACGCGGCTCTATAACTTTTCAATAGTTCCTTGGCTTTTTCATTTGAATTTTGCGCAAGGTATCCGGAAACGTTCAGGTAAGAGATTAAATCGGAGGATACCGTTTCAACAAGCTTGTCGGCAAGCTCTCGCCTGATTGAGAGGAGACTGTTTCCTTTCAACAGCTCGTTCCTGATCCATGAGTTGACGCTCCATCGGCTTTTACGCTCCACTTGGGCGGAGGTCTCAGCTACCGGAAAGTTTTTAGTGATATTTTCAGTTTCTAAAAGACCAATCATTTCAAGCGCCATGTTTTTGATGTACCCCTCCTCAATAATTCGCTTCGGCCAATCCTCCTCCGATTTGAGCGCGATGTGGGTTTCCACCATGGAAAGCGGCGCAGGGTCGGTGGGCGTGCTGGCGCGCCCGATTTTACCCAGAACGGTGTTCACTTCCGGAAACTGTTTCAGCAGACGATCCTGAACCTGCAAAATTCTAGTGGCTTCGGCTACCGGCAGGCCAGGAACTGTGGTAGGCATATACAGGATATCCCCTTCCTTTAGCGGCGGCATGAACTCGCTACCTAATTGGCGGTACGGAATGTATGTAAACAAGAGGGCCAGGATAGCCAGAGCTATAACAGTCTTCCTGAACCTGAGCGCCAGGCGGATGGTGGGTTTATAAACCGCAATAAGAAATCGGCTTGCCGGGTTTTTCGATTCAGGGGGGATTTTGCCTTTGACAAATAGCCCTATGAGCACAGGGATAAGCGTGATCGCCAAAATCGCCGACGCGCCCATCGCGAAAGTTTTTGTGAACGCCAACGGTTTGAAAAGCCTTCCAGCCTGATCCTGAAGAACGAAAACTGGCAGGAACGAAACGGTGATTATAAGGAGCGAGAAAAAGAGAGCCGGTCCAACCTCCATGCTGGCGTCCAGAACCGCTTTCCACCTGTCCTGCTTAGCGCCATCAGCATCAGCTCTCTCAAGGTGTTTATGCGTGTTCTCCACCATCACCACAGCGGCGTCCACCATGGCTCCAATGGCAACGGCGATACCGCCCAAAGACATGATGTTGGCTCCAAGCCCCATCGACTTCATAATAATGAACGACGCTAGAATGCCAAGCGGCAAGGTTATCGATGCTACCAGAGCGGAACGCGCATGCCAGAGAAACAGCATGGTGACAAGGGCGACTATGATCATCTCTTCGATCAGTTTGCTTTTAAGCGTGGCGATGGCTCTATATATGAGACCGGAGCGGTCGTAGGCGGGCTTGATAACGATTCCCTTTGGAAGGCCGGGGGATATCTTACTGATTTTTTCTTTTATACCGTTTATTACATCCAGCGCGTTCGCGCCGTATCGGGCCACAACAATGCCGGCCACAACCTCGCCTTTCCCGTCTTTTTCAGCGACACCACGTTTGGTCGCCGCTCCAATTTTAACAGTCGCCACATCCCGAAGTAATGTAGGCGTCCCGTCCGCCGTTGATTGGAGAACCACGTTCTCAATATCTTCTATGCCTTTTATATATCCCCTCCCACGGACCATGAACTCGGCCCCGCCAAGCTCCATCACCTCTCCGCCCACGTCGTTATTACTTTTTCGGACGGCGCTGATAATCTTTTGTAGGGGAATCCTGTAAAGGCGAAGTTTTTGCGGGTCAACGGTTATCTGGTATTGTCTTAACGCGCCGCCTACACCAGCCACCTCGGATACTCCAGGAACGCTTAGTAACTGGTAACGAATGTACCAGTCCTGCAGAGCGCGCAATTCCCCCAGATCATAACGATTTTCAGTGTCTTCAACCGTATAGATAAATATCCATCCAAGGCCGGTGGCGTCCGGGCCGAGAGTCGGTGTGACATTTTTCGGGATATCCGTTTGCGCCTGGTTCAGATATTCCATGACGCGGCTCCTGGCCCAGTAGATGTCTGTGCCGTCCTCGAAAATCACGTAGACAAAAGACTGGCCGAAAAAAGAGTAACCGCGCACGTCTTTGACTTTTGGAACAGCCAGCATTGATGTTGTCAGCGGATACGTAACCTGATCCTCAATTGTCTGCGAGTCCCGCCCCATCCATTTGGTGGAGATTATAACCTGAACATCGGAAAGATCCGGGATCGCGTCCAGCGTTATACGGGAAAGGGACCACGCCCCCATGAGTGCGACGATAATGGAGACGACGATGACAAACAGCCGATTGCGGAGACACCACTCGATAATAAAACGAATCATAATTTTACTTTTCGCCTGCTTTATCCATCAGGGAAAGGGGGATTCCGCAGGTTGACATTTTTTGCCCCATGTAGGGATTTTCGACAGTTTTGCCGGGTTGCAACCATGGCTCATTATTTTTAGTCATAGGACATGTGAAGGCTCTCAATTTTACGCCTGAAGGTAAACCGTATCGTGTGATAAGTGAGATGATAGGCTGGCTTATGGAGGCTAACAGTCTGCGAGTTTTCTCGATATTCTCTGTCCCCTTGGCGATCCCTGCGGCTCCTACTTTGATCTCTTCCAGAGCTTTCTTCACATCGCCATCCGCTTTAGTCATGGTGGTGTCGATATCTTCAATCAAACGGGCAGCCGCTTTTTTTGCGGGAGCGGAGTTGTCCAGGGCAAGAGTTTTTCTGATGTTTTCATATGACTTAAGGATATGTGCGAACGCTAACTCAATATCATCGGCAAGCTTTAGCTTTTCTTTTCTTTTTGAAGGAGGAGCAATCTTTTTTAACGCTCCCTGAAACTGGGCCTCTGCGGCGATGAGAAAATTCGCCGATGACACTACCTGCTGCCCCTCGTCAAGCCCGGACAGGACTTCATGATATCGCTCATCACCATTTAGAAATGAAGCTTTCTTTTTCTTATCCGCTTGGTCTGACAGATAGAGCCATTTTCTACCAAGCTTTACTTCCACAGGACGCATGACACCGTTCCCTTCCGACACCATGACAATCGCCCGCCGCCCGGTAAGGAGAACGGCGCTTTCCGGAACGGCAAGGAGATCTTTTCCGGGCGCGCTGACCCGAACGCTTGCGAACATCCCGGGTTTCAGATAACCCTTTTTATTTGACGCTTCAAAACGAACACGAACTGTTCGAGAATCTGTCTGGACAACGGGGTCGACAAAATCAACCTTCCCGGTGATGGTATTCCCCTGGACGGATATCTCAACAGGCGCTCCGACCTTGATAAAAGGAAGTTCGTTTTCGTAGACGTCGCCGTATATCCACACCTTTGAAAGATCGGCCAGTTTCAAAAGCGGTTGCCCCTCTTTGACATATTGCCCTTCGTTTACCATGCGCTCGATCACCGTGCCGGATATAGGAGAGTAGATAGTCAGGCTTTCCAACGCTATTCCTTTTTTACGGATTTTGTTTATTTCTTTATCGGTTATCCCCCAGCGTTTAAAGCGAGCCTTCACTGTCTCAAGAAGAGGAGCCATTCTTTGCGTCCCGCTTTTCAAGAGCATCAGATACTCTTCCTGCGTAGTCAAAAGCTCCGGATTATATATAGATAAAAGCGGCTCTCCCTTTCGGACGGTGGCGCCGGTGAAGTTCACGTAAAGAGCGTCGATCCTGCTTCTCCCCGGAGCCCAGGCGGAAATTGTTTTCAGTCTCCGCTCGTCCACATCAACCCTGCCGGTTGTTTCTATAAGACTTATAAATGTCAGACGTTTCACCGTAGCAAATCGAACACCCGCCTGCTGTATCTGTTGGGAAGTGAAAAGAAGCGATCCTTCCTTTTTATTTTTCCCCTCCTCTTCCTTCATCGCCACAAGCTGCATACTGCAGATTGGGCATAAACCGGGTTTATTCCTCCTCACCTGCGGATGCATCGGGCACCAGTAAACCTTTTTGCCAGCCAATACCGTTTCTTCCGTCAGCCCTATCCATCCCATAACTTTCGAAACGCCTGGTTGATGCATCCAATGATGCAATACATCTTCCCACCTGACCCCAAGCTTGCTGTAGTAAATGAATATCCCTGAACCTAAAATGGCAAGGACAAGGATAAACGCCATTAAAAGTTTTACTTTCCTGCTTTTCATTGTCTCTCCCCAATAACTCTTGAAAGCGAAGCTTCCCTGATCCTTAAATTAACGCGGACTCGTTCATATTGGAGTTTTGTATTCACCAGCGACCTTTCGGCGGTTATCAACGT
>CAYNDB010000053.1:1630-5714 GCA_964395915.1 uncultured Nitrospinota bacterium | reverse complement strand
CCCTATCCCGATAAACGGGCGAAGCTCATCGGTCATCCACGCCCTGTTATATGAGCCTGTAATAACAAAGTCCGGGTAGCTTTTTGACTCGGCCAGTTTAAACGACGAACGCGCGGCTTCGATTCTCGAACGCGCGGCCTTAATAGACGGATTTTGTAAAAGAGCCTTTTCGAGCGATTTATTTTTATCCGGAAGGGGCGACTTTGAAGAAAGTCTGGCGGGGGCGGGCAGGGGTAGTCCTGCCGAGCGGCCCATCAGCGTGTTCAACCTGGCCGTGGCGACTCGAAGCGTTCTTTCCAGAACGATGCCTCGATGCTCAACCTTTGCCAGATCAACATCGGCCTGTACAACGTCCTGAAGGTTTCCTTTGCCCGCCGAGTATCGTGACTTGGCGATGGTTTTGAATTCCTGTAAAAGGTCTTTATTTTCTTTATTTATTTCAATGGCGCGATGAGTGAAGAAAAGCTCCAGATAAACGGTTTTGACCATACGGACAAGTTCGAGCTTCGCGGAGCTTAAATCGTTCAAAGCCACCTCGGCTTCCGCAATGGCTTTGGCGCCTTTGAGATCCAGCTTGCCAGGATATGGAATCCTTTGCTTGAGGTCTATCTTGTATGCGAAGTCAGCTCTGTCGGAATAAACTGTCGATGGAAATAATCCAACGCCCGCCGTGGGATCGTCCAGCGCCGTAACTATCGGATATTTCTCAACGGCTTCCTTTACCCTCTCTCTTATTGAAACGAGGCTCGGGTTGTTGTCGAGAGCTACCTGGATGGCGGTTTGCGCTTCAAGCGTTTTGATTCCATCGAAACTATCCCCGCTTTTTCCTTTGCGTTTGATAGCGGTATTAACTGTGATCTCCGCTTTTACCTCCTTTGCAAGGTGATTAAAGCGACTATCCGCTCTGGAAACAGCGCAACCTTGTGTGGTTAACAGAAAAAGAGCCGACACCAGGTAAAACCAAGCTCCAGGCATTGAAATCGTCACTTTTTTTCAGTTACCTTTATTTCGCCCTTCAGCATCTTCATGGGACAGATGAACCCTATAGAGCCGCTTTTGTCGGGCTGAATATTTATGGCGACAGGTTTGTTGAGAGGCAACTCCTGGTTTATATCCAGGTCAGGTATCACAACTTTTGTAACGCAGGTCGTATCGGTCTTTCTGATAAATACAAGCCTCGTGGCTTTCCCTTTTTCAACCGTGATTTTTGAGGGGTTGAAACCGCTGGTATCTACTATTATTGTTATCTCTTTTACATCCGCGAACCCGATGTGAGGGTTCAGCAACGCCGCTGTCCATAACAGGCCAACAATCAACAAAATCATTCTTTTCATAATAATCGCTCCCTTGTTGAAATTCTACATGCGTAGAATGAAAGGTTAAAAAATTTTAACGCTTGGTTTTTTCCATAATGTCACATGCCTTCTTACAGTTATCGACATTCGCGGGACAGGTTCTTTTTGGGCCAAGGCAATAAGTATGATTACACTTTTCCATCTGCCGTCCGCCAGCGTAGATAGGAGCCGCAAAAACCGACGTCAGTATAAATACAACAGCCGCAGTGCCAATAATGATTTTCACTGGAACCTTGTCCCGTTTAATCTGACCAGGCTCCAAGAGTTCTTTTATCCTTTTTTCCACTAGCGAGCTTTCGCCTAAAACGGGAACTCCCACAGGTATCGTTTCTTGTCTCATATCGATCATTTTAAGGAGAGCCTGCGCGAGGTCCATGGGGCGGCCCGTCTCGCTGGCGGCCCGCTCATCCGCGGCCAATTCCTTCCTCATAAAAAACAGGTTGGCCAGATAATGTCCCAGAGGTATGAAGAAAAACAGATCCTTAATGAAGGAAAGAATGAACAATTTTAACGGGTCTTTTCTCTCGGCATGGTGCAATTCATGAACGCTTACCGCAGCAAGCTCTCCTTTGGAAAGCTTGCCGATGAGTCCTGTGGAAATATAAACTTTCGGTTCAATCAGGCCGAGCGTAAAGGCGGAATTAAGATGAGCGTCTTCAAATGTGATTATCGGTATACCGTATGAAACACTCAGTCTTTTTAATTCATGGTATCTTTTAGCGGGAGAGCCCTTAAGCGTATTTAAAAAACGTCTGGAGATAATCAGGTTTTTTGCAGCCTTGAAGATAGCCAGAGCCAAGCCTGCTGCCATGATCCCAAGCCCTATCCACGGCATTATGGTCATGAACATTGTGGGACTGACAAGACACCACGATAAAAGGGTTTTACAACAGGCGAGAGCGGAGCTGGCCAATGCTGTCAGGCCGAGCAGGTTTGCGATACCGTAATGTATGCTGGTGGCGATAAGAATAAACAGTAAAACAGCCATCAGCGCCGCCCCAAGGAAACTGCGCAACGCTGATCGTCGCCAAAAGCCTTTCTCTGCCATACGCCTATCGAATCCCTTCCTTTTTTTTCTTTTCAATATACTTGGCAAGCTTGTCAAGTTGCTTAGGCTCCATCTCTTCGAGCGTGTCCACGAAAGAGGCTATGAGAGAAACGCTGGAAAGGTCCATATAGTCCTTAAACATTTTTCCAGCGACTTGTTTTGTGTAATCCTCTCTAGTGATAGAAGGTCTGTAAACTAAAAGGCCGTCTTTCTTTGATTTGACGACAAGCCCCTTGCGCGCGAGCCTGTCCATAACCGTTAATACGGTTGTCAACGCCACCTTTCTGGAAGATTTAACTTCCTCCCAGACTTCCTTGCCAGTAGCTTCACACTTGTCCCAAAGGGCTATCATCACCTCTTTCTCCAACTCTCCAAAAGGGCGGATAACACTAATTGTTTTCGAACCGGGGATTGACTTCATATAAACATTCTACAAACGTAGAATTGAAAAGTCAAATCTGCCATTGTTCTCAAACGTCAAACAGCGGATCGGTCAGGGCCCTGTCAGTTCTGTGTTTCATGACATCTCTTTCGGCAAGACTTAAGTAAAGTGTTCACGGTTTTGACTACTCAGAATTTTATTTTTATTCCCCCGATGACTCCAGTTTGTCCAGTATCGGGCATTCACTTGTCGGGCCGCTTCCAACGCATATGGACGCAAGCTCGGTAAGAGCTTTTTTTATCATTTTCAATTCATTGATTTTCGTCTCCACATCATTTATTTTGTCTACGGCTTTTTTCCTGACATCAGCGCAGGTAGTGGCTGGATCTATGCGAAGGTTCAAAAGTTCGGATATCTCTTTCAGTGAAAAGCCCAATTCCTTGGCGCTTTTAATAAATTTTATGCGTTTTATCACCTCCTGCGGATAATGGCGATACCCCGGCCCTTTTCTCGGCGGCTGGTCGATCAGTCCTTTGCGTTCGTAGAAACGAACTGTCTCCACCCCTACGCCTGAAAGCTTCGCCACTTGTCCGATAGTTAACGGTTTCACACCTTTGCCTCTTCGTAGTTCATTTAATTATTTCCCAGTCCCGCCGCCCGTAGCTTTTTTTCGTCAACGCCGCGCCCGGCGCAACAGTCGGCCAGCTTGCCATCTATCACCACGGCGGGAACCGAACGGATGTCTAGAGCTTTCGCGCGACTTAAGACTTCCTTGTCTTTCATGTCCAGCACAGTTACCTCACAGGAGGGACAGGCTATGCTGTTGACCAGCTCTATTGCCTCATCACATACGCCACATCCAGCGCTGAAAACTTCAACCTTGCGTTTGCTAGTCATGATTAACATCTCCTTTTGAAAGATTTAAATATGGTAAATTTACGTCTGAGAGCATGCCGGGCACTCGGTTTTTGGGTTTGCCAGAGCCCACCGTGAGCTTAATATCGAAACAAAGGCGAGGGAAACGAGCCCTGTGTACATCGCTTTATCAGACAGAAAAACGAATTTTCCAACTATTACTATGGCCGCCGCGAACACGCCAATGATAAAAAAGTAATATACGCCGTGGCTTCTTGCCTGTGACCACAAAGGCGCAAGAGAAACCAGCATAAACAATATGGTTAGCGGCAAAAGATAAGGAGCGAAACTTATTAGCCCTACTCCCAGCGTGTTTAAAAAAGCGGCGTAAGCCGGCCAGCATGCGGGGCATGCGAATTTCGATAAAATCGCAACCAAAAAAGA
>CAYNDB010000053.1:0-1530 GCA_964395915.1 uncultured Nitrospinota bacterium | reverse complement strand
ATTCTGAGGCAGGCGCGTCTTATTGAAGCGAGAAAAGATGGACGCTGGATATATTACCGTTTGACGGGTGACAAAGCTCCTCCCCAGGTTCAGGAAGCGATCAGATGGGTTTGCGATTCGCTGTCCAAAGACTCCATCGCTAAGAAAGACGCAAAAAAAATAAAACTAATCGCTAAAAATCACGTAAAAAAATTATGCCAGTTTTAAATCATAAACCGAAAGTTTTAATCTTGTGCACAGGCAACTCCGCCAGGTCGCAGATGGCGGAGGGTTTCTTGAATCAAATCGGTTCCGGACGGTTTGAGGCTTACAGCGCGGGAGTCGAGCCTAAAGGTTTAAATCCTCTCGCAATAAAGGTTATGCGTGAAATCCAAATAGATATTTCCCATCATAAAAGCAAAAGTCTGGAGTTGTATATCAACGATAAGTTCGATTTTGTAATCACAGTGTGCGACAGCGCAAACGAAAAATGCCCTGTTTTCCCCGGCGATTATAAAAGAATTCACTGGAGTTTTGACGATCCGGCCGGGGCGGGCGGGGACGAAGAAATCAAGCTTGCCGTGTTTCGCCGTGTCAGGGATGAAATAAAAGACTGTGTCAGCGCATGGGTTGCGGATCAGGAAAAATTAATTAAAGGGATTTAATTGTGGTTGTTAAAAGAAAAGAAATTGTGGCGCGGCAAAGCGCACCGGACGTGGAGGATGTATCTGGAGCTGAGTTAGGATTTTTCGAGCGTTGGCTTACTTTGTGGGTTTTCCTCAGCATCGTAGCCGGTATTTTGCTCGGGCAGATGTTTCCTTCGCCAATTCATGCGCTCGGACGAATGGAAATAGCCAATGTGAATATTCCTGTCGGGATTCTCATCTGGATGATGATTATTCCCATGCTGCTGAAAATAGATTTTCACGCTATTCATGAAGTGAAACGGCATTGGAAAGGGATAGGCGTCACACTTTTTGTAAACTGGGCTATAAAGCCATTTTCCATGGCATTATTAGGATGGATATTTATCCGTTACCTGTTCGCCCCCTATCTGCCTGCGGAGCAGATCGACAGTTACATAGCCGGGCTGATTATCCTGGCCGCCGCGCCATGCACCGCAATGGTGTTTGTGTGGAGTCATTTAACCAAAGGGGAGCCGCTCTTTACGCTGAGCCAGGTGGCGCTAAACGACGTTATCATGGTTTTCGCTTTCGCGCCCATAGTGGGTTTGTTGCTGGGGCTGTCCTCCATTACCGTTCCATGGAATACGCTGTTGCTTTCGGTGGCGCTTTATATCGTTGTTCCCCTGATCATCGCCAATTTGTGGCGTAAATTAGCTTTGGAACATGAGCATGGACATGCCTATCTTTCCCGGACCATAAAACTGTTGCATCCCTGGTCTCTGGTGGCATTGCTGGCCACACTGGTGTTGCTGTTCGGTTTTCAAGCGGAGTCAATCATAAACCAGCCGGCTGTGATCGCCATGCTGGCCGTTCCTATCCTTATTCAAGTTTATTTCAACTCAGGGCTTGCGTATCTTTTAAATCG
>CAYNDB010000052.1:2023-16527 GCA_964395915.1 uncultured Nitrospinota bacterium | reverse complement strand
GCTCTCACGCTAACTCATAGCTAACTCATCGGGGAAACATTATCAGCCAACTTATATAAGTGGCTGAAAAATTGGCTCCCCGGGACGGATTCGAACCGCCGACAAGGTGGTTAACAGCCACCCGCTCTACCAGCTGAGCTACCGGGGAACAGAAAAGAAACAAACAAATTAACACATTGTTATGGATTCATCAATCATCCATAACGTATTTTTTAAGATGAGGGCCATACAACCCGTTTCAACGCTGATATGGTAATACCTCAGGTTGAAATTTTCTATTGTTAAAGCCCTTCGGCTTCCGCAGGATGACGTAACTCCGTCATTCTGAGGAGCCTATGCGACGAAGAATCTCAATCATCGTTCCAATTACGCAATTATTTCTAAACCGAGATCCTGTCAACACTTTAATCAGGTTGCGGGTTACGCTTTATAAGTAGTATAATCAAAAAGTTATTCCAAATTTCAACATCATGATATAGAAATATGAAAGCTCTTGTATTGGCAGGGGGCCACAGCTCCACCATGGTTCCTTTTTCCTCCACCAGGCCAAATCCTATGATACCCGTTGCGGGGCAATATCTGATAGATAACACGCTCAACATGCTGAGGCAGGCAGGTGTTATCACGGCCAATATGGTGATCGGTCATGGAGCTGACAAGATGCGAAGTTACCTTGCGGACGATCATTCTTCCGGTGTAGCGATAAATTTTATCGACCAGGGAAAACCGAAAGGTATCGGTCACGCTATTTTGAAAGCGAAAGATAAATTTACTCCCGGTGAGCATTTCCTTCTTGTGTACGCGGATACGCTTACCACCGCCAATATCTTCAGCGTAACCACGCAATCTTTTTCGCTTAACAACCAGCCGACCGCCGCGATTTGCCATACAAAATCTGGTGAAAAATATGGCAACGTTTATCTAGGTCAGGATATGGGAATAACTAAAATTATCGAAAAACCCAAGCGTGGTAGTGGTCTTGGCAACTATGTTCTGGCGGGAGTGTTTGTATTGCCAACAGATTTTTTTGGCTATCTGAAAAAATCTGGCGGCGATATGGAAAAAGCGTTGAAAGCTCTGATTAAGAAAAATGAGCTTAAAGCATCCATATGGGAAGACGACTGGCTGGATATGGAACACCCCTGGGATATCCTTACCGCAAACAAATCCATTATGAGCAAATGGAAAAGCGCGGAAATACATGAAAGTGTCGTAGTGCGAGACTCTATATTGACTGGTTCTGTGCATATCGCGGAAGGTGTAAGAATAAGCGCCGGAGCGGTTCTTGAGGGGCCATCGTATATTGGCCCCGGGGCCTTTATAGGGCACAACGCCCTTATCCGCCCATACACATGTATCGGCGCAAACAGCGTTATAGGTCATGGCTCGGAGCTGAAAAACTGTGTTCTTTTCAATAATACTCAAGTTGGCAGGCTTTCTTTTATCGGCGACTCTGTTATTGGGGAAAATGTCGATCTCGGCGCTTTGACAACGACGATAAACAGGTCTATAGATTACAAACCGATATCAGTTAAGATAAAAAATAAAATGGTGAATACAGAACTTACCAAGCTTGGGGCCTTTATAGGCGATAACTCTGTCATAGGCGCTTCAAATACTTTACCGATGGGGTCTATAGTCAAAGCTGGCAGGATGATAGATCACAATATATCGGTTTCCCGGCAAGGTAAATAGTTGTGTCTGGAATGGTTAACAAATGTGTGGAATAGCAGGGATTGTATCGCTGGAGAATATCTCCGGCAAGCTTGTGCAATCAATACGAAATCTTGAATACCGTGGATATGATTCTTGTGGAATCGCGGTTCTTAATGGCAGTGGTCGGCCGCAGCTTCGAAAAAATATCGGCGCCGTTGATGAAGTAAGGGAAAAAGAAAACCTTACTACTCTATCAGGGACAATCGGCATCGCTCACACTCGCTGGGCCACTCATGGCGGCGTTACAAAAGCTAACGCCCACCCGCACGCTTCATGCGACGGAGCTTTTTGCATTACTCACAACGGCATAATATCGAACTATTCACAGCTTCGCGCCAAGCTGGTCAAAAAGGGACACAAATTCAAATCACAAACGGATACCGAGGTAATAGTCCATCTGGTTGAAGAGCTTTATAAAAAGAAAAAATCGGTTGAGAAGGCGTTTGTTTCGGCGCTTAAAGAACTCGATGGCACGTATGGAGTGGCGCTCATTTCAGTCCACGAGCCGGATCGCATTTTCTGCGCCAGAAAAGAGAGCCCGCTTATTATTGGTCTTGGTGACAATGTCAACTATATAGGCTCCGATTTTAATGCGTTCATCGAGTATACGAAGAACGCTGTGATTATGGAGGATTACGAATATGCCATCGTAACCAACGACAGTTATTCCTTGAAAAAGATTTCCACCGGCGAGTCCATATCGAGACAGGTGGAGGAGATTATCTGGGATTCTGAAATGGCCCAGAAAGGCGGGTTCCCGCACTATATGCTAAAGGAAATATATGAACAGCCACGGGTTGTTCAAGCCGCTATCGATATTGACCGCGAATCGATTCGTGACCTGGCCAGGGCGATACTGAGCAAGGAAAAACTATATTTGACAGGCGTCGGGACAACTTTTTACGTTACACAGCTCGGTCAATATATGTTCAGCCGATACGCGGGGATGACGCCGAACATCGTGTCATCGGACGAGTTTAGGTTCCTGGCTCATGTGGATAAAAATTCGTTTGTGTTGGCGGCGTCGCAATCCGGAGAGACTTATGACACGATGACGGCGCTGAAATTCGCAAAAAGAAACGGCGCTTCTATTGGCGCAATTGTAAATGTAATGGGGTCTTCCATGGCCAGGATGGTGGACCATCTTATCCTGCAAGGCTCCGGTCCGGAAATATGTGTCATCAGCACCAAGGCGGCTCTTTCGCAGATGCTTATTCTGGCAAGGCTCGCTCTTGAAGTGGGGCTTATGCGAAAGCACATTAGCGCAAAAGAGGTTAAACAGAGAGTTCAGGAATTGGCCGCTCTGCCCAAGCTTATTGAAAAAGTTTTAAACGAGCAATCAGGATTTATTCATAATATCGCCAAAGAACATAGCAAGATCAGACACTGGCTGTTTCTTGGTCGTGGCAGATATTATCCTTTGGCGAGGGAGAGCGCGCTTAAGATGAAGGAGGTGGCCTATGTTCACGCAGAGGGTATGCCAAGCGGGTTTTTGAAACATGGGACGATAGCGCTTGTCGATGATGATCTGAACTCGGTCGTGTTCATGCCGACTGAGGAAGAGGCGGATCTGTATAAACTTACATTATCATCGGCAGAGGAGATCAGGGCGCGAAACGGTTATGTGCTGGCAATCAGGTTTGATTCAAAATCAAGTAAGGACCTTCCGTTTTCAGACAGTATAACCTTGCCGAAAACTCCGGTGTTCACAGCTCCGTTTCTTGAGCTTGTAATAGCGCAAATGCTCTCCTACTATACCGCCACCACTTTGAAGCGAAATGTGGACAGGCCACGCGCGCTTGCCAAATCGGTCACTGTTGAATAAAGGGAATTGATGACCCCTGTCAGATTCCAGGGTACGGACGGTGTCCGTCGCCCGGTCAAATTATCTTCCGATCCACAGCTTGAAGGTCTGTCTCCGCAGGATGTTTTTCTGAAACATGATGTGATGACCGAGCGCTTTATGGAGCTATACACTTATTGCAGGGTCAAATGGCTGATAGAAAACAGCCGTATAAAAGAAGACGACGATTTTGTCATTGGATGGGATCCGCGCGACACGACCGGAATTTTCACAGACGCTGCGACTGAGGGCATACTGAAAGCGGGATGCAACGCTCTGGTGGTTGGAATCGCTCCCACTCCCGCCGTATCTGTTTATATGAGGTCTGTAAACGCCGCAGGATCAATTGTTGTTACGGCGTCGCATAACCCGGCTTCATATAACGGGATCAAGATATTCACCAGACGCGGTTTGAAACTTTTGCCGGGAGACGATACGGAGCTATCAAACCTTATCATGAAGACCGACTATAAAGATATGCAAGACATTGCGCCCACAGGCGTGACTAAAGATTGTCATGATGACATGGTGAAAGCGTTCACAGAGTTTTCACTCGATCCGCGTAATAGCTGGATAGAAGAGGGAGGGGCGTTGCGCGATATTACATTGATTGTAGACTGCGCTAACGGCGCCTGTTCCGGCATTGCGGAAAAGATATTGCAAGAGGCCGGGTTTGGCAAAGTGTTAATGTTCAATCAGCGTCTCGATGGCTCTGTCAATGTCCGTTCGGGAGTCGCAGAGCTTGAGGGGTTTGCCGAAATCAAGCGCGACGCTATTGAGCAAGGCGGGCTCCTGTTTGGCAATGAAGCGATAGAAGCGCTGTTTAAGGTTGGAAAGGAAAACGTTGAAGCTATAAAAGAAGGAAACGCTCAAATATGCGCCGCAATATTTGATGGCGATGGAGACCGGTTTTTTCGTGTCGATTATAATCCGTTCACCGATTCATGCTTCGTATTGACAGGTGACGAAACGGCTGTGCTGCAGGCTGAGCATCGCAGAAAAAAAGATACGATGAAACGGTTTGTCAACACGGTTGAGAGCGATCTTTCCGCCGCGATCAAGGCCCGTGATATGGGGTATGAAACGGAGCTTACCGCTGTT
This sequence comes from uncultured Nitrospinota bacterium, assembly GCA_964395915.1. Lineage (GTDB taxonomy): Bacteria > Nitrospinota_A > UBA7883 > UBA7883 > JAJRTC01 > CAYNDB01. Next base: position 11,867 of record CAYNDB010000052.1, on the reverse strand, counting down.
GGTGATAAATGGATTCTCCTTGAAGCCACGATGGACTCGATAAGGCCGAAAGTTTCGGAGGAGTTTATGAGCCAGATCACGTCAATAGCTTTTTCTGAAAATCCAAGCTCGGATATCATAGAAAAATTACTTGATGAAAACAATGTCGAGCTTGCGGGGCCGGAAGAGTCTCGTTTTGCCTTGGGAGCGGAGGAGAGCGGACACAACATCACACCGGGTATTGTGAAAACAGCGGGCTACGAGGCTTTGGCGCTGGCCGGTAATGGTATCAAAAGCTGTCTCAACACGTTTGCCGCCACGTGTCAGGAGCCATTTTCCAATATCCCGAACATCGCAAGAAAGCTTGAAATGATACGACACCCGTTCGACAAGGGGTTCAAAAAAACGCTCTATATTTTTTACGTCGTTAAAGAGCTGTGGCGCAGGGGAGGGCCATTGTGGAACAACGTTCATAACTCCTTGTGTGACGCCATGATAGAACATTGGCCGGAAGCTTCGATAGAAGAGATGACCCGCGCGGAAGATAAGGATATGCTGTATATAAAAATAATTGAAAACGGGGAGCATATATCATCTGTATTCGTGAGAAATTCAGGCACGGAGGATAAAATAGGCGTCACGCTACGCGGCCCCGATGATAAATCTGAAAAACTTCTAAAGGTCGGTGAGGCTGCGATGAGGATACTCCTTGTCGAGATGAAAGATAGCTCTAAACAGATGGCGCAAGCGGAGCTTGAACTTATGGGCATGGCCGCAGGGTATGGCGTGTCGGAAGAGCCGCCTCATGGCCTGAGCCCAAGGATGTATGAAAGGTTGTTGGCCGAGGCTGGAGTGAAGCAAGGTTTGCTGAAAAGCTCATCGCCCGGGGCAAGGCTTACAGAACGTGGGCGATGGTATTATAAAGTGAAAATTAAAGAGAGCTTATGAGATACACAGAATATTTTCTTGAAGACAATGGGTTCCGGTTTATCGACCGGGTTCGCAGTGGCGAGGCTCCATGGTCGGCTATAAGCGCAATACGCTCAACCATAGAAACTTACCTTGGAGACAAAAGCGAGTGTGGTTTAGACGCTGTTGAAAAACATTGTAACCTCGAAAATATAGAGTCCCCTGATGGCGGTGTCGAGTTCATTCTTTCTGTTCATAGGTCATTCACAGCGCCAGAAAATATTCATCTTAAAGCTTCTGCCATTTTTATCGGTAAAGGGACAATGCTGGAAGCCGGAGCGATGATAAAAGCGCATTGTGTTATCGGCGAACGGTGCCAGATTCGGCAAGGCGCATATATTCGAGGCGACGCAATAGTGGGCGACAATTGCGTAGTCGGACACGTCACCGAAGTGAAAAACGCGATTTTCATGGATAATGCCTGCGCTGGACATTTTTCCTATGTGGGTGATTCAATCCTGGGTAATAATGTAAACTTGGGCGCCGGAACTAAGCTTGCCAACCTGCAGTTTCGAACGCGCAAAGAGATAGATAGTGGAACGATCAATGAAATCGTCATTCAGGACGGAAATGAACAGGTTAAAACCGGTATGATGAAACTTGGCTCCGTGATAGGCGATTATTGCGAAATCGGGTGCAACAGCGTCACATCGCCCGGCGCGCTTATCGCCGCGCATTGCTGGGTATATCCAAATACGACTCTTCCTAAAGGTCTGTACAAACAGTCACGATTGATTAAAAACAGGGGTTGCGCCTCTGTGGAAGTATCGGCAAGACCACGATAATAAAATTGAAGTTATATTTTAGTATGGGAAATATGAGTAAGCGTCTCTCGCCCGGCAAAGCGCTGGTTGTTTCTCTTTTTATATTCCAGGCATATGCATTAAGCCATCTCTCCGTATCCCACGCGCAAAATTTCGAACAGCCTGCCGGTGTTGTGTTCAACAAAAAGAATAAATATGGCTCTGTCGCTGTTACGCAAGGGGAGGGCGGGCTGAACCGCAGGCTATTTATAAACGGCCGCATGGTCATGCGATCGGGTGATGAAACAGCCCGCAGGGCGAGCTATCCATTTATACTGACGGATAACCATGAACGTGTGTTGATATTGGGGCTTGGCACAGGAGCGCAGGTTAAGGTTGCGGCATCGTTCGATGATGTAGAGAAAATCGAAGTTGTTCCGGCCAACGCCTCGCTTGTAAAGGCGACGGATTGGTTTTTTAACGATAACCGCAAGGCTCTTTACAACAAGCGGGTTAAAATTTTGCCGGGGCTGGTTGTCGCGCCGTTAAAAAAACGTAAAGATAAATATGATGTGATACTCGCAGGGCTAACGCAAGACGGGGTTGTGGGTAGTGGACGGTCGCTTGTCATGGAGAGGTTTGCTGGAGCGAAACATTTGCTTGCAAAAGGCGGAGTGATGGCGCAATGGCTTCCGTTAAGTAAAATGTCGGCGGAGCAGGCAAAAATAGTTACCGCCACATTCGCAAAGGTTTTCCCGTATGTAACGGTATGGTATGGGAATATTAACCCCGTGGATTCGTGGATCATGCTACTTGGCTCCAACGATCCGCAAAAATATAATGTCAGCAAAGTTCACGATCGGCTTGCAAAATACGCCTCCACTAGCATCCTGTCGGAAGGGGAAAATACATACAGCTTTCTCTCATTTTATATCTGCAATAGAAGAAATCTCGACGCGATTATTAAAAGCTCTCCCATACATTCACTGAAATCGCCAAGGTTGAAATTTGGAGACGTCAAGGCCGGCGATGATTTTACAAGGTCGATGGGATCGTTTCTATTCTGGAATATGTATAGAACGCCTGTCACAGGAAATATATTGGCTAAGAGCGCCGTAAAAGAAAAACTTTTGTCCTATTTCAGAGCCAGGGGGAAAATTATTCAGGGCAGAAGAATCGGAGCAAAAGGAAGCGCTCTTAAAGAAGTGGCGATGTATGACAAGGCAAGGGAAGGCGCTCCTAAGGATCCGCACCTGGCGCTTTCATATCATTCCGTCGGGCTTGCGTATTATCGAGGGGGGCTGTGGGGGAAAGCTTCAAAAATGTTTGAAAAGGCAAGGGATGTAGCGCCAGAAAGGGCGATAATCCGTTTTTACCTTGGTAAAACGTACGAAAAAATGAGGTGGTACACAAAAGCCGAGGTTGAGTTTAAAAAGCTTGATGAGCTTGCGCCAGGTTATATACAGCGCCCCATTCTCCGCCCTGAAGGGTCTGTCTCGGCAGGCTCCCAATAGCCGCTCTTACTATCCCTTTCGTGACATTCCAGTAGTTTTCCGATATTATCTGGCGGGGTGTCCTTATTTCTTTCGTCGCTTGCGCAAATGAAAAAACTGTTTATTGCCATAGCTATGCTTACTTGTGTCGCCAGCTTAGCTTACGCCAAAACAACAGAACGCGAAGCTTTGGCGCAGGCTGAAAAAATGTCGGATGAGCTGGACACTCTGCTCGATAGAACCTTGAAAGCAAAACTGTATATTTATAGTTTTGCGGAAATCGTGGGGACATATGAGGCCATAACCAAAGGCAAAGCCCTGGCGATAAGCAGAAAATATGGCGCGAAAATAAGAAGAGTTGGCATTAGATTTCGCAACCGCGCAAACTCCCCGGACGACTATGAACGGAGAAAGCTCCTGCAAATGGTGAGGGATAATAGGGACGGCAGGCTTGAGAAAGCTTATTTCAATTTTGTGACCACGCCCGACGGAAAAAAGTTTCTTCGTTATATGAAACCGATTGTCACTTTGTCATCCTGCCTCAAATGCCACGGCGCAAAAGACACGTTGACTCCGTCCGCCACCCGGAGAATAAAAGAACTATACCCGAACGACAACGCGATGGGTTTTCTAATAGGCGAAGTTCAAGGAGCCTATTCTGTTATATATCCGATGGAGTAGGTGGCGTCATTCCGCGCCCTCTTTTCCCTGCCCGGCATCTTTCGCCTTGAACCGCGCATAAAAAGCGCGGATCCACAGGATGACGAAAATAAGAACAAAAAGCCCGATTGTTAAAATAGAGTTTTCATTCATCTGAACAGGATCACTCTTGTTGGCGTTAAAATTTAATATCCCAAGAGCCATAAAAGTCACATTCAGAAAAGCTCCGAAAACGTTGAACCGTGTTTCCATTTCCAGAAGCGTTTTTTCTCTTTTATCGGGAGCCAGCCAATATTCCCTGTTCGGCAGGTTGATAAGATCCGCAGGCAGCTTGTTCAGGAAAACCGGAACGGCTAAAAAGAAGGTGACAAAAACGACATGGAATAAGGACCAGATGAGAAAATTGTTTGAACTCGATACCCATGAATCCGGCAGGCCATCTTCACCGAAATGTATCGCAACCATATCGGGCAGTTCCATGTGGAAAATATATGCCAGAAGTATACCAACTATACCCGAGGCGATAAGCAGTTTTCTTGTTACCATAAGCTCGCTCTACCATTAAACCGATCATCAATATTAACCGTTCAGTATTAAAACCCGGCCAGCGGAAATTTGCAATAATAAGGGCGGCCAGGCGTCTATCGAAGCTATAGCGCGGATCCATTTGAACTAGCTTTGAACTCGCGCCTGGGCTAGAATAACATCTTGTGTCAAGGCTAACGATGGAATTTTTTTTATGGAGAATAATTTTTTTATATGTACAGACTTTATACTTTGGCGCTTGCGTCGTTTATCCTCTTTTCTGTTTCCCCCCTGTTCGCCGCTGATTCAAAAAACTCGCCGCCAGCACCCGATTTTTCCGCGAATAAGCTTGGCGGTGGTAAAGTTACCTTGGAAGCGCTTCGAGGTAAGGGAGTAATTATAAATTTCTGGGCCACATGGTGCCCTCCTTGCAAAGCCGAGATGCCCGCTTTTGACAAAATATATAAAAAATACAAAAAAGACGGGATCGTGATATACGGAATAAATTACAAGGAGGACGTTGAAATAATTAACGAATATTTGGCGGGAGCCCCTGTTTCTTTTCCAATACTGTTTGATGAAAATGGCGATCTTGCCAACATGTTTAATGTGTTCGGTTTGCCGGCGACATATTTTATAGATGAAAATGGAAACCTGCTGGGCTCTGTCACGGGGGCTGTGGATGAGAAATATCTTGAAGGGTGGATAGATAAACTGAAACCAGCGAAAAAGAGTTAACAAATCACTTTAACTTGCAATCTTCCCGTTTATTATCAATATATTAGATGTAATCATTAAATCTTTTTCTCGCCGGTTTGCTATAAGGGCATAATTCCTGTAATATTACTACGTTAGGCAAGGTATCTACTTTCTGATATACAGGACGAAGACTTTCTTTTCCTCAAAGAGAGTTTGCGTTGCGATTAATCGAATTCTCTACCCATGCTTGTGAAGAAAATTTGGTCATTCAGTGGCGGCAAAGGTGGCTCCGGTAAAACCTTTATCGTTTCAAGTATTGCCATCCTTATGGCCAGGGAGGGGCATGATGTTGTGCTGGTCGACGCGAACACTGGCCTTGCCAACGCGCATACAGCTCTTGGAATAAAAAAACCTTCAACATCGCTCTCAAACTTTGCGCTCGGGAAAAATGATTCCATTGAAAGTATAATTCATGAAACGCCGATAGAAAACCTCAGGTTGATTTCCGGTGATTGCGACCAGTTTGTCGCCTCAGATTTAAACACCAGTATGATGTCCAGGCTGACAGAACGACTAAGAGATGTGGAATGCGATTATCTTTTAATAGATACGGGGACAGGATTCAGCGTCAATGCTATAGACCTTTTTTTAATGGCGGATGTGGGAGCGTTGGTAACGACTCCGGAACCTTCCTCGATAGAGCTTACAAACCGCTTTATCAAAACTGTCGCTCATCGAAAGCTTATAAAAAAGGCTTCCTCAAAGCTTATGATTGATCATATAAACGAGGAAATGGTTGGCAGCGACTCTGGAAATATCATAGAGATTGTAAAGCGTATTAAAGCTCGTATAAGCAAAACGGACAAGGCTACCGCCAAAAAAATATGCGAGGCTTTTGCAGAGCTGGATTTAAGGCTCATCATAAATATGGTTAAAGGGCGGAAGGACCAGGCGGTGGGACCTGCGATGTGCGAAATTATAAAGAAATTTTACGGGTTTGATCTTGGTTTCCCAGCTTATATTCCATATGACGAAACAGTATCGGGCGCGACAGAACAACAGGATCCATTTGTAATCCGTAGCGATAAAAGCGATACCGCAGCATGCTTGGGGCTTGTCATGAAATCTGTCATTGATTCTGGAGAAAAAGTCGCTTCGGACGGCAACGTAAATTCCCCACCCCAAAAACAGCTGGACCTTATAAGATCATGAGCCAAAAGACAGTTAGCGAGCTTAATTATTACGAGTTGCTTAACCTTTCGATTGTCGCTAACGCCAATGAAATTCAGCAATCATATCTCCATCTCACATCAGTTTATAGCGAAGGCTCCCATGCGGTTTACGGAGCCTTGAACGAGGATGAAAGGGGGCTTATGGTAAAGAATATTCAGAAAGCCTTCGAGACCTTGATTAACCCTGTAGCCAGGGAAAAGTATGACACGGAAACTCTTATGTTGAATGAAGAAGAGAGAAAAAAGATTTATGCCGAGAAAAGTAACGACCAGCCAAACGGCGGCATAAATGGACTGAATAACATGTCAGCTTTCCCTTTGAGTTCTGATGGCGCCGCCAGTGAAGATAACGGGGGCTATGACCTTTCGAAGACGCCATCAACCGCGCAAACAATATCTGGAAGCCATCTTAGGGATATTCGTATCGCCAAAGGGGCTTCGTTAAACGATATTTCAGACCGGACCAAAGTAAAGAAATCTTATCTTGAAGCGATAGAGCGGGAAGATGTGAAAAGCTTTCCCGCCCCTGTGTTTATGAAAGGGTTCCTCAAGGCATACGCAAAAGCGTTGGGATTGGACCCCAACGAAGTAAGTCAGAAATATCTGGCAAAAGACTGATAACGCCCGCCAAAAGTTGTTAACGGCATACCCTGAAGAATATTGCTATAAGCCATTTATAAGGTTAAGCGTTACCGTCGATAATTTCCTGAAGCTCGGCTTTCGAGCGCACGCCTACGACCTGTTTTAAGATTGCGCCATCCTTAAAAAACAGAAGGGTAGGGATAGAGCGGATTCCGTATTTTGTGGCGGTCTGGTTATTTTCATCCACATTAAGCTTGCCTATGTTCACCTTGTCCTGATATTCACCAGCCAGCTCCTCGAGGGTTGGCGCGATTAAACGACATGGAGCGCACCACTCCGCCCAAAAATCCACAATTGTTAATTTATCGGATTTGATAACTTTCTCATCGAAATTACCGTCCGTAAATTGATCTACATTTTCCGACATTAATTTTACTCTCCTCAAGCATTTATTCTTTAGGTACTTAGAGTAAAGTTTAGCCTTTGGGATTCAGATAATCAACCGAAGTTTTGCTAATTATCTGTTATTTAAGAAAATAGGAAGATTAAATGTTTACAGATCGTATAAAAATGGGCCTTTTGGCAACGGTTGGAAGGATGAATTTATAATGTCACCTTATTTATGTTAATAATTATTCCGATCGCGCTTTAAGTATCATGACGAATTTAGTTTCTCCTGTTTTCTTGTTATAATTCCTCAGAAAATTGGATGAAAATGTGTCACCTCCGCTTTCATTGCTTGCGATGACAACCGTTCCAGGGTCGTCCACAAGCGCGGTTGTCTCGGCGTTTTTGACGGAGAAGCTCTGCTTACCCCTGTCGTAATAACTTACTTCAGGCGCGATTTTTAGCCGAATTTTTTTGTTCCTCGTTGTCGAGGCGGTCACAACAAAGCTCGTGCCGACATTTTTAAATGAGGTGGCTTCGCCAAGATATCCGCGCCGCAATCCGTACTGATAATAGTAAGTTGTTATGGGCACACTTTCTCCCACAAAGATTTTGCCCGGCCTGTTTTCCATCAACAGGAGAGACTGTTTTCGTTTTCCTTTAAATGATGATTCCACAGCTTTAATATCAACGCCTGCGCCACTTTTGGATCCTGTAAACGACGGGATGGACGCGACACTCCAACCAGCTCCGGTAACACGCCATTTAAGATCGGCTCCAAGCTCTTCAAGCCTGTTTATTTCAACAAATTCAACGGTTATGAATATGTTTTTTGGTCGCCTGTCCAACACTTCGAGAAGCTTGCGCATCTGCTCGATATTGTTTGCGTAATCACGGACCACGATGATATTGGCGGTTTTGGTTATCGACAGGGAGCCACTTTTGCTTAAGACCACTCTTAACGCGCCCTCCACATCTTTCGCTTTCACGTAGTGGATTTCAAACACCTCTACCACAGTTTCAGATTTGGCCCCGGCCTTTGCGAACATGGCGACAAGAATCAGCGATGAGACGAATATCAGCTTTGTAATACGGCTCACTTTCCATTTCCTGTGGGGACGAGGCTTACTATATCTATTGCTCCCGTGAGAATTACCGCTCCAAAGACGATAATGAGAACACCCATAAATCTCATCATGAACACGACAGCGTCACCGCCCGGCGGCTTGCAGCCTAACTGTTTCCAGCTTTTCATCGTGGAGGCGGGCATGATGAACAGCAATGTAAAACCGATTATGAAAAGGCCGATGGCGAACAATTGTTGATTCATAAATTATAAATATTACCTCGCTGTTTAAGATAATATACTTTCATGAAAAATAACCATTTGTTAACAAGGAAAGGTTTTTCATTTATCGAGCTTTTTTCCGTCATCATTATTATATCCATACTGGCCATTTCAGCGTATCCTCTTATAAATTCTACAGCAGAGTCATCGCTTCACGGCGCGATTGAAGTCATCAAGTCCGACATTCGTCTGACACAGATAAAAGCCATGACTCGTGGCGCGCCTGGTTCTGTTGTTTTCACCTCCGGCGCAAGCGATTACAGATATGACGATGACGGGTCAATATGGCTTTCGCGGAACCTTGCCAATATCAGTAGCGGGGTGACGATCATTAACGATGCGATCATTACCTTTAATTCATTGGGTGAGCTTGCCGCATCATCGTCCGCATCGTCTGTTACCGTAAGCTCCGATGGCGTTTCCAGAACTCTTACGCTCGAACCGTATACCGGGAAAGTTAAGGAATGATGGATCGACCAATCAAAAAAACCTCCCGCGGTTTCACACTGTTGGAGCTTCTTGTCACCATCGTGATTATCTCCATCATAGCTCTTGCGGTCGCCGTTCCGATTATTGCGGCGTCTGCAGGGTTAGGCTCCACAAGCGAATCGCGGCAAGCGCAATTATCCGCGCTGGCGCAAAAAGAGATGGAAACAATATCCGCCCAGTTGTCCGGCATGTCGCAAGAGAAATGGGTGGAAACGCTTTCGACACTGGTATCCGATTCGCCGATATCCGCAAGCTCCGATGTCATTCTTGATGGCAGGACATATAGAAGCGTTAGAACGTTTTCCTGTGTTAAAAGCGATTTTGCTTCCGATCCCGCATGTTCGGATGGATTCGCAAAAGTTGAGGTAACTGTGACGGAAGTAGACGGAAGCGCAAAATATACTTTGATGTTTATCAAGACCAGGACTGGATTGTAAGCGATGACGATTCGGAAAAAATTGCGTCATGACCCTTCGGGGTTCACATTGATAGAGCTTGTTACAGTCATCGTTATTGCCGGAATTCTCGGTGTTGTCGTGTTTACCGGAATTGGCCGGTCTGTCGAAACATATATGGCGGTATCCGATGAAGCGGAGCTTTCTTCCGAGGCATGGGTGGCGGTGGAAAGAATAGGCCGCGAGCTACGTCATGCGACAAGCGTATCTGCGCCAGCGCCAGGAGGCGATAGCTCAACTCTTTCGTTTACGCGTCCATCCGCGGCCGTCGGCCTTTGCCCGT
>CAYNDB010000052.1:0-1923 GCA_964395915.1 uncultured Nitrospinota bacterium | reverse complement strand
GTATCTATAATATTTGCGCTTTTTACACTTGTAGTTGGCGCCGCTCTCGGCATTGCGGCGGCAAACATCACACAGAGCGGGCAAGGGGGCGCAGTAAGCATTGCAAGGACGACCAAGGATTTTTATGCGGCGCAGTCCGGCCTTGAATGGGCTCAACAGATAACCTATGGATATACAACAGCCGACAAGTCCAAATGGCTAAAACTTAACGGCGCAAATATGGAGATTGCCGAGAGTGACGGGAGTGGGTTTGCGCTCTCCATAAGCTACAGCGATCCGGACGAAAACCGTGCAACGGCGGACACTGTAGTTGTCACATCAACCGGCTCTTCTAAAGTCGCTGTCAATGGGGCGCATAAGCGAGTCGTATCTACGACCATTACTGTTCCGCCGGATGTTTCCGGTCCATTGTTCTCCGATGATTTCGATCAGCTGAATGTACTCTCTTTCGATGAGCGATACCAGATCGGCGCTCCCGCAAACGCCAGCGGGTTTATGACTCCCTTTACGACTGTAGCCGATGCGGTAAGCGGTGACATAAATAATGTTTTCACACATTCGTCGGAACCGGGCGGAACTGCAAGCGTTTTAAAAATAGGCGGTGATAGTGAAGCCAGGTTGATTTTGAGCGCAGGCTCCTGCCTTGCATGGAGTGTTTCATCGGACTCAACAGTGTGCGACTATACGGCGTGCTCAACCATGCCGGGTTGTGAGAAGCGTAAGGGTGTCGATGTAGCTCCAGACCCAGACGGATATCAGAACTATTTTATCAAATTGAGGGCGCGGCTTGTTGCGGGGAGCGGGTTCGGCGTCTATTTCCGCTCGTCATATTCAAATGAAGACGATCCATACCTGATAGATTTCGGGAGCCTGACAGGTTACACATGGCAATACGATTCCGGCATGGGATATCTTTTGCCGTGTGACTTTTTTACGATGATACCAGGCTCCGACGGATCCGGAATGTTGCTTACGCGCAGGGTGGAGAATGGCAGCGAGCTTTGTGGCGCGGAATGCGGGTTGTTCACGGCGCAAGCGTCGCCAGACACCTATCCTTTTTTCTGTCCGGAAAACAAGGCGAACGACACATTAATTCCTGGCTGGCAGTGGAGTAACGCGGATTGGCCTGGAGAGTGGCGCACCGTTTATGTCTATGTGTATCGCGATACGGTAAAAATCTATCTCGACCGCGAAGAAATATCTGGAGGGGCTCCCGCGCTTATTGGAGTTGTGGCGCTCGATTCAATAGCAAGCTTGCTTCCAACAGGCGGCATAGGCTTGCGAACATGGAACGGGAGCGTCGTTGAAGTCGATTATATCGAAATATACGGTAACGATGATAACAATGACGCCTCAACTTATTTAGGCGAATAACAGGGCGGACCGTCATTCGAAGGAGGTGGCGATGACAATCCTTTATTCTTCATCAACCATTCGCTTTTTGACGCTCTCCACATATTCTTCAAATTCGGTAAACCCGGAATCTGTCGTCCAGCGTGTATCGCGGCCCGCAATGTCCGACTGAAGCACAAGCATAAATTGCGATCTGTCTTTTTCGTAGGTAAGCGTTTTTGATTCACCGTCTCCATAAACCGCTTTATTGGACTGACCGGTAACCATTTTTATTCCGTTTTTCAATGATCGAAAGACCACGCGGTCTGTCCCTGTAAATTTCTCGTTCACGATCAATACTCCTTAATATCGATTGGCGATAGTAGATTGCAGCCTGCGTATTGCCGACCATGCTCATACAGATTCTCGTAAATTATAACCGAGAGCTGATGGGTAGTCCATGATCCTTCCCTTGCCGGTAGCGCATCGGGGAGAGCGTGGAAGATGAAATGGAGGGGGCTAGCTATCCAGCGATACAAGGGAATTGTTTAAGGGGTTTTTGTCGTTTTTGGAACTTTTGACGCTGTTGGC
>CAYNDB010000051.1:9083-16539 GCA_964395915.1 uncultured Nitrospinota bacterium | reverse complement strand
TCCCGTCGCGGGTCAGACCCCCTTCAGGGTATAGAGCCTGCGCCACTCCTCCGGCCGTGGCCATCGCCACGTAACTGGCAAGGACTTTTCTGTATAATTGATCTCCAGAATTCCGACGGATAAAATATGCGCCCATCGATTTGATCAAAGTCTGCAACGGCCAGATGCGCGCCCATTCGCCCACAGCGTAGCTGAGCGCGGAGCGTTTGGCGGCGAGGTAGGCGATGAGAATGTAATCGACGTTGGAACGGTGATTCATGATGAATACTACGGAGGCGTCCGGGCCAACTTTTGACAATCCCTCCTCGTCCGCGTAACAGAGCCGGACACGGTAAAGAAAGTTGACAATGATTCTGGCGAGCGCGTATCCCGGCCGGAAATAGATATAAGCGTTGAACGACGGGACGATCTCGCGGGCGTATATGTTCACTCTCGCCATCACCTCGTCACGCGGCTGGCCGCTTCGTTCCGCATAGGTTTCGACCGCTTTTAGCACGTCGGGATTGTAAACAAGGCGATCTATCAAAACCTGGCGTTTGGTCAGTTTGAACGGCTGGATTTTTAGCTGAAGATGGGTGTTTAGCTCGTTTATAGCATGGCGCACGCGGCGGCGAAGATACCATCGTATGCTAGGTATGAACAGGCTGGAAAACACCGCCCACACCGCAAGAATGCAAAGTAGCGCGAAAACCGAGAAAGGTAATGTAACCGTATCGCTCATAAGCCCGCCCCCTATGCCGGTATGGTATCAAATTCGGCTAATTCGGGTCTCTTTTTCATATAACGCCGTCTGTTACATATAATAATTTTCTCAATTTTACTTGCTTTGGGATTCTTGGTCAGGATGAAAGCGTCGAATACCTGTAAACGCTCGATGAAAAAGGCAGTTGTCGGCTATCTCATGGCGCTGGGGACGCTCATAAGCAAAAACAGTCATAATAGGCGACAAACCATCAATAAAGAACTGGTAATAATCGTTTGTTATATCTATTATTGTTTGTTGTAATTGACGGTGAGCTATTAAATTGACCGGGCTTAAAATCCTCAGGGACATGGTTCCGGGCAAGTTCGAGCCCCGATCCCTACGCCATAAATAACCCGACAGTGACAAATTGGTGTGCGATCCAGAAACGGCAAACAAAACAGTATGGGGAAAAAAATCCGCTTCGGAGAATTCAGCAGCAAGGTTTCCATACGTTACAAATGGCTCAGCTATAATTCCATTACATCGACTCCAGGTTCTCAAAAGGGCATAGAAGCTCCTTTCGTACGCCGGGCAGGAAAAATCTCGTTACGAAAAGTTGATGTCTACCGGCTCCTGGCGCCGTACGTAAGCTCCAGATTCATAGACCAGTTTAAGGCTGTTGTTCCACTGGCCGCCTATCTTATCCTTTTTCAGTTACTGATTCTCCACACAACCGTAGCCGACCCATGGATTATCACAAGTGGGCTTTTGGCGGTGATCCTGGGGCTTATGCTTTTTATCGAGGGGCTAAAACAGGGGCTCATGCCACTGGGAGAAATGATTGGCGACATTCTTCCCGCAAAATTACCGTTGCAGACAGTAGTCATCATCACGTTTATGCTTGGTATGGGCGTTACTTTTGCAGAGCCCGCCATCGGCGCCTTAAAAGCCGCCGGCTCCACTATAGTTCCGGAACGTTCGCCCTATCTTTATGCAATGCTGACCGACTGGGCGGACACTCTGGCGATGACAGTGGGGATCGGCGTAGGTCTGGCCGCCGTAGTAGGTATGCTCCGGCTTATTTACGGGTGGAGCCTAAAACCGCTCATCTACCTTACTGTGATTCCGGCGCTTGGACTTGTTGTTGTCTTCATGGATAACCCTCATCTTAGCGCGGCGCTTGGCATCGCATGGGATTGTGGCGCCGTTACAACCGGCCCCGTTACAGTTCCCATAGTTCTCTCCATTGGTATTGGCGCCGCGGCGGCCACAGGCAAAAACAGCGGAGCGATTTCAGGGTTCGGTATAGTTACACTTGCGTCTCTTTTTCCAGTGATCGCTGTTATGGCCCTTGCGCTTTATATTGTGGAAACAACACCAGTTGACGCCATTATTGCGGGGGCGGCGGCGAAGTCCATGATTCAAGAGCCACTATGGACGGAACTTACACCATGGAACGAGATTATCCTCGGTGTTCGAGCGGTTATGCCGCTTAGCATTTTCCTTCTTCTTGTCATGCGGTTCGTTCTGAAAACCAACATCCGGCATGGTTTTATTGTGGCGTATGGCGTTTGCCTTGCCGTTATCGGAATGATTATTTTTAACGTGGGGTTAAGTTACGGTTTGTCCAAACTCGGCGCACAGTCCGGCGGGCTGATTCCAGCGGCGTTCACGGAAGTAAACGGTGTGGAAGGGTCCCCTTTATATTTATATGCTTTGGGTATCATAGTGGCGATAACGTTCGCCTGGTTTTTAGGGTTTGGCGCTACGCTCGCGGAACCGGCTCTAAACGCCCTTGGAATGACTGTTGAAAACCTGACCGACGGCGCGCTAAAAAAGAAAACGTTAATGTATGCCGTATCGCTGGGAGTCGGGTCCGGTATAGCCATCGGCGCGCTCAAAATCATCTATGATATTCCCCTGGCATACCTTTTGTTGCCTGGATATTTTATCGCCCTGGTTCTGACGTTTGTTTCCACCGAAGAGTTTGTGAACATCGCGTGGGACAGCGCCGGTGTGACCACAGGGCCGGTTACAGTGCCTCTTGTTTTAGCCATGGGTATCGGGTTCGGCAACGCCATTAGCGCAAAAGAAGGATTTGGCGTTCTTTCCATGGCCTCTGTATGCCCTATAATCTCAGTGCTGACAACGGGGCTGTGGATTCGCCTGAAAATTAAATTGAGCCACGCCAAATCGAAAAGGAGCAAACAGAAACATGAGTGATAGAGAAATAACTGTGTTGACGGACGCATCCCTGATCACCTGCATAGTGCAACGAGGCACGGCCGAAGACGTTATAGAAGCGGCGCAGGACGCCGGGGCGCAGGGAGCGACCGTCCATTATGCTCAGGGCTATGGTGTCCGCGAGCGGCTTGGTGTTCTTGGTGTGGCGATTGATGTCGAGAAGGAAGTCATTCATATCGTGGTTTCATCCGAACAGGCTGATCTGGTTTTTGAACGAATGTATCTTGCAGGCAAGCTCGACACACCGGGAATGGGCTTTATGTTTCTTACTCCACTGGAGAAGGCGGCCACATACATCCCACGCGAAGTTTTGGACAGCCTTAAGTAATTTGAGTGGTAATTGAAAATGAAAACGGTTGAGAGCAAGGTTATCATGGCCTTCGTCCCGACAGGCGTTGGAACACGTGTCGGCGAGGCGCTTGCCTCGGAAAAACAAGTCATGTCATGGTTTGTCGGCCATGCGCGGGGACACACTCTCTCCGGCCAGATCGAAAGAAAAGGGATCGGTGAGTGGATGGAAAAGGAGGTCCTTACCGTGGTCGTTCCCAAGG
Source organism: uncultured Nitrospinota bacterium (assembly GCA_964395915.1). GTDB lineage: Bacteria > Nitrospinota_A > UBA7883 > UBA7883 > JAJRTC01 > CAYNDB01. Next base: position 13,059 of record CAYNDB010000051.1, on the reverse strand, counting down.
TTCAGGCGGACGAGCTGTTCGATTATATTTTCTGGAAGGCGGATATCGACCAACGGCATGGTGGCTTCATGTTTATGACTGACCTTAAATCCGCTACGCCGATTATCCTGCAAACGGTTAATGAGGATATGACGGGGAAATAATCCCGAAAATCGAGCCTGACAATAATTGATTCCTCCCATAGTGTCCGTAATCATAAAAACAAAAGGCAAAACATACGACCACAGCCAATGGAAGCTATGAAGGGAGTGTTAAAAATGAAAGCGTTAAAAATAATTATGGTGTTGTTATTATTAGGTGTTGGCGCATGCGCGTCATATAACCAGCAACGGGGAACGGCGGCCGGAGCGGCCATAGGAGCGGGTTCTGGCGCAATTATCGGCAACCAGTTCGGAAAAGGCGGCAGGGACAGGGGAGCTTTGATCGGCGCTGTGACAGGCGGCATGGCTGGACTGCTATACGGCCAGAGAGAAGACGCGTTGGGTGGACAAGGACATGGCTCCCGGAATAATGTAATTCAGCGAGGCGGAGGAGATGATTTCAGAAACCCGTATAGAGCGCCTTCCCCATCATATTGCCGCGGCCAATGGGTGTGGGATTCCGGGTCCGGCTACTGGATTTGCCAATAGGCTTGTGCGATGGTAAGACGCTTTATCCTCACCATCCGCTTTGCGAGAGGCCGCGTATACAGCTAAAAATGTTGATCTGTATCGGGTAAACGTTTATCCTTGGTTTCTTTTCCGTCACGAAACCGATGAGGCGTATGATGAAGAACGTTTATCTCGTTATAGTTCAAATATTATTGTTCACTTCCATAGCGTCGGCAGAGAGCGAACGTGCTTATACCATGGAAGCGTTCCTCGGCTCAGCTTACAGTTTCAAAACTCCACTGGAAATAGAGCAGGATGGCGAAGATAAAATATCGCTTACCGCCGATTACGATACAAAACCTTTCAAGGGCGCGCCATACTACGCTGTCCGGCTAGGGACATGGGATGAAGATAAGGGATGGGAAGTGGAGCTTATACACCACAAGCTCTATCTTGCCAACAATCCTCCAGAGGTTAATAATTTCGAGATATCTCACGGCTACAACCTCTTAACGCTCATCCGCGGCTGGAAAAAACAATGGGGCGGTAAGGAATACATTGTCAGGGTTGGCGCCGGTCTCACATTGGTCCACCCGGAGCTTACGGTCCGAAACAAACAAATGCATGGGGAACACACCGTTGATTCCAATGGACTTATGTTTAATCTCGCAGGTTACACCGCCCAGGCTTCTGTCGGGCGGAGATTCTATTTTTCCGACCGGATTTTTGGTTCGCTTGAAGGAAAGTTCACAGCTTCCACCGCTGATATAAAAATGGAGGAAGGCGAAGTTGACGCGCCGAACATAGCTGTACACGTATTGTTCGGGCTAGGGTATGATTATAAGCGGTCGAAAAATAGTTCTTCCGATTAAAGTCAATACACATCCCTGTCCAACGACCTGTATTGAACCGCCTCGGCCACATGCTCCGCCTTTAAATTTTCAGAGCCGTCGAGGTCGGCTATAGTCCGGGCCACTTTCAGCGCCTTTTCATGCGCCCTGGCGGATAAACCCAGCTTCTCCACAGCGGCTTTCAATATCGCTTTGGAAGCTTGGTCGAGAGCGCAGTCGGTCTTGATCATCTTTGCGCTCATCCGGGCGTTGCAATGGATTTTCTTTCCTTTAAACCTCTCAATCTGCCTGTTCCTTGCCTTGTTCACCCTGTCGCGGATAGCGCTGGATGGCTCGCCGTCCGCTTCGTCCATCATATCCCTGTATTTTACAGCGGGGGTATCCACATGCAGGTCTATCCTGTCCATTAGCGGACCTGATATACGGCTTCTGTACTTGCGTATCATAAGCCCTGTGCATACGCACTCTTTCTCCGAATCGGTAAAATATCCGCATGGGCAAGGGTTCATAGCGGCAGCCAGCATAAATCTGCTTGGAAACGTCACAGTCATGGCCGACCGGCTGATCGTCACGTCTCCATCCTCCAGCGGCTGTCGCAAAGCTTCGAGCGCGTTACGCTTGAATTCCGGGAACTCGTCGAGGAAAAGCACGCCGTTGTGAGAGAGAGAGACCTCTCCCGGCATCGGCACGGTCCCGCCGCCGATAAGACCCGCGTCCGATATGGTGTGATGCGGCGCTCGAAACGGCCTGTGGGCGACAAGAGAGGTATCTGACCCGAGCTTGCCTGAGACGGAGTGTATTCTTGTCGTTTCGATAGACTCCTCAAAAGTGAAATCCGGCAAGATCGTCGGCATCCGTTTTGCCATCATCGATTTGCCTGAGCCGGGAGGGCCTATGAGCAAAACATTATGCCCTCCGGCCGCCGCCACTTCCAGAGCCCTTTTAACATGGCTCTGGCCTTTGACCTCGGAAAAATCAAGACCGTTGAAGTCACCCGGACAAAACACTTCGTCAAGCGGGACTTTTGTAGGCTCGATGACTTCATCGCCTTTCAGATACTGAAGCGCCTGAGGAAGGGAGGAAACACCTATCACATCTATACCGTCTACCACGGCCGCCTCTTTCGCGTTCGCTATCGGCGTAATAATCCTTTTCAGGCCATGATCTCTGGCCATTATCGCCGCGGATAGCATCCCGCGAATTGGCTTCACCCTGCCGTCCAGCGCCAGCTCGCCAAAAATCATGGAATCGTCAATATCCGCCGAAATAAATCCTTCCGCTTTTAAGATCGCTATAGCTATCGGCAGGTCGAAAGTGGATCCTTCTTTCCTGATATCGGCTGGGGCCAAGTTTATGGTAATTCTTTTTATCGGCGTCTCAAAGCCGGAGTTTGTGAGGGCGGATAATACCCTGTTTTGCGATTCGCGCACAGCCGCGTCTGGCAGGCCGACGGTGGAATAATAAAAAAGACCAGGGCTCAGGTCGGCCTCTACTTCCACCATATAGGCGTCCACGCCATATACAGCGGCGCTTTGCGCCAGAGAAACCGACATATTTTCTTACCCCATAATAAAAAAACAATCGTAGGTTCAATGCGTCATCGTGTCAAGGCGCATATCATCACATAATCTAACCCTCAATATTAAAGGTCGGGCCGATGGCGAAGCGGCATATGCAGGCAAATATCCAGCAGGTTTTAAAATCGCTCATATACGCGATTGAAAATTTCCCTTTCCGCGAATACAATAGCCGGAGCTTTTATACAATTTCCCTAAAGTTCATCATTATGAAAATCGGAAATATTTCTACCGATCTGTTCGCATCTCTCGTCATATTGCTGATAGTCTTTGCCTCTGCGCGGGCTGAAGCGTTTTCTCTGGGCGCAATACGTGTCACAGGAGCGTTTAATAAACAGTTCAAAGCGGAAATACCTGTGCGCACCGATGGCATGAAAGGGCTTGCGGTATGGCTTGGAAGTGAAAAAGACTATAAAAAACTGGGCATTAAACGGCCATCGTTTCTGGGCAGTCTAACCGTGCAGGTGGCGGATCATCCAACATTGCCAAAACAGAAAATCGTATATGTGACAAGCAGCGAGCCGATATACCAACCCTCATTCAACCTTGTCATCAAGGCGTCGATGGGTGGAGGGATGATCTTGGAAAACTACTTTCTCGCTGTCGACTTCCAGAAAAACCTCTCTTTAGAGCTGCCTTCGTCCAAAGACGAGGAGCAAGAGGCGATAGAGAGGCTCGCAAAAAGGCTCGCGGCCAAAAAGCAGCCCAAGAAGCAAAAGCCTGCGACACTGGAAAATATACGTATGGAAGAAGAAAAGGCTGTTCGCAAGGAGACGCCGGCAAGCGCAATCGTAAAAAATGAAAAGAAAAAAACACGGCCACTGGTAAAAACGCCTGCCCCAGTGATACGCCAAGACCTAAAACCTACGAAAGCTGTAATTAAGGAGCCTGCGCCGATCACTCCTGTCACAACGCCAAAGCCTGTTGTAACCGCCAAACCAATGCGACAAGAGCCGGT
>CAYNDB010000051.1:0-8983 GCA_964395915.1 uncultured Nitrospinota bacterium | reverse complement strand
AGAGCCGGTGAAACCCGCTGGTGGAGTGTTGCCGGTGTTCAGCGCCCCTGGAGCCAATGTATTTGTGGTTAAGAGAGGCGATTCTTTATATAAAATCGCCCGAAAGCTTGGGGCCGAAAGAAAAGATTATAACCGTGTGGTGGTCGCGCTATGGAAAGAAAACCATAAAAACTTTATCAAAGGCAACATCCATGGGCTTATGGCGGGAGCTAAAATCAAGTACGGAAATGTAAACGAGACCGTAAAGTCGATCACAGTCGCCGAGGCCAGAAAAATAATAGACGACCAGTGGCCTGAATGGACAAATAAACTCAGGGTTGCGCCGCCCAGGAAGGTTACAAAAAAAGTCATCGCACAGCCAAAGCTTATAAAGATACCGGCCCGCAAGATGGCTCTTCGCAGCTCCGCGCTGGCCGCGCTTTCCGATTGGAGCAAAACCCAGAATCTCGACGATGAGCTTGACATGGACAGCGCGGTCATAGTTTCGCGCGATGGTATTACGGAGGTTACCGTATCCGCCAAACGGAAGGAAGGCGATAATATCAAAACTTACACGCTTCGCCTATCAAAGGTTGACGGGAAATATGAAGTGGTGGAGGCCGTGAAACCTGATAGCGCTGAAGAGCCGGCAGGCAGGCCGTTCGTGTTGCACGTAGCGTCATACACAAGCGCGGAACCGGCTTCCAGGCTGATTAAATTCCTGCGGCTTAAGGGACATAACGCCTATGAAGTGTCGAACACTCTTAAAGACGGCAAGGACTGGCTACGTGTTGTAATCAGCCGGTATAATACCTTGGCCGACGCGGATAGAGCCGCAAAAAAGATTAAAAGAAGCGGCGTTTCAAAATATACACGGATTCTTATGCTCCCATACGCGATTCGTATTGAAAAGCCTGTGACCAGAAAAATCGCCGAAAGAAAAATAAAAGAGCTTGCCGTAAGAGGGATATACGCATATACGTTGAAAAATGACTCCGATGACAGCGTTGCTGTTCTCGTTGGGGCATACGCGTCAGAAAAAGAAGCGGCACGCACGGTAGAAAACTTTTCCAGACGCGGAATAAAGTGTCAGGTTGTAAAGCCGTGAAATTTACGATATCCTTTCTCGCTCTCGCAACACTTGAACAAAACAATGAGCTTACAATTGAATGTCAAGCAAAGTAACACTGTTTCAGAGGAACTAACTATTACTACAATGGCCAAGGTTAACCCTTTCAAAGGTGTCCGATACGATAGGAGCTCCGTATCGAACCTCATGGATTTGCTCGCTCCACCATATGACGTCATATCCCCTGATTATCAGGAGAGTCTTTACAAGCGGAACGATAAAAACGTTATACGCCTGATACTGGACAAAATAAAAGAGACCGATTCCGATAAGGACAACCGATATACCCGCGCAAAATCATGTCTGGATGAATGGATGAGTGATGGCACGCTTAAGCAGGATGAAAAACCTGCGCTGTATTTATATGCGCAAGATTATAAAATCGGCGATGAGACTTTACGACGGGTTGGTTTTATCTGCCGCAGATTAGCCGAGCCTCTGGGCGAAACTATTTTCCCGCACGAACGAACGTTATCCGGCCCGAAGACAGACCGGCTGAACCTCACCAGGGCGTGCAAGATGAATTTTTCCCAGGTGTTCGGATTATATTCAGACTCCGGCAAGGTCCTGGACACTGTTTGGGAAAAGATAATGGCGGAGCCGGCTGACGTTGTTCTTACAGACGACGATGGCCAAATACACTCCATGTGGATTGTTACCGATGAAGCTATCATCGAAAAGACGCAGGAGTTTATGGAGGATAAGCCGATAGTCATAGCCGACGGGCATCACCGGTATGAAACAGCGTTGAACTACCGTAACGAGCGAAGGGCGGAGGAAAACCGTGAAGGTGAAGCGGACTATGACTATGTGATGATGTATCTTTCCAATACGCATGGGCAGGGCTTCACTGTGTTGCCGACGCATCGGCTGGTCAAAAATGTTTCAGATATCAACGCGGACGAAGTTCTTTTAAAGCTCGGCGCAAGTTTCGACATAACATCACGGCAATATGGGCAGGGCGTCATGAAAGCTTTTCTTGAAGACCTTATAAAATCCGGGGCGGACAAAACAAGCTTCGGGCTTTACGCAGGTGACGGCAAGCTTTATCTGCTTACGCTAAAAGAAGGCTCCGGACTCCCTGAAGGGGATGGCAGCCCGGCATCGGAGGCGCTTCGTAAACTGGATGTCAATATTCTACAAGGGCTTATTTTTGAAAAAATGCTCGGCGTCAGCAAGGAAGCGGTTGCGGATAAATCCGTCATAAGTTATACCGTGGACGCTGAGGAAGCTGTGCGCGAGGTCGATTCCGGTTCGGCGAAGCTTGCTTTTCTTTTGAACCGCACAGGGGTGGACCAGATCATCGATGTCGCCACCAAGGGTGGAGTGATGCCGCAGAAGTCCACATACTTCTATCCGAAACTGATAACAGGTTTGGTGTTCAACCCGCTTTCATGAAAGTTAAGTCCGCAAAGTTTTTAACCTCCGCGGCAAATCAGAACCAGTATCCCAAGCTTGCCCTGCCGGAGGTCGCGTTTGCCGGCAGGTCGAACGTGGGGAAATCATCGCTCATAAATTCGCTCACCGGCCGCAAGGGGCTTGTGAAAGTAAGCAAAACTCCGGGTAAAACACGGTTGCTGAACTTTTTCGATATCAACGGAAAAATAACTTTTGTCGATATGCCGGGCTACGGTTTTGCGAATGTGCCGGTACCAGAAAAAAAGAAGTGGGGCGAAATGGTGGAAATCTATCTTGAGGAAAGAGAACAGCTTAAGGTTGTGATACAACTGCTGGACGCCCGCCGCAAACCGAACGAGGACGACCGCATGCTTTTGGAATGGTATAACCATTCCGATGTCCCTTTCATCATCGTGTTTACAAAGATAGACAAAATTCCTAAAACGCGACGTGGCAAACATATCAAGGAAGCTCTCTCTGTCATCACCGACCTTGTACCCCCTGACATAAAACCTGTCCTCTACTCCTCCCACACAGGTGAAGGCAAACGGGCGCTTTGGGCGGCGATATGGGAGATGGCGGGGAGGTAGCCTGAAGGTTTTCGCTTACACTCCTACAGAATGGAGTGCGCCCCTCTCTGGAGGAGCAAAACAGACGCGGCATGACAAATTGTAAGCAGAATTTTCGTTTGTTAAAAAGCCTCCTGTAAATACAAGCTCTTCTATTTGCTTTTGTGCCTGAATGACCCGTTCCAGTCATCCGGCGGTGGGTTTTCTTTATACAACCTGACACGTTGCAACAATACCCTTGATGGAACGTCTTTGGTTTTGGCCAGAATTTTTTCAAGCTCCTCTATAGCATCGTCCCATTTTCTCGCCATATAAGCTTCCAGCGACATTTCATATCTTCTTCCAAGTTTGCGCTGGAAAAATGTCTCATCTCCCTTTGCCGCCATGATTTCGTAAACGTTTATTGGGATATTTTTACCTCTAACCGTCAAAAAATCTATCTTCCGGCCAAAAACATGGCTCTTCGCCTCCAGCCACGTGGCCTCTGATACAAGGATACGCGTCCCGTAATAACTATTTAACCCTTCAAGGCGCGACGCGAGGTTTACAGTATCACCCACCGCGGTATAGTCAAATCTCTCATCCGACCCCATATTGCCCACCACAGCCTCGCCTGTATTGAGTCCGATTCGCATATCGAGCCTTGGCAGACCGAGCGATTTTATACCTTGATTGAAAAACATGAGCTTTTCGGAGCTTTCGAGCGCCGTAAGACACGCGTTTGCCGCATGATGTTCAACCTCCAGCGGAGCCCCCCAGAAAGCCATTACCGCATCACCGATATACTTGTCCACCGTTCCGCTTTTTGAGGTTATCGTATTCGCCATCAGGGTTGTATATTTATTCATAAGCGATACAAGCGCGGTAGGCTCCATCCGTTCGGATAGTGTAGTAAAGCCTACAAGATCGGAAAAGAAAACCGTTATCATCCTCTTCTCTCCTCCAAGCTTGAGCTTTTTCGGGTCGGCAAGTATCTGCTCCACCAAATGAGGGGAAATATAATATTGCATTGCGCGTTTAATATATCGTTTCTTTTTTCCTTCGAACTGGAACCTGTACACAGCCGACCCGATAAGCGCCATTGCGGCCGATGTTTCCAGCGTTACAAGATTTATCCATATTCCGTTCTGAAACGCTTCGCCGGAAATAAAGAAAAGCGCCGCGACGACAGCCAGCACAGCCACAGTGGCCACAATTGATGATGCGATCAAAACCATAACGCCCGCCACAAAAGTAGCCCCGATAAACGCGAGACCATAGGTAATCCAGGCAGGCTCCGTACGGAGAAAGTTTTTGTTCAAAACGGTGTCCAATGCCGCGGCGTGCGCCTCCATCCCGGGAGAAACTGCGGATAATGGCGTTGGTTTTGGGTCGTAAAGCCCTGGCGCAGTGTAGCCTATGATAACGTAAGCGTTTTTGAACCTGCCTTGAGGAAGCAATGGCGTGTCGCCGTTTTTTAACATCGCGGCCGAGGAAATGACCGCCGCCGCCGAGTAGCGTTTGTAGCTTCCCCTTGGGCCCTGATAGTTAATCCACATCCTGCCGTTGTCATTAACAGGAATAGCGTATTCACCGACAGTTAAAATATCATTCGCATACCGCGCCGTTGAAGCCCCGTTTACCAGCGGCGCCAGGAAAATCGCAGGAACCAGATAATCTCCAAACAATATCATCGGCTCTATGCGCCGGTATACTCCGTCATCGTCGGGTGTCAAAGTTACCGATCCGATCCCCTGTACAACATCCAGAAAAGAGGAAAGCGGAAGCGACGAAACGTCTTTCTCGATAGCGGCGGGCGCGGACCCTTCCAGATCAACACCGAACTTGGGGTCGATAGCGAAAGCCTCTGTGGCATTGTCCCCGTTCATGAAGGCGGAGGCCATGTATACAGAGCCTGCTCCGCGCATGGCTTTCGCGAATCTATTATCCACGTTTTGACCATAAGAAGACGGGTTATTAAACAAGATATCGATTATTATCGCTTTCGCTCCTCCGGCGGAGGCATATTTTATGATTGTGTTATATATGTCCCTTGGCCAGGGAAATTTGATGTTATCTTTTTCAAAGTGATCAAGGCTGTCTTGATCCACTTCAATAAATATTATGCGTTTGTCCGCTCTGGAGGGATCCGCATACAAAACAAACTGCTTGTCCAAAGATTTCAGGCCAAATACGCGGACAAGTGGAGCCATGCCGCTTATAAAAGTGGCTGCAGTGGATAGAACTGCGATAAGCAATATGGCGGCGGCTTTTTTCAATAAAAACTCGGATCTTTTTCAAAGTTGAGACATCTTAACAGAGGATATTTGCAAGGTACATACAAGAAAAAACGCGAGGTCCGCCAGATTGACTCGATTAATCGACTTATGATATAAGTGTTGGTTCCATGATGGCAGGAAAATGGTCAACCTTCCTATTAGGATAAATTATATATGAAAATTCACGAATACCAAGCGAAGGAAATTCTTCAAAATTTCGGTGTCCCTACGCCTAAAGGGTTGATTCTTAAGGACGGAACTGAAACTAAAAATATTGTGGATCAGCTTGGGTTGCCGGTTGTCGTGAAGGCGCAGATACATGCCGGGGGTCGTGGAAAGGGTGGAGGAGTCAAGGTCGTAAAAACTGAGGAAGAGGCTCATGAGGCTGTAAAATCGATCCTTGGCATGAACCTTGTCACCCACCAGACAGGGCCTGAAGGCAAAAAGGTGCTTACTATCTTAATAGAAGAAGGTATGAACATCGCAAGAGAGCTGTATGTGGGAATCGTGGTGGACAGGGAGACTTCGAAAGCATGCTTCATGGTATCTGAAGAAGGCGGCATGGAGATTGAGGAAGTAGCCGAGAAAACACCGGAAAAAATAATGAAAGAATGGATCGACCCGGCCATAGGGCTTATGCCTTCACAAGCGCGGGAACTGGCGTTTTTTCTGAATATGCCGAAAGAGGCGTTGAAAGACACGGTCAATTTCATATTGAAGCTGTATAAAGCTTTCGAAGCGAAAGATTGCTCTCTGGCTGAAGTAAATCCTCTTGTTCTGACAAAAGATAACAAAGTTCTCGCGCTCGACTGCAAAATGAATTTTGACGACAACGCCCTTTTCCGTCAGAAGGACGTGGTTGAATACCGTGATCTTACCGAGGAAGAGGAGCTTGAGACTGAAGCGAGTAAGTTCGATCTGAACTATATAAAACTCGACGGCAATATAGGCTGCATGGTCAACGGAGCCGGACTCGCCATGGCGACGATGGATATAATCAAGATTTCCGGTGGAGAGCCTGCCAACTTTCTCGACGTCGGCGGCGGAGCGTCGGAAGAGCAGATAGAAAGCGCTTTCAAGATCATCCTTGCGGACAGTAACGTTCAAGGGATCTTCATCAATATATTTGGCGGCATCCTGCGTTGCGACAGGCTGGCAAACGGTGTCGTTAACGCCGCGCGTAAGATAGATGTAAAAATTCCCGTTGTAATCCGCATGGAAGGAACCAACGTCGACGAGGGAAAGAAAATTTTGGAAAAAAGTGAGTTTAATTTCACAGTCGCCACCGGAATGCGTGACGGGGCCGAAAAGGTGGTCGCCGCCGTGAAAGCGGGAGTGTAGAGGAACGAAATATGAGCATACTTGTAGATAAAGACACAAAACTTATCGTCCAGGGAATTACCGGCAAGGAAGGCTCTTTCCATGCCGCTGGATGTAAAGAATATGGCACAAATGTCGTCGGCGGCGTCACCCCCGGCAAAGAGGGACAGGATGTGGACGGTGTTCCTGTTTTCAACACTGTAAAACGCGCGGTCAAGGCCACCTCAGCAAACGCGACGATGATATTCGTTCCGCCTCCATTTGCGGCGGACGCCATTTTCGAAGCTTTTGAAGCGGGGATTGATTTGGTCGTATGCATTACCGAAGGCATCCCCGTGTACGACATGATAAAGATAAAGCGATACATGCAGGGCAAGCCCAACCGCCTTGTCGGGCCGAACTGCCCCGGAGTTATCACACCTGGACAGGGCAAAATAGGAATAATGCCGGGGCATATCCATATACCGGGTCCTGTCGGGGTTGTTTCACGATCCGGAACGTTGACCTACGAGGTGGTAGGCCAGCTTACGGCTTTGGGAATAGGCCAGTCGACTTGTGTCGGCATCGGTGGCGACCCTGTTAACGGCACGAATTTTATCGATGTGATCGATATGTTCAACAACGACCCTGAGACAGAAGCGATCTGTATGATTGGTGAGATCGGCGGCTCGGCTGAAGAAGACGCGGCGGCGTTTATCAAGGCTAATGTCAAAAAGCCGGTTGTCGGTTTTATCGCCGGGCAGACTGCTCCTCCGGGAAGAAGGATGGGCCATGCAGGCGCCATTATCTCCGGCGGCAAAGGCACAGCAGATGAGAAAATGAAGGTTATGACGGAGTGCGGGATTTCGGTTTGCAAATCTCCGGCTGACCTTGGCGGAACAATAAAAGAGGTTATGAACTAACTGTTTGATATAGGAAAGGCAGGAATAAGGTGGCTGAAAGGAATGATTTGATAATAAGATTCGGCGGTGAAGGTGGCGAGGGCGTCATTTCCGCGGGCGATATGGTATCTCAGGCGGCGGCCCGCTCTGGCTTGGAAGTGTTGACCTTCAAGACATTTCCAGCTGAAATAAAAGGCGGCTATGCCATGTATCAGGTACGATTTTCCCATGAAAAGATACTCTCCGAAGGTAGCGGCTTTGATGTGGCGTGTGTTTTCAACAACGAGGCGCTTCAGGCAAATATTAACTCGCTAAAGGAAGGCTCTGTCCTTATTTATGATTTCCCGGGCGGCGATATAGAAGAAGAGCAAAACATACCGGGTGTGACCTGTTATGCGGTTCCCATGGGCAAGCTCGCCAAAGAGGAAGCCGGAAGCTATCGTTCCAAAAACATGATAGCTCTTGGGGCTGTGGCGGAGCTTTTCTCCATATCCAGAGAAGGGATCAGGGGAACAATCAACGCAAAGTTTGGCAAAAAGGGCCAGGATGTGGTTGATATGAACTACAAGGCCCTCGACATTGGACGCGACCATATCCGAAACAACTATAAAAAGACCGACCCATATAAAATGGACTCCGGAACGCCGCAGGAAGATATGGTGGTGATGTCCGGTAACCAGGCCATTGGCCTTGGCGCGCTGATCGCAGGATGTAATTTCTTCAGCGCATACCCGATCACCCCGGCCACCGAGATAGGCAACTATTTATCGAGACAGTTACCGAAATTCAATAGAACATTGGTTCAGGCCGAGGATGAGATCGCCTCTATCGCGAACATCATCGGCGCTTCGTATGCCGGAGCCAAAGTAATGACCGGCACGTCCGGGCCTGGTGTTTCGCTCATGCAGGAGCTTATCGGAATGGCGTCGATAATGGAGATTCCGATAGTAATCGCCGATGTGCAGCGAGGTGGGCCTTCCACAGGGTTGCCTACAAAACATGAGCAATCCGACCTGCTCCTTGCGGCGCACGGCTGTCATGGAGACGCGTCGAAAGTCGTCATAAGCCCTGAAGGGGTTGAAGACTGCGTATATCTTACCGTTGAAGCTTTCAACGTAGCTGAAAAATACCAATTGCCGGTATTTATCCTCACAGACGGGTCGCTTGGGCTTCGAACTTCTTCGATGAAACGTCCCGATCTTTCAAAAACCAGGATCGTGAATCGTGAAATGTATAAGAAAACGAACGGAGACACATATAACCGATATGCGTTGACTGAATCCAACATATCCCCAATGGTCCATCCCGGCGAAGAGGGTTGCGCGTATATCTCCGCAAGCCTTGAGCACGCGGAATCATCCGCGCCGCGCTATACGGCGGAGAACCATACGGCCATGCTGGACAAAAGATTCAACAAACTTGCCGATCTGGAGGATTTCTTCCCGGCGA
>CAYNDB010000050.1:0-16933 GCA_964395915.1 uncultured Nitrospinota bacterium | reverse complement strand
GAACCGACGGCCTGCTGATTACGAATCAGCTGCTCTACCACTGAGCTACGCCGGCTGTCTATGACGTTGTCAGGTTGAAAATTCTAACATATTTGATAACACGCTGAAGAAATCTATATTATAAAATGAACAAATTGAAGCCCGAACCCAAATCCTGTGAGCTGACATGAAGGTTTTTAAGGATATTACAATCTAAAGAAATCAGTCTTGGGAAAAATCCTGAGAGGGTGGCGCCACATTTATACCGCAGCAGGAATTAGCGCCACATTTTCGTAGCGCCAACTTTGGTTTAGTAATATCAATGTCTTACGTTTGCAGGTATGTTTTTATCCTATATTAGTGTATCCAAAAGTATCCACCACCCGAAAGTGTTTTTATATGGCCTGCAGCTAACCTGTTGAAAATATGCGCGTTATTATTTAGAGGTAATTTGGCACAAGATATGCATTATCATATTTTGTCATTTGGAAATACGCCTCATATTCCCACATGATCCGTTGGCAACCATGGCGGTGTTTAAATGGTTGGATTGGGTATTCGGGATAATATCCGGATAACTTAAGATCAGGCGACCTCGGCGGCTCCTCTCCGAGGCCGCCATTTTTTTGTCTTTATTATGCTAGTAACCTTTTGTAAATAAATTAATTACAGGTATACTTCGTAATATGTTATGTAATATACCGTATCATGATTTACAATATCATATGACCTGATTTATGGTTAGGCGCATTTACAAGCACGATTCCAATTGACCTAAATCCGCTATTTTGATATCTTCAACTCCGTTGCAATTAGGCTTCATCTTATTTTGTTACATTAATCCGGCGAATCCAAATGGGCTCTTTAAGAGATCAACTGTTCCTTCAATTTGTAAATAAAAGCATTACAAGCTTACGGAAAGAGTTTCGGGAAAAATATACGCCAAAGAAACAACAGCGTTTTTTGATTAAGGGAATAACCTATGAAATCAGCCCTTGCAAAATTGATTCTGACCGGTTCACTTTTGAAATAAGCTCCAAAATTCCGCAAGATATTCTTCCTAAGCAGGTTCGTATCGAAACATATTTCAACGCTGTTATAAAGTTGATGGATAAGGCTGGGAAAAAGCCGGATGAATCCAAAATGGAAAACATAATCCGTAGCGCCGCCGATGAAGAATATAAGGAGCGGGACTATGTGAAGCTTACATACAAATACGACGCGAATGAGCTTTACACATATGAAGATGTAGAGAAAAGGTTTGAATATCACAAGACAAATAATATCCCCATTCCAAATATTCCAGGAGTCGCCACCCCAAGCGGCAAGCTTGTGCTTGTTTTGCTTGAGGAGTCGATGAAAAATCAGGCCAGACAGAATGTTCTCGATCTTGTGGAAGCCAACGCGGAAATGAAAAAGATATATCTGGCCAAGGCCAAGGTGAAGTCCGCTGAGAAGGCCACCAGGAAACCGGCCGCAAAATCAAAAAAACCAGCTAAAGCGAAAACCGCCCAGAAAAAATAATGAACGAAGAATTCAAATCCCTTCTCGAGCGCACCCGCAAAAAGCTCGAGCGGTTGCGAGGCCATCTTTGACTTCGACAGAAAACTATCAGAACTTTCTGATCTCGAAAAAAAAATAGCCGACCCCGGGTTTTGGGATAAACCTGAAGCGACCCAACCGATCTTGAAAAAAAGGTCCGCCCTTTCAAAATCCATAGGAGAGTTTCGCAAGCTTGAAGGGCGGCTGGTGGACATCACGGAGCTTAACGAACTTCTAAAGGAGGAGAGCGACGATACGATGGCCGCCGAAGCGATGATCGAGATGCGTTCCCTTTCTGATGATACCGACAAGCTGGAGCTTGCCGCCATGCTTTCCGGTGAGCATGATATGGACAACGCCATAGTGGAGATACATCCTGGCGCTGGCGGCACAGAATCGCAAGACTGGGCGGAGATGCTGATGAGGATGTATTTACGGTGGGCTGAAAGAAGCGGTTACAAGGCGGAGGTGGTTAACCTTCTCCCCGGAGACGAAGCCGGGGTAAAATCTGTGACGTTTATACTGTCTGGCGCTAATGCCTATGGATATATAAAAGCGGAAATGGGCGTGCACAGGCTTGTCCGCATCTCTCCTTTCGACAGTAACAAGCGCCGTCACACATCTTTCGCCTCGGTATCGGTCATGCCGGAGATAACCAATGATATAGATATTGAAATACGCGAGGAGGATTTGAAGATAGACACCTTCAGGGCGTCTGGAGCGGGAGGGCAACATGTAAACGTTACCGATTCGGCGGTAAGGATAACTCATATTCCCACAGGCGTCGTCGTGTCATGTCAGAACGAACGCAGCCAGCACAAAAATAAAAGTTCCGCTCTCGTGGTGTTAAAAGGCAAGCTGTACGCATTGGAAGAACGGAAGCATCAGGAAAAGCTGGAGAGCCTGGAAGGTGAGAAGAAAGGGATCAAATGGGGCAGCCAGATACGTTCTTATGTGATGCAACCGTACCAGATGGTGAAGGATTTACGCACCGGCATTGAGGTCGGTGACATCAACAGGGTGCTTGATGGCGATATTGACGCTTTTATAAAAGCTTATCTGCTGGGAGGAGATTAAGCCTCAATCATCCTCTTTGTCATACGCTTCGTTTTTCAAAGACTGTTCGGCCGATTCCCGGCTGATATCCATCCGCTTTAATTTTTTGGAGATTTCTTTAGCCGTTTTCCTGGTGTAATAGTTATAAGGGCCTTTTACCTCATCAGGTTTAATACCGGCTTTTTCTATAGCTTTCTTAAATTCTTTTGCATTAAACCCAAGCTCTGCGGCCCACATTCCGGCGTTTAAAAGTTCGGCGGCCATTCGTACGGTTCCTCCACAAAAAGATTGCGATGATTGTTATTAGCGGAATTCTATCATAGCCAACAATCGACTTTAAAGAGCGGGCGCGCCTTGTTATTGATTGACTTGCGTAGCCTACCGATTATACTTGTATCCTCTGGAGTAGGGCGCGTCTTAAGAGCCCGGTGTATGTTTCAATATTGAACGGGAGGGATTTTTCATGGCCATCAAAGTTGGCATAAACGGTTTTGGCCGGATAGGCCGTAATTTATTCAGAGCCTGTCTTGGCGATAGCGATATTGACATTGTATCCGTCAACGATATTACCGATTCCGCTACGTTAGGCCATCTCCTGAAATATGACTCCACCATGGGTGTGCTCGAGAACGATGTCTCCGTGCAAGATAACGCGATAGTTGTAGATGGTAAAACGACACAGATCACAGCCGAGCGCAATCCTTCCGATCTGCCATGGAAAAAACTGGGGGTCGAAGTGGTTGTCGAATCCACCGGCCTGTTCACGAAAAGAGCGGACGCCGCAAAACATCTCGAAGCCGGCGCGAAAAAAGTCATAATATCCGCCCCGGCCAAGGAAGAGGATATAACGATCGTTCTCGGTGTCAACGAAGATAAATACGACCCTTCATTGCACGATGTCATTTCAAACGCGTCATGCACCACCAACTGCCTTGCTCCGGTGGCAAAGGTGTTGATGGATTCTTTCGGGGTAGTGAACGGATTGATGACAACGATACACAGCTATACGAACGACCAGCGCATACTAGACCTGCCGCACAAGGATCTAAGACGCGCAAGAGCCGCGGCTGTTTCCATGATCCCGACGTCAACCGGGGCCGCCAAAGCGGTGGCGCTTGTTCTGCCGGAGCTTAAAGGCAAGCTGGACGGGCTTGCCATACGTGTGCCGACACCAAACGTGTCGCTTGTCGACCTTACATGCGTGCTTGAAAAACCGACGACCGTAGAAGAGGTCAACGCCGCCATGAAAGCGGCCGCCGATGGGCCGATGAAAGGTATTCTCGAATATTGCGATCTGCCCCTGGTGTCGAAAGATTTCAACGCCAATCCGGCTTCGTCGATATTGGACTCGTTAACTACCAGAGTTATCGGCGGCACAACGGTGAAAGTGATGAGCTGGTACGACAACGAATGGGGATATTCCAGCCGTGTTAAAGACCTTGTAAAATTTGTCGCTTCAAAAGGTTTATAACGCCAGGTCAGGAAGCGGTTTTAAGTTTAAGTCAAAGCCGTGAACCTGGATATGCTGTCACTCGAGCTTAAGGAAGCGCTGTTATGAATAAGCTCTCTATTGACCAGATTGATCTTGCCGGAAAAAGAGTTTTCATCCGCGTAGATTTTAATGTGCCGCTGGACAATGGCGCTGTTTCGGATGATACAAGGATCAGGGCGGCTATACCTACTATCAGATACGCTATCGACGCCGGGGCGAAAGTAATTGTCGCTTCCCATCTTGGCAGGCCGAAAGGCGAGGTGAAGCCTCAGTTTTCGCTCCGCCAGATTATCGATACGGTAAGCGCCGCGTTGGGCGCGCCTGTGGCTTTTGTCGATGATTGTGTTGGAGAGAAGGCGACATCCGCCGCGGCCAAATTGAAATATGGTGAGGTTCTGCTTTTGGAGAACGTGCGGTTCCATAAGGAGGAGACGGAAAACGATAAAGATTTCGCCGCCAGCTTAGCCTCGCTTGCCGATGTGTATGTGAACGACGCTTTCGGAACAGCTCATCGCGCCCACGCCTCCACCGAGGGGGTCGCCCACATTTTAAACCCTGCCGTGGCCGGGTTCCTGCTAAAAAAGGAGATCGACTATTTCAATAAAACCATGGTAGCCCCTCAAAGACCGTTAGCCGTCATATTGGGAGGCGCAAAGGTCTCTACTAAGCTTAGTGTCGTAGGGACGTTGGTTGACAAGTGCGACATACTTATGATCGGAGGCGCGATGGCCTTCACGTTTCTTAAGGCTCTCAATTTTGATATGGGAAGGAATATTGTCGAGGAGGATATGGTCGAAAAGATAATGGGTATTATGGCCAAATCGCGACGTAGAAAGCAGAAGCTTTATCTTCCAGTAGACTTTATTGTGACAGACTCCATCGACAGTGGCGTGGCAAAGGATGTTGTGACGAGACAAGACCTGACCAAAGATATGATAGCCGCCGATATCGGCCCCGCCACAACGGAGCTTTTCAAGCTGGGGCTTAAAACCGCGAGAACGATTGCGTGGAATGGCCCTATGGGTGTGTTCGAAAAGCCCGCTTTCGCCGGAGGAACGATCGGTGTGGCGGAGGCTATGGCGAAATCCGAAGCGTTGACCGTGGTGGGTGGAGGTGACAGCGTGACAGCGGTCAACAAAGCCGGGCTTGCGGACAGCATTGATTTTATTTCCACCGGTGGCGGCGCGTTTCTTGAGATGATGGAGGGGAAGACGCTTCCCGGTATAGCCGCTCTCACAGACGCTTCCTGAATAAAATATTCTGATAAGTTAACTGTTTCCAAGTGTATAGTGTAGAAGCGCGTTTAAGCGCTTTTAGATTTATAAAAGGAGTATAAATTGGCAAGAAAGATAATAATCGCTGGAAACTGGAAGATGAACAACACGGTAAGCGCATCGCTGGACCTTGTTAAGCAGATCCGGAAAAAAACCAGCAATATTCACAGAGTGGAGATAGTGGTCGCCCCACCGTTTACGGCGATTAACCCTATATATGAATTGTTAAGCGGTTCACAGATACAAGTGGCCGGTCAAAACGTTTTCTGGGAAGAGGAAGGAGCGTATACGGGCGAAGTATCTCCTATCATGCTTAAAGAGGCCGGATGCAAATATGTCATTATCGGGCATTCTGAAAGACGTCAATATTTCGGTGAAACCGACGAAACGGTCAATCGTAAAATTAAGATATCCCTTAAATTCGGGCTTAAAATAATCGTTTGTGTCGGTGAGTCCCTGGACGAGAGAGAAACCGGAAAAACATTGGAGATATTGGCAAGCCAGGTGGTATGGGCTTTGAAAGGGCTTGAAAAGGAAGATCTTGACCATGTTGTTATCGCTTATGAACCAATATGGGCGATCGGCACTGGCAAAACAGCCACACCTGCTCAGGCGGATGAGGCTCACGCTCATATAAGAAAAGAAATCAAAGAGTTATATGGTGATAACGTGGCGAATGATACCCGTATTCTGTACGGAGGCTCTATGAAGCCGGGAAATGCGGCGGAGCTGCTTAATCTTGAAAATATAGATGGCGGGCTTATAGGTGGAGCAAGCCTGAAAGCGGGCGACTTCGTGGCGATAATTGACGCCGGTGTAAAGGCTTCTGAATAGCGACAGGTCATTTTCATTTTGCTTGACGCTTAAAGGTCTGCTATATTTTCTTGTTTAACTAATAATTTTTAGGAACGGATATAATGCTGTCTACAATCGTGCTTGTTGTTCACGTCATAGTGGCGTTGACCCTGATCGGTATAGTGCTTCTTCAACGTGGCAAAGGAGCGACGATCGGCGCATCGTTTGGTGGATCGAGTCAGACACTGTTTGGCTCCCGTGGCCCGGCGACCGCTCTTGCGAAAATTACGACCGGAGCGGCTATCCTTTTCATGATTACTTCAATAGCGCTTTCCGTGCTTTCTGATAAATCGAAAGTATCCTCTGTAATGCCTGATTCCGGAGTGACTGAAGCGCCAGCGGCTCCCTCTGCGCCCCCGGTTCCCCTGGACAATCTTATAGATGCAACCGGCCCAACAGAAAAGCAGGCTCCGGCGCCCGGCGAACCAGAAAAAAAGAGTGAACCTTCCGGCCCGACCGGCGGATAGTAGCGCCTGATGACTCTACGCTGGCCGGCCATAGTCGTTTTGACTGTAGCCGCGCTTGTTTCATGTTCCAAACCTCAGGAAACAAAAACTCCGGCAAATCAGGCTGAAAAACCGGCGGATTCATCGATAGCTCCTACATCTCCAAAACCTGAGGATTTTGGCGACATGGCTATAAGCGGCTCTATTGGTGACGCGTCGAACCTTATCCCATTTCTGTCGGGTGACTCCGCCTCTTCCGCCGTGTCCAGCATGGTGTTCGGCGGTTTATTGAAGGTGGATAAAGATCAAAACCTGATCCCGGACTTAGCCGCGCGATATGATATCTCTGAAGATCAGCGGACTATAACCTTTCATCTTCGAAAAAACATCAAGTGGCACGATGGAGTTCAGTTTACATCGAAAGATTTGGTTTTTCAGTACGAGATGATGATTCATCCAGATGTTCCTTCCGCCTATAAAGAAACATTTTTTCTTATAGAAAAAGTGGATGCGCCGGATGACTACACGTTTGCAGTGACATTCAAGGAACCGTATGCTCCGGCCCTGGCCCGTCTTTCCGGGATGACTGGATTGCCACGACATCTTTTAAAAGACACAAAACCAGTTGACCTGATCAAAAGCCCCCTTGCAAGAAAACCTGTGGGCAACGGCCCCTGGCGGTTTGTCAAATGGGAGTCCCAGGCGCGTATTATCCTGGAGTCCAATCCGGATCATTACGATGGAAGACCAATGATCGCCCAATCGATGACGAGGATTATACCTGACACCGCGACACAGTTTCTGGAGCTGAAATCCGGCGGTATAGATATGATGGGTCTTGAGCCGCTTCAATATTTGAAGCTGACCAACACGGCGTATTTCAAGGAAAACTACGTCAAATATAAATATCTTGCAAACGCCTTCACATACCTTGGCTACAATCTCAGGCGCCCAATGTTTCAGGATAAACGTGTGCGGCAAGCGATGACCTACGCTATCGACAAGGGCGAGCTTATAGAAGGTGTGCTTATGGGGCTCGGTCAGCCGGCGACAGGGCCGTTCAAGCCTGGAACATGGTCTTATAAAGAAGATGTCAAACTCTATCCGCACAATCCGGAGAAAGCCAAAGCGTTGCTTGCCGAGGCTGGTTGGAAGGACAGCGATGGAGATGGAATACTTGATAAGGACGGGAAGCCTTTCGAGTTTGAAATAATTACAAACCAGGGCAACGCATTGCGCAAGAAGACAGCGGAGATACTACAGCAAAGGCTGAAAAAGGTCGGGATATCCGTCAAAGTCCGTGTTCTTGAGTGGTCTTCTTTTATCAACAATTTTATTAACAAGCGCAAGTTCGACGCGGTTATTCTTGGCTGGGCTTTAGGAATAGACCCGGACCAGTACAACATATGGCATTCTTCGAAGACCGGCGAGCATGAATTTAATTTTATCTCCTACAAAAACCTGGAAGTCGATGAGTTGCTGGACAAGGCCCGCAAGACCTTCGACATAGCTTTGCGCACAAAATATTATTATCGTTTGCAGGATATACTGGCCGAAGAACAGCCGATTACTTTTCTATATGTGCCAGAAGCGTTGCAAATTGTAAGCAAACGTTTTAAAGGGATAGTTCCAGGCGCCGCCGGAATATCGTATAATTTCGATAAATGGTGGGTGCCCAAGGCCGAACATAAACGCTCTATCGCCCCTTAACATAGTAACTTTTTTCAGGCGAGTTACCCGCTAAACCGGATTTTTTCCTCTACACGCTCGTTTAAGCGATCAACTCGTTGCTCGGCCCAAATCAAAAGAGGCAGAAAAAATAGCGAGGCGATCAGGTTTACCAAGGCTTGGGGAAACATGGAGATTGCGAGATATTTAAAAATATCTACGCTCAAAAATACCTGGGAAAGAACTCCATACGATATAAAGTCGAAGAAGGTGGCTCCGATAATAAGGAGAACCCTCGTTACAATTGAGTCGTTGATAAATTTTTCGTACAGCTTGCCCACGACAAAGCCTATCATCCCTTTAGCCAGCATATTGGCGCCAAGGGAGCCGAACGACATTATATCCTGGATAAGGCCGATAGCGGCGCCGAACTGGGTTCCCTTCAGCTTGCCCCATCGTATGCCGCCATACACGGCCAATAACACGGCAAAGTCCGGGTAAGGAGCTCCGGAGTATAAATGGAAAGCTGTTGTCTGGGCTATAAACGCCGCAAAAACGATGATAGAAAATAATACGATTTTCGTTATTTTCATTTTTCTAAAGTATCTTCTGGCGGGTGTTGAAGCGTGGTTGTATCTTTAAGGACAAGCGCTTCTTCAAGCCGGGCAAGGTCAACCGCCGGCCTGAGCTTGGCGTCCATGAACAGCCTGTTTTCAGTTTCCTTTACATCTTCCAGAAAGCCTATCAGCAACCCCTTCGGGAATGCGCCGCCCATTCCGGACGAGATAACTCTCTGCCCGTTTTTAACATTTGCTTTCACAGCAAGATAGCGGGTTTCAAGCTTGGGTGTGTTTACGCCGACCACCACAAGCCCGTCCCGTGTTTCCTGGACGATGGCGTCGATGGCCGATCGCACATCGGAAATAAGCAACACCTTTGCGGAGGATGTCGACACGCTGGCCACCCTCCCCACAAGCCCTTTATGGGTTACCACGGGCATATCC
Organism: uncultured Nitrospinota bacterium; assembly: GCA_964395915.1. GTDB lineage: Bacteria > Nitrospinota_A > UBA7883 > UBA7883 > JAJRTC01 > CAYNDB01. The sequence goes on along the minus strand of CAYNDB010000050.1, from coordinate 7,617 downwards.
ACTTTTATCCCGCGCTTTGAGCCTTTGTTTATAGTGATTACTTTTACTTTGCTTGCGGTATCTTTGCCGATAATCCTCACAGCTTCGAAAGACACGTCGGTAAGGTTGGGGAATGTCAGCAGCGTGTCCAATCGTTTGTAGTTTGCAAGCTGTTCCAGCAGGGCGGAGTTTTCGTACTCCAGCTTTTCAATATCCTTTTTTAGACTTTCGTTTTCTATGCGGGCGTCAACAAGGCTTAGGTAATCATTCCAGATAATGGATGCCTTGTTCGAGGAATAGTCCAGCGCATTCTGGAACGGGGCGAAAGTGAATAGCGCGGCGTTTTCGATGAAGCTCAAGGATTTTTTGCCGCGCAAACTCGCCATCAGCAATGAAATTGAAACGATAAACAGAACAACAAAGATGATAATGTCCTGTCTTCTCTTGAAGAAATCGTACATGCTTTACTCGCGAACCGCCATCCGAAGAACAAATGTATGGCCGAAAACAGGCTGGGGTTTTATATGGACACCCTTCTGAGCAGATCCATATCTTCCAGGACTTTGCCAGTGCCCATAACCACAGCGGACAACGGATCTTCGGCAAGGATTATGGGTAGTCCTGTCTCCTCGCGCAACAGGCTGTCCAGCCCCTGCAACATTGACCCGCCTCCAGCTAAAACAATTCCCTTATCCACGATATCCGCCGCCAGTTCCGGCGGGGTCCTCTCAAGAGCGATCTTTACAGTTTCAACCACAGTGGAGATTGGCTCCGCCAAGGCGTCCCGTATTTCCACATCGTTTATGATAAGAGTTTTAGGAATACCAGCCATAAGGTCTCGACCTTTAATTTCCATAGTCTGCGTTTTTTCCGGTGGATAAGCCGACCCGACCGTGACTTTGATCTCCTCCGCGGTCCGCTCACCGATAAGCAGGTTATATTTTCTTTTGATGTAATTGGAAATAGCTTCGTCCATCTCATCCCCAGCCACGCGCACACTGCGTGAATATACAACGCCGGAAAGAGAGATCACCGCAACCTCGGTTGTTCCACCCCCGATATCGAGGATCATATTGCCCGACGCTTCGGAGATGGGAAGACCCACGCCAATAGCCGCCGCCATAGGCTCCTCGATAAGGAACACCTCGCGCACGCCTGCGCTTGTGGCGGCGTCTCGCACCGCGCGTTTTTCTACCTGTGTGATGCCGGAAGGAACAGCGACAACAACACGAGGCCGCACCATTGATCTGCGATTGTGCACTTTATGTATAAAATAGCGTATCATCGCTTCGCATATTTCGAAATTTGCTATGACACCGTCTTTCATCGGGCGGGTAGCCGTAATGTTGCCCGGTGTGCGGCCAAGCATCTTCTTTGCCTCGGAGCCTACGGCAAGCACCTGTTTTGTATTAGAGTGAACCGCCACAACGGAAGGTTCGCGTAATACAATTCCTTTACCCTTAAGAATAACGAGAGTGTTAGCGGTGCCAAGGTCAATGGCAAGGTCTGATGAGAATAAACCCCAAAAAGAATCAAAAAACATTCGGTACCCTTATTTTATAATTGCTGTTGAGCCGGGCTTGTCAAGCCGATCATTATAGTAACATGTCGATACAATGCGTAAAAGATTGCGGTTGCCAGCTTCATAAGCTTCCGGTGTCGCATATAGAAAAGTCCAATTAATTCAATCTCCAAAGCTATCATCAATGAGGATGGTATGGCAATGGGCATTTTATGGTTTTCTAATATTTTTTGTATTTAATTTGACGGTCTATTACAAAGGGTCTGCTTGCGAGTTCCAGGCCTGTCTTCTAGAGCATTGATATTCCATCAGGAAACATGTGTATCCATCCAGCCTGCTTAACAAATAGCGCTAATATTTTGCGCGACGAATAAAGCCCTATAACGACCCGATGATTTTTTTGGGCGCCTACCCACTTGGTTAATATAAAATTACTTAAAAGTAATTTTATTTATAAAACAAGCCAATAGTATATATATCAAAGAGTTATATTGCATCTAAAGGTTTTGCGACTAATTGATATATAAATGGCAATTGACAATCCATTGAACTTTTTATATTTTAGCATAGGGTGGGTTTGCCTGCTACGAGGGGGTTGTTCTTCAAATACGGGGGAAAGTATGTTTTTGAGGGTAAGAGTTAGGCGGGCTATATTTCTGTCACTTTTCGCTTGGTTTATCATATCGAGCCAGCTTATTTCTTGCTCAGGTGGTCAAACGCAAATTTCACCGGCAAGCTCCACTGGTTCGGATAGCTCCCAGCAAGTAAGTATCAAATGGCCCGCAGGGTATACCTACAGTCCGGCGAGCGGCGCCTTGTATGCGTCGTCCTCCTCCACTTCTTTACAATTACCGTCATATGTAACCGAAATAAAGCTGATTATTTCCGGCGCCTCAGCGGCGACTCAGGTTCTGGACGTTAATAAGGAAAACTTGAAAGTAAACTTTAGTTTAACTCCTGGCGAATGGATGCTTACCCTTGAAGTTTCGACAAATATTGAGCGTACATTTGCGCAATCCATAGATGTAACTTGTGTAACCGATCTTGCGCTTGCTCCATCCGATGGCCCGACATGCGTCGCCGGAACGAGATTCAAATTATTTTTTGATCTTGATGTAAACGCGCCGCCAAAACTTGAAGAAATTCAGACGTCCGACATTGCGGTTACCGTTGCGGAACAAATTTCTTTGGAGGCTATGGCAAGCGATCTCGACTTCGATCCACTTAGTTTTGACTGGGATGGTGGAGGCGGGCAGATAGGTGGGTCCGGCGAACTGGTTAGCTGGTCGGCAAGTGAAGGCGGCAATTATACGATATGCGCAAAAGTTGATGACGGGAATGGTGGAAATACAATTGGCTGTATTGTTGTTTTAGTGATCGGAGCCAGCGCCCAGCCAGCCAGTGTCCCGCCCCGGATAACAGATATTTTTGTCGCGGATTCCACTATCGAAGAAAACGATACCACCACCGCGACATGCGTAGCTTACGATCCGGACGGAGATCCATTATCATACAACTGGAGTGGCCCGTTTGGCTGGAGAGACAGTGGCCAGACTGTTTCATATACTCCTACATCTCCTGGTGAGCATATATTAACCTGTACGGTAAGCGATGGTTTTGGAGGGTCCGACAGGGCCGAAGTGTCGTTAACCACAACTGAAACCAATGTCCCGCCGATTATCACTTACATAACGTTGAGCGAGGAGTCTACCGATGTCGGAGCAAGCGTTACCGCCACATGCAACGCCGCTGACGCCAATGGCGATTCGCTGACATATAACTGGAATGGCCCCATGGAGTGGAGCGACAGCGGGCCAATCGTTATGTACACACCAGAGTCTTCCGGCGAACATATTCTTACATGCTCAGTAAGCGACGGTCGTGGGGGAGTGGACAGCGCCGAGGTGGTTGTAACCGCGACAGAGGTCAATGTAGCGCCTGTTATCACTTTTATTGGCCTGGATAAAGTGGAAGTCGTCGCGGGAGAAAGCGTTACCGCCACCTGCGAGGCCGATGACGAAAATGGCGATCCCCTGACATATAGCTGGGCTGACGCAAATACTCACTGGACTGGCACAGGCTCTGAAGTAATCTACACACCACCATCCGCAGGTCTTAGGATACTTACATGCGCTGTCAGTGACGGTCTTGGCGGAACAGACAGCAAGAGCGTTGAATTAAACGTAACGACTGGTACGCAATGATGTTGCGTAAAAGCAGGCTCGTAGCCCGGTCTGTGACATCACGTTATTAGCTATGAATAATAAAGCCGCGTTAAAGATACTGATATTTAATTTGTCATTTTGTCTTTGTGTCGGGAGTTTATTGTTATCTCCCGCAATTGTTGACGCCGCCACTCCGATCAAGGCAAAGGCGGTTTATGTTGAAGGTTCGGTTAATGTTATTTCTACCAAGGACAACAAATCCCGTTTGGTGAAAACCGGCGATTTATTTGTCGAAGGGGACAAAATAGTCACCGAAAAAGATGGGGTGGTTGAAATAAAATTTGATACCGGGGCTCTTATCAGAATTGATGTAGACACTCAAATGATCGTAACTTCATTACACCGCAACGATAGTGGGTCAACTTTTTCTATATTCAACCTTATCGCAGGCCGTGTTAAATCCGCCGTAACGAAACTTGTTGACGATAAATCGAAATTTGAATACCAGACCAAGGCCGCCATATCCGGCGTCTCCGGCACTCCACCTTTTATTGTCGAGGCGCTAGGCGCTATTACAAATATTGACTTGTTTGGCGGGGAAGGCGACGAAGGAGCCTTGTACGTTATAGGCTTTGACCCGGCTAAGACGATGATAACTCTTTTCCCGGGACATCGAACCATCATAAGAAGAGGGCAAGCGTCAGGAGAGCCTTTCAAAATATTACCCAAACGGCGGCAGAAGCTTAACATTGAAATTCCGTTTAAGTCTCTTAGCATAGAGCAATCAAAAAAAATAACGATGCACGGGCTGGAACGCAGAATATCGATTCCAAGACCTGAACGTGATGGCGTAAGTTACGATGGCGAAGAGCTTGAAACCCAATACGATCAGGGGCCGGGTGTATCGGCGGGAAACACTGGTGGTCTTGAACAGATTCTGATACCTGGCTCGGCCAGCATCACCATAAGATAAGGATCGGGCTCCAATGATCCGGACAGTAAGCCTATTATTATTGTTCATAGTTTCCGGAACCGTTAATGGTGAGGCGAAAGCGAAAATCAAACCCTGGGTCGCATCGGTCTCCTCCAACATAGGCTCATGGAAGACCGGCGAGCTGGACAGCTACGGCAATCAGGCTTTAGGCTACACACAGGTAGCTTACGACAGTAATAAATGGGGAGTGGCGTTTACCGGCGCATATTCCTCTACGTCACAAAAGACAGATGGATATGACTCCAGCCTTGAAATCCGCAGATTTTCAAATGCCGGAATATCCACTTACATGCTAAAAAAATCAGACAACCTGACCATTCGAGCTGGAATCGACCTGGGTATTCCAATGGAGAGAAGCTCTCTGAAAACAGATGATTTGAGACGAATGGTTGTTGATGACATCAGCGAGGATCTTATGCCGCTAAATTCCTTCGCCGCGGGGTTTGATATCGGCTTTAATCTGGGCATGGTATACGCGGCAAACCCGTTTACCTACGGGCTGGGGGTTAAATATTTATTGGCGGGAGAATATGACCCTGTAACTGATTTGGAAGACGGATCATTTGATCCCGGCGATAGTGTAACGTTGGTGGGCAGCGCTCTTTATCTGCTGGGACGAGGAGACGCGCTGATATTCATAGGAACATATCAAAACTACGAAAAAGATAAACTTGGCGGTAGAGATATCTATCACAACGGTGACAGATACAAGGCTGAAGCCAGGTATTTAAAACACTGGGGTTCCGGATGGAAAAGCATGTTTGGCGTTATTTTCGAACGACAAGGAAGAAATAGCATTCAAAGCGACTTTGGAACAACTTTGCAAAGTGAAACCGGAAATTCGAACGGCGATATACTGGAAACTTTTTTGAGCGGAGCTTTTGTAATGTCTAAATGGATCCAGTTAACCGGTATTGCCGGTTACAAATCTGTGCAGGCAAACGGTTTGGATGAAGAAAACGAACTGCGCGATGGTGGCAGGTCATTATATTACCTGGAGCCCGGCATTATTTATTATGTGAACAGGTCAGCTTACGTAACTGTTAAACCCAGGTATGCCCGAATCGAGGATAAAAAGGACGCATTTGCCGTAAGAAACGCAAACTATGATGTCTTTAGCGTCAATTTTGAATTCGTATCCACGTTCTAGACAGGCTCTCTTTCGACGTAACCGCCTTCCTGACCTTAATACCACAACGCATGGCTAACCACGTTGTAAGGCCGTTATAAGGCGCTCCAACGTTTTTCCGTCAACATAGGTCTCAGGTTTTTGTACGCCAAGTTTTGACATGCTTTCCCCTGCGTAGTCGGGTATGGAGGTGTAATTATCAAAAAACACGCATTTCCCAAATAAATTTCTCATCCTGATGCTTGGGTAAAAGCATGTAAATCCCCCTCTGCCTGTTAAAATCACCGTTTCCCACCCACCCCTTTTTCAGACCCAAACCTGTTGATAAATCACCCCTTATTCTTATATTATGCCTGTGGATAAACTAAACGATTATATTGTATTATACCGCTCTTGTCTTATTGTATGACTATACGTAAAGGCTAAGTTTACAATAGATTAATTCTGATTATTGCTGTAGAATCTAATTAATAGGTTGTGTATAAAGTTGATGTTGTGGAAGTATAAGTGATGTTGAAAAATACCCTCTCAATAGTGTTCCTCGTTTTAGTTGTTTTTTCCTCGTCTCACGCAAGCGCATCCCCTGCGCAAAATCTTTTCAGCGCTGTTGCGGATTCGAGTCGTGTTGATTTTTTCGAAGGTAATGAAGATAAGACAATCGTACGTTCAAAGAATGTGCGTTTAAATTTTGGCGCATTAACCGACTCGATGAATGCGCGAAAGCTTGATAGTGAAGCGGAAGGTCAAGCCGTGGTTTTGCTCAATTTATTTGATGACGCGACATACTATGCCTCTTTGCGAATGTCGGGCAAATCTGCCAACGGCAAAAGCTTGATATTGAGCGGTCGACTAGAGGGAATGGATTTCGGGCGTGTTACTTTTGCCATAAACGGAGATATTGCCTCCGGCATGGTGACAACAGATGACGGAGCTTTTTTCGAAATTCGATACACAGGCTCCGGGATGTATTCGATCATTGAAGTTGACCGGACGCAGTTTCCTGAAGTTGAGCATATGCCGGTTCGCGCAGACGCGGCTGAAGACTCATTATCCAGAAACAATTATCTGGTAAATGATGGTGATGTGGTTGAGTCTGGCGCATTGGTCGATGACGGTTCGACGATCGATATAATGGTTTTATATTCATCAAACTCCCGCGCCGGAGCTGGCGGGGTGGAGGCGATAGAAAGCCGCATAAACCTTGCCACTGAAGTCACCAACCAAAGCTTTGCCAATAGCGGCATCGATGTTCGTGTACGCGTTGTTTATATGGAGGAGGTCGGGTATGACGATAATGCCGGATATTACTCCGCCTTAAAGGATGTGCGTGGCAAATATGATGGCAAGCTCGACTTCATTCATTCAAAGAGGGATGAGCATGGAGCGGATATCGTGAGCCTCTGGATAGACAACAGGGAATATTGCGGTTTAGGTTATCAGATGACATCAGAGTCCAGCTTTGACAAATACGCGTTCAACGTGGTCAATTATAGTTGCGCCGTGTCCACCTACGCATTCGCTCATGAAGTCGGGCATAACCTGGGAGCGGCCCATGACAGGGATAATACGCAAGGCTCCGCTTTGTACCCCTGGTCGTATGGATATCGTCAGGAAAACTCCAACCCAAGATTTTATACGGTCATGTCATACCCGTGCAGCGGATGCAGCCTGATAAACTTCTGGTCCAATCCGGAGATAAATTACAGGGGGTGGCCCACAGGGGAGGCTTCCGTATCTGACAACCGCACAACGTTGAACAAGACACGGTCCATCGCCGCAAACTGGAGAAGCTCTGTCTACCCTGTAGCCGAACAGGGAATTGCCGAAG
>CAYNDB010000049.1:0-17159 GCA_964395915.1 uncultured Nitrospinota bacterium | reverse complement strand
GGACAACCCTGTTAACCCGCTTGTCTTCACCTTGGCTTATGGAGCCACATTTGTAGCGCAAGGATATAGCTCCAAGGGTAAAGTGGTGCAGGAGCTTATTACAAAGGCAGTACAGCACAAGGGCTTTTCGTTCGTGAACATCATCAGCCCGTGCCCGACCTTTAACAAGGTCAACACGTTCGATTCCTACAAGGAAAAGATCGACGATCTTCCGGCTGATCACGACACCTCCGATCTTTTGGCGGCGATGGACATAGCCATGAATAGCGAAAAGGGACGAGTGCCCACCGGCATACTGTATCAGGTGGAGAAGCCGACCCTGGTCGATCGGTTGAACGATATCAAGAAATCAGTTAACGGAACCGCCGATTACGATATCAATAAAATCATCGACGCATTTAAACCATAATTTAATCATCTAAAGACGCCGGAGAAGACAAGCTTTTCCGGCGTCTTTTTTTTCACTAAGGAGAGTCTTAAATGTCGCGCACTTTTGCAATCATTAAACCAGACGCAGTTGAACGGGGACTTACAGGCAAAGTTTTAAGCTGGATTGAAGCCAAAGATTTAAAAATCGTCGCCTTAAAACGTATTCAGATGTCGAAAGGGCAGGCCGAAGGCTTTTATATCGAACATAAAGAAAGGCCTTTCTTCGGCTCGCTTACCGATTATATGATCTCCGGCCCATGCGTTGTCGTTGTGCTTGAAGGTGATAATGCGCAGGTAAAATGGCGCGAAATTATGGGAGCGACCAACCCGGAAGACGCCGCCGAAGGAACGATTCGCAAGGAGCTTGCCGTCAGCCTCGAAAAGAACTCGGTTCACGGATCGGATTCTGAAACCTCCGCTGCCAGGGAAATATCCTATTTTTTCTCAGAGCTGGAAATAGTCTGACCGGTATTATTCATAACTATTTCTGGCCATCCCAATATAAAGTTGTGGTCCCGGCCTAGAGCCGAGACCACGATGGTTCTATTTGTCATCAAGATACTGTTGGTTGAGTGACTGAAGTTTCCATTTGCGCAATGGGGAGATTTTGTTTCAGGTTTGCGCTGGCCTTAAAGAACTTTCGGCGGAAAAAGAAAACCCTTCGCCTGCCTGAAGCGAAGATAGAGTGAGAAGAAAATCCAAAACGGCATTTTCTTTTCCCACATAAGGGTAATATCGCGGCCTGATCCTTTAAAAAACAACTTCAGGCTTTCACGAAAAGGCTTGCCAAGGCCATTTGTCTCGCGGCTAAGACGGCTGTATGATGAAACAAAACAATCTACCGATATTGCGTCAAGACAAGCCGTCACCACATTCTTTTCGAACCTGACAGGCCCGGGATTCAATAGCATCCACCGTAGCGCGAATTCATCGATACCACCTTTGGGGAAAGGTGTTTTTCGCAATATATCTGTTTTCACGGCAAATCCGCCAAACTGAAAACAATATGGCGCTATTTCGCCATTTTTCATATTCTCTTCGGCGAGCTTGAAATCATTCTGTATAAACCAGTTTGTATACAGGTCGTGCGCCAGCCTGCCTATGACGATCCCGCACTCTTCCTCATTAAAACCCTCGAGCAGATACTTAAGCCACACCTGGTTGCTCGGCATGAAGCCGGAGTCGAGGACAACCACTATATCGTCATTATTTGAAAGCGCCAGGTTGTTGATCAATGATCCCGCGTCGCCATCTTCCACAACATGAATCTCTTTTGCGACCTTTTCACACATATGTTTTGTGGGAGGTGAAAGGTCTGGCGGGATAAGCGCGATGACATCAAACCTACTCTCGCTCTGACGGCGGATCATCCCTGTAAGCTCTTTAACCCCCTCGGGCTCGTCATGCACTAGCAGATACAGGCTTACTTTTTTCATTTGTGACTCTTATCAGGTAATTGTCTTTTCATGCAACGCTGTGGAAACCAGCGCGCCAGCATATCCCATATCGGTAAGCTTAAGCAAGTCTTCTACACGACGAACCCCTCCGCCGGCAAGCCATCGCTCACCATGTTCCGGCTTAAGAAACGCGGATGAAGAAAATGTTTTCGACCCTACAGCGTCTATTCGCAAATGTATGAACCGCTTCGCTCCGGCTCTCCTGGCAAGGCTCAATACCTTTGCGACTGTCATTTCGGGCAAACGTGATATCAGCGCGCCACTTTTTGTGTCGATGGAAACAACCATTCTGGATAACGTTTTAACGGCTCTCCACTCTTCAAAAGTTTCTGTGGCGATAACCGGTGTCAATCGGGGATGACATGGTATATCGGCAAGCTTTCTATATCCGCCATCCACAAGGTATTCGCAGTCAAACTGCTCCAGCGCGACGTCGATAACATCTTGATTAGAGCCATTACCCGTTATGGCGTCCAGATCGGCTATATAAATAGACTGTGGCGTATAAAGCTCCAAAAACCGCTCCACCACATGTAATGGGTCCGCTGAGGAAACTATAGAGGAAGTTATCGCTTTATATTGCGTTCGGGCGCCCCTGACAGCATGAACGACTTGCCCGTTCATAATGTCGACAACAGGAATGATATGGAGGCGAGTTTTCATTTTTTATTACGGCCCGGCGTCCCTTTGGAGGCGGCGCCGGGCCAAGACCACCACTTCACTGACCACACCGAATTATATTAACGGATAAAACAGCCTCTTACGGCTTCCGCCGATTTTTTATAGTCCGCCCCGGGCCTCGCAAACCAGGGCGGACAAACAACAGGGAGGGGGGTTATGAATAGGGGAGATCGATCTCTCCCCATGGGGGACAGCATGTTAAAATCGTCGAAATTTGCATAATCTTAAGCCGCCTATAAACGAAAAATCTTTCCAGTTTCATATGACGCCGCGCCTTTAACAGCCATGCCTTTCAACGCCTTTTCAATTTCTATTTTTGCAAGGCCAAACATTTTCCCCTTCATGTAACAGTACGCAAGCCCCCTTCTGGCCTCTATGTTGTCCTGATTATATGCAAGCGCTTTTCTAAAAGCCGCCGCCGCTTCTTCTTCCCGTTTTAGCTCGCGTAACGCAAAACCACGCAAAACGTAATGTTTGTCCAATTTTCCCGGTGGAGCTTTATCAATGGCTTTCCCCACTGCTATAAGTAGTTTCCCGGTTGAGCCTTTGCCAAAATAGCGATCAACGTCTCCAAGGAGACCACTTATCGGACATCTCTCAGAATTTACATACCGGGCCACCAACCGCTCCCCCAAGAACTCTTCAACCTCATTCTCGTCATCAAGCTCAAAAAGAGTTTTTCTGGAAAATTCCTTTTCCGATATTACGGCCAACGCCAGGGCGAATCCCGCAAATCCTATAAAAACCGCTGAAAAGGGAATATATAAATTTTCCATAAGCTAACCTTTCACCTTTTCCAAAAGCAACAGACGTGCCAACAGAACGCTTATTTTATCTCCCTAATTATCAATTAGTTACAGGTAACATTACTGGATTAGTAACAAGCGGCGGAGGTTATATTACAATATTTGTAGGTTAAGCCACCAAATTTAAGGTATTTCCAGCGGGTATAATCAAAAAATGATGGATCAATTCGCTCATCTCAAAGAGACACTTGAGAAAGCTCCGACAGAGCCTGGCGTATATAAAATGAAAAGCGCCGACGGGAAAACCTTGTATATCGGCAAAGCCAAATCCTTGCGTTCCCGCGTAAGGTCATATTTTCATGCGGGGGCGGATCATTCTCCGCGTATCACCCTGATGGTAAGAAAGGCGCGGTCTATAGAATATATTGTCACCAGTTCGGAAATGGAGGCGCTTGTTCTGGAGGACAACCTGATTAAAAAGGAGCGTCCCACTTACAACGTAATGCTCAAGGACGATAAAAACTATCCGTACCTCAAGCTTACAATGAGTGAAACTTTCCCGCGTCTTGTTTTCGTCCGTAAAGTGGAAAAAGATAGCGGGATGTACTTCGGCCCGTACGTATCGGCAAAATCGGTCCGTAACGCAACCCGGCTCATACACAAAATTTTTCCGTTACGCCAGAGCAAGGACGTTCTCGACGGAAAAGAATTTCGCCGGCCTTGCCTCAACTATCAGATGGGCCGGTGCCTGGCTCCGTGCGCTGGGAAAACTTCGGAGATAGAGTATCGAGGGCTTGTCGACGAGGTTATCCTCTTTTTAAAAGGGCGCAACCAGGAGCTTCTGGAAACATTGCATAGCAAAATGGTGGACGCTTCGGATAAGGAGTGGTATGAGCAAGCCGCGCGGTATCGCGACCAGATAGAGGCCATCAACAGGCTTAATGAGCGTCAGCTTGCCACACAGGTAAACCTGGCCGATCAAGATGTCATCGCCGCATATGAGCGCGCCGGAAAATCTATTATCAAAATATTTCAGGTTCGCAGAGGCAAAATAGCCGCAGATAAAAGCTTCATGTTCGACAAACTCGAGCGACAGGACAGGGCGGAGGCTTTAGGAGCTTTTATCCGCCAGTTCTATATAAAAGCGATGCCTCCCCCCGCGATAATCATAGTCAACGAAATACCTGACGGAGTGGAGGCGTTGACAGAACGGCTATCCGCCATACGAAAGACAAAGGTGAAAATCGAACTACCGCTTAAGGGCAAAAAGAAAAAATTGCTGGAGATGGCCGAACGCAACGCCAGGATCCAACTGGAAACATATTTAAGCTCTTTGGAAAACAGGGAAAAAGCCTTGCAGGAGATTCGTAACGCTGTCGGGACGAATAGCGGCAAACTTGTAATAGAAGGATATGACATATCCAACACCGGCGGGGTTTCATCCGTTGGAGCTGTGGTTGTTTTTAAAGAAGGCGTGCCGTCAAAATCGGACTATCGCAAATACAATATCAAAACGGTGACAGGCCCGGACGATTATAAATCTATGGCGGAGATAATAGAACGCCGGCATAGACGTCTTATGGACAGCGGTAAACCTTTCGCTGATCTTCTTGTTATAGATGGTGGCAAGGGGCAGGTGAAGGCGGTAATGAAACGTTTCGCCGCTATGAAAGTCGATCCGCCAAAAGTTATCGGTATCTCCAAAGGAAAAGAGCGCGAAAACTCCGACACCGACGAGTTCCATACACCCGAAGGGGAAAGCGATGTGGATTTCCCTCCGTCGGCGCCGGGCAGGATGTTGTTGCAACAAGTTCGTGACGAGGCGCACAGGTTTGCAATATCGTTCCATCGAGGCAAACGAGGTCAGGCTATGATGAAGTCCGTTCTGGACGATGCCCCTGGGGTCGGCCCGAAACGGAAAAAAATGTTATTGAAAAAATTCGGCTCGGTTAAACGTATCAGGGAGGCTACGGTAGAGCAATTACAGGAGGCCTTGTCGGTATCGGAAAAAACCGCCCGCAAGATTCATGAGAGCCTTTAGGCGCTTCAGGTAAAAGCGTCATTCATAATATGTGGCAAAGCAATAAATTCACGCTTGAAAACATAACTTTCTGGAAGTATTGAACATTGAAAAAAAGACGCCTATAATTAGCTTTCGATAACCGCAATATTACTGGCTTCAATTTTGAGAGAGACTTGTGAAAACCGCCGAGCAATTCATAGTTGGGGAAAAAGTCACTTTCAGGCTTTCCGACAACGCTGATGGGGAGGACTATACCGCCCTTGTCAAAAAGGCGAAGCAAAACCTATTAGCAATAGTCATATCAAACAGGGATAAAAAAAATCTCCATCTTGATATCGGAGACAATATATATATCTACAGTGAGCTGGACGGCGTCACCTACCTTACCAGCGCCAAGGTAGTTCAAAATCAGTCGTTTCCTTTAATCATCCTCGACACTTATGGCGATCCTGTGGCATTGCCTGCTTTGGATGGGGGACCGGATTACAGTGTAGCCGAAGATGAAACACCTTTTTCACCTGCGCCCGCCATGGAGATAGAGTCCATAGACGATGACCACAATAGTGGCGCGGAGGACGATAGTGTAATTGTCGAAAATGACCCGATGGGAAAAGAGGCCGCACAAGCTCCTATCGAGCCATCAACAGAGACCGCGACTTCGGTTTCCCTTGAAAACGGGCAAATGGAAACCGGCCATGACGGGCTTTCAGAGCCCGGGTTCCTTGCAAATGACGATGTTGACCTTGATGACATTGACCTTATCACTTTAGAAACTTCGGATCAGGTATCTGCGGCAGAGCATGAAGGAAACGCAGGAAGCGTTAAGTTTTTCGGTGTCTGGATAACACAAATAGAAGAGGGTACGGCGGAAAAAATAGGTGAAGCGATACTATCCGGCGATATGACTCTTCCAGGCTCAATCGATAACAACGCGATGGATGATGAGATATCCGACGGCGCTCAAAAAGGCTCTATGGAAAAGCTTCTTGACCATGTTTCACGTATAGAAAAAACCGCTGAGAAAATCAGAAAAATGGTCACCGGAGGCTCATTGAACGCCCGTCATGGAGGCTCAGGCGCGGTCTGCGTGGAAATTACCGCGGAAAGCATTCGGCTGGTATCAGATGAGCCAATGGCCGTGGGAGATTATTGGCTTGTCACCGTGGACCATCCATGGAAACCAAGCCTGTATTTTACAGCCGTTGCTATTGTTGACGACTGTGAGAATGTCAATGATATGAGCGTGGCAAACCTGAGATTTTCAGCGATACACGCCGACGCCGCATCTTCCATAGCAAATTATCTCGACCATGCAAATGATTTTTTAGAAATGCTTAAAGCTTTGCGGTTTGATTAAAATAATTTAGCGCCTGTGGGCGAATGTTGTCATATCCCACATCGGCAAAAACACCGACAACGCCAGAAATAGCACGACAAAACTTAACCCGACAATGAGAGCTGGCTCGAAATAGGCGGAAAGTCTCTTTATTTTCTTGTCGGCCTCTTTTCCAAAATAGTCGCGTACGGAAAACAGCATGCTGTCCAAAGAGCCGGACGCCTCGCCAGCGGCGATCATCTGTGGAGCGGGAGCGGGCGCAAGACCAAAGCTGCGTAACGGGCCGGACAGGCCGGAGCCTTCCGCCACCTCTAAAGACACGTTTTTAACCATACCGGCAAAGTGCGCGTTGCCGGAGGCTTTTGCGGACATCGTTAGAGAACGGATTATCGGGACGCCGGAACGCAAAAGATTCCCTAACGCGTCCGCCCATCCCGAAACCGACACAAAAAGAAAAACCTCACCTATAATCGGGATTTTATACAGGAATTTGTCGAACGCAAGTCGCCCCTTATCCGTATGGATCAAAAAACGAAATATAAACCACGCAACCGCAAAAGCTCCCGCGCCGACAAACCAGAACCGACGCGCAAGCCCGCCAAGCTCCATCAGTATTTCCGTCGGCAATGGTAAAGGTGTGTTCATCCGTTCAAAAATAGCTTCGTACCGCGGAAGGATGAACCCTACCAACGCAATACAGGCCAACGTCATACCAAATAAAACGATCTTCGGATAGCGCGACACGTCTCTCGCCTTCTCCCTTGCGTTTTTCTCTCTCTCCAGCATCAAAGCGAGGCTTTCAAGGCATGTGTCTAAAAAACCGGAATACTCGCCAGCTTCCACAATAGCGATATGGACTTCCGCGAAGACGCTCTTATGCCGCGCCATCGACCCGCTCAAAGGCATCCCTTCATCCAGGAGCTTTTTGATATCCACAAGGATTTCTTTTAATCGACCGGCGCCGGTTTGCTCTATAACACTATCCAGACTAAGCCCAAGCGGTATGCCAGCTTTTAACAGAGTCGCCAACCGGGAAGCAAAATCAATTTTCTCGTCGATACTTACAGTTTTCTGAAAAACAGGAAGGCGTTGAAAATAATTGAAAGCGCTTCTCAGCAAGCTCCTTTTGATCGCCGACGGATAGAGACCACTTGCGACAAGACGCTTTACAACGTCGTCCACAGACGAGCTTTCGCAGGTTCCGTAAACCAGCTTGCCGAACCCGTCTCGTGACTTATATTCAAAAGTAGGCATTATTATTTAATATTGGTTTTCGATTTACCGTCACCCGGTCAATCTTCATCCACAACCCTCAGCGTTTCGTCGCTAGTGGTTATGCCTTCGGCGGCTTTCTTAAGACCATCCTCCAGTATGGTTTCCATCGCTTGTGATTTTTTCATATGATCCTTTATCGCTATAGACGGCGCCCTGCTGAGAATATGGTTCCTGATTTCATTATCCGCTCCGAGAAATTCGTATATCCCAACACGGTTTTTATATCCGCTATGTTTGCAAGCGGAGCAGCCATCCCCGCGATATACGGGTTTTGCCCCATTGCCATTTCCTGTGGAAACTTGCGTCTTGCATTTATTGCATATCTTGCGGACAAGGCGCTGAGCCAGCGCGCCTGCGAATGTGGCGGCTATCTTGTATGGCTCCACGCCCAGGTCCATCATCCTTGTGATGGCTCCGGCGGCGTCGCTTGTGTGCATCGTGGTGAGAACCATGTGCCCTGTCATCGCCGCCTGAATAGCGATCGCCGCTGTTTCCTGATCCCGTATCTCGCCGACCATGATAATGTCCGGATCCTGGCGAAGCATCGAGCGCAATCCTTTTGCGAATGTAAGGCCGGCTTTCGGGTTTACCTGTGTTTGCCGCACATAATCAATCCTGTACTCCACAGGGTCTTCAATTGTGACAACCGTTTTCTGTGGTGAACTGATCGCGGAGAGCGCCGCGTATAATGTGGTGGTTTTCCCGGAGCCTGTGGGGCCGGTCACTATCACTATCCCGGATTTTGCCGAGATCGCCTTATTAAACCTGGAAAGCGTCGAACCGGAAAGCCCCAGGTCAACGAGAGCCAGCGGGAGGTTGGCTCTGTCCAGAATGCGTATTACAACACTTTCGCCGTAAATCGTCGGGAACGTTGAGACGCGAAGCTCGACCTTTCTGCCGTCGATAAGGAACGTAAATCCACCCTCTTGCGGAATTCTTGTTTCCGCGATATCCATCCTGGCTATTATCTTGACTCTGGAAATTATCGCCTGTTCCATACGCTTTGAAGGAGCCGAAGCGGGAAACATCATGCCGTCGACACGGTAACGAATCTGCAGCTCATCCTCAAGCGGCTCTATATGGATATCTGAGGCCCTGTCGTAAACAGCCTGACGAATGATCTTCTCTACTATCCTTGCGACAGGAGGCGGGCTCTCGCTCTGTCTCCGTCCTTGTAACGTTCCGTAAATTTCCTCCTGTTCAAATAAAATATTTTGCTCGCCCGCTTTATCATCCAGGTCATACCCGCTAGACGAGGGCGACCCGTAAAATTTACTTATTGCGGAAAGGATCTGTTCTTCTGTTGAGATTACAACCTCAATATCTTTTGACAACCTGGCGGAAAGCTCATCAACGGCCATAAGGTTCAAAGGGTCGGCCATTGCAATACGAACAACCCCTTCGCTTACGCCCACCGGGAAAAGAACATGCTTCCTCGCAATTGATTCAGGCGTCATCCGTAAAAGCTCAGGGTCGGGGCGGATTGAAGAAATATCCATAACAGTGGCGCCAAGCTGCCTTGCAATGGCCTCGGCCATCTCCTCCGCCCGCATCAACCCCATGGAAATGAGGGCCTGCCCAAGCTTCGACCCGATGCGAACTTGCTCTGCCAGCGCTTGTTCAAGCTGCTCTTCGGTTATCATCCCGGAGTAGAGCAAAACCTCTCCCAATCGCCTTTTCCCAGCTTCGGCCACTTATTTATATCCCCCACAAGGTATAGATATATTACCACGCAAGCGATTTTATACCGACTTTCCCTTCTTGGCAAACTGGATGATAAATTCCTCAATATTAACAATGACCCTGAAAAAATTTATTGACAAAAAAGTTTTATTAAAGTAAATAACCTGTTATAAGTATCGCCTTATGGGGCTAAAGCTGTATTGGGCTGTATTAGTAGGAGTTATTGTTTCGCCGATGTGATTGTACAATATCCCGGCAAATCGGCGAGACGGTCCGCAAAATTGGGTTCGCTAGTAACAAGGTTGTTATGGTGAGATTGTATATGTTGTTTGTGCCGGGAAAGTATTAAGGGGGATATTTCGATGCTTACAGGAAAAGTAAAGTGGTTCAACAATTCTAAGGGGTTCGGATTTATTCGCGAAGAGGGACGAGATGAGGACGTTTTTGTCCACTACACCTCAATTGAGGGAGATGGTTACAAATCCCTTGAAGATGGTGAGGATGTTCAGTTTGAAATATTCGAGGGTCCTAAGGGGTTGCACGCCAAAAACGTTATGATCATGAAAGTATGATCTGACTTTTTCGAAAGCCCAAAATATCAGAAGCGGCGTCCATCGCGGGTGGACGCCGTTTTTTATTTCGCGGCTCCCTAATCTGGCGCCGCCAACCACCCCTTTACATATTCCGGCAAAGACATCTCATATATTCTGTGCAGGCCGGCCAGCCCCTTGAGTTCAAAAAATCCTAGTAATCGAGCCTGAAATTTAGGCTCATCCGCCAATTGCTGGTAAGCCGTTTCTGTAAGAAGAATCCTGTTTTTCTCAGACATCTCTTCAAAATCTCCATCAGGAGCCTTGACCATCTGTTCTTTCTTAACACTTTCCACACGGAATGCCATGTTCACAGCATTGCCCAGTCTGTCTCCATGGTCATCAACCCTTGTTTCGCCAATATTTATGGCAAACCGCAGGTTTATTCTTTTTCTTTTTTCCACAGCTGAGTTGCGTGACGCCACAATCTCCAGAGCCTTAAGGGCGACTTGCGCGGAGCTTGCCACGTTGTCGAAGGTAATCATATAGCCATCGCCAGTGCTTTTCATATAAGTCATCCGCTCATCTTTGGCGATTGGGGAAATAATATCTTTCAAGCTCTTCATGAACTCGAATACGGCGTGGTCGCCATACGCGCTGGCGGCATCCGTCGATTGGCAAATATCCACAACCAATATGGACTCCGTTAAAAGGTCACCGGTTTTTATTGTTTTTTCGCCGACTATTTCATCAAAAGCTTCGCTTGCTCCCTGCTCTTTCATTTCATTGCGCACATCATCAACCAGCCATATACTGCCTGTCAGCTCCCGCAAAGTCTTAAGGGCTTCTTCCTGTATTTGCGCGTCATTGTCCAAAACGGCGGATTTTATAAACAATAGCGCCGTATCACCTTCTATCCTGCTTATTCCTCGCAAAGCTTCCAGACGCACCTGTTTCTGTGAATCCTTTAACAGCTTTGCCAAAGGCTTGATCGCCTCGTCCCCGCCGATCATACCCAAAGCTTTCGGCACGGCCCATTTAACCTCCCTGTCACCCATAAGCTTTACGATGTTCTCTATAGCGTTGGGATCACCGATAAGCCCCAGAGCCATGATAGCTTTTTCACGCACCCACCAGTCTTCGTCCTCAAGCAACCCTATCAACGCGTCATACACCGACGGATCTTTAACTCTGCAATAAAACTCAACGGCGCAACGGCGAACATATTCATCCTTGTCATTCAGCAAAGACATGATCATCTTGCTTATCTTTCCTCCGCCAAGCTCGCTCAACGCGTCGGTGGCCAGTTCGCGCACCCACCAGTCGCCGTCTTTTAACGCCTTCACAAGAGCGCTTGCGGCTCTCGGGTCTTTTATCCCGTCCAGAATAGACACTGCGTTTCGGCGCACGTTCACATCTTCATTTGCTATTAGCTCCATTATGTCCATCACGATAGATGAGTCCGCCAGTTTAATAACAGCCTCGGTCGCTCTCTGTCGCGACACCAGGTCCTGGCTTTGCACCAGTTTCAGCAAGCTTTTGGCATGCTCAGGCCCGCCAATCTGGCCGATGGTCTCAAGTACGGCTCTCGTGATAACCGGGTCGTTATCCTTCAACATCTGATCCAAAAGCCTTTGAAGAACGCTTTTGTCTTTCAATCGGCATAAAGCCTCGACAGCTTTTCGCCTTATCCACGAATCGGAGTCATCAAGCAGCGGGATAATAGCTTCTGCAGACCTGTCGGTTTTCAGTGAAGAAAGAACATCCATTGCGGTTTTCTTCACATCCTTACTGTCATGCCCGGTAAGTGGAACAATCCTTGAAACGATGGACGCGTCGTTAAGCTCTATCAGGATGTCCGCAACCATCTTGCGCACCATATGATCTTCGTCGGTGAGATGATCCACAAGGGAGGAAACCACGGCCCCTTTACCCAGCTTTTGTATGGTCTCCTTGAAGAGGTCCCTTATGTTCTCTTTTGTGTCCCCAAGCCCCTTTATAAAAGTCTCCTGATGATCATTTTTATAAATGGCCTGAAAGATTTCTACCGCGTCCGTATAGAGCAAGCGGTTATATCTAAGCTCATCTGCGACCATATTGACTGATATGCCGCCAAAAGACGCCAGCTTTTCCAGAAGCGCCTTTCGTTCAGCTTCTTCAGCCCGAGGGTACTGGGAAAGCAGTCTTTTTATCTTGGATCTTTCAAACATTTAGAGTTAAATCCGGAAAGGTTGCCATCAAAAAGTCCAGCCTGTTCAGGTTATTATAGATTTCCTCGTTATTACAATATTTCCCCCACTAACCAGCCCCAGCTGAAAAATGGCGCAATACTTCTAACGACTTATTATAAAACAACACCCTTCTCGCCTACCGTCATATTTTAGCGGGGGTTATATATCAAACCGAAACAGGATGCCGCTCATACCATCTCAAGCTTCCTCAGCTTCCTGATCTTGTCCCTGAATTTTGCGGCGCTTTCAAAATCCAGGTCCCTGGCTGACTTTTTCATTAAAGCCTCATATTCAGATATGCGCTTATCTATCCTCTCAATGGGCATAAACTCAAGCGACTCCTCCTCCGCCCTGGGGATAGTCACATAATCCCCTTCATAAACGGATGTTAGCGCCCCATGTATTTTTTTCTTTATGCTTTCCGGGGTGATGTTATGTTTTTTATTGTATATGTCCTGAATTTCGCGGCGACGCTCTGTTTCCTCCATAGCTCGGCGCATGGAGCCTGTCACTTTATCCGCATACATAATTACTTTCCCATGAACGTTTCTGGCCGCCCTGCCCGAAGTCTGTATCAAAGATGTCTCGGATCGCAAAAAACCTTCCATATCCGCGTTAAGTATGGCCACAAGGCTAACCTCCGGGATATCCAAACCTTCTCGTAAAAGGTTAATACCTATAAGAACGTCAAACTCACCCATCCTGAGGTCCTGAATTATGGACATGCGCTGAAGCGTGTTTATATCGGAATGAAGATACCGCGCTCGCACGCCAAGCCCCTGAAAATAGTCGGTCAGATCTTCAGCCTGACGTTTTGTCATGCAAGTTACAAGGATGCGCTGGTTATTTTCCGCTCGCGCCCTTGCCTCCTCGAGAAGGTCGTCCACCTGGCTGCCGACAGGGCGAATATCTATCTCAGGATCTAAAAGCCCTGTAGGGCGAACCACTTGCTCAACTATAATTCCTCCGGATTGTTTCAGCTCATATTCAGCGGGAGTAGCGGAGACGAATATCGTTTGCGGCTGAAGTTGTGTAAACTCCTCAAAAGACAACGGCCTGTTGTCATAAGCGGACGGAAGACGAAACCCGTGCCCCACAAGAGAGCTCTTTCTCGACCTGTCTCCTTTTATCATGGCCCCGAGCTGTGGGGTTGTCTGGTGGCTCTCGTCAATTATCAGAAGCGAGTCTTTTGGCAAATACTCCATTAATGTTGGCGGAGCCTCCCCTGGTTTTCTGCCGGAGAGGTAGCGGGAATAGTTTTCGATACCGTTGCAATAACCTATGGCTTTAATCATTTCAATATCCGCCATTGTGCGTTCTTCGATTCTCTGCGCTTCGATAAGCTTGTTTTGAGACCTGAACTCGGCGGACACTTGCAACATTTCCTCTCTTATTTCCCTAAGCGCCCTCTCTTTTACTTCCAGAGTGGTCACATAGTGAGAGCCGGGATAGATGTTTACCTGATCGAGTTTCTCCAAAATTTTCCCCGTCAACGGGTCAACCCTGCTGATAGCGTCCACCTCATCTCCGAAAAACTCAACCCGAATGGCGTCTTCTGAATATATGGGTAATATTTCGACCACATCCCCCATCACCCGGAACGTCCCCCGCTTGAAATCTATGTTGTTGCGCTCGTATTGAATATTAACAAGCGACTCCAAAAGACCATCACGCTCAATAGCCATGCCACGCTCGATTCGTGTCCTCATTCCATAATAGAGCTCTGGCGAACCAAGGCCATAGATGCATGACACCGACGCCACTATTATCACGTCGCGTCTCTCCAGTAACGACATGGTAGCCGAATGCCGCATTTTTTCTATTTCATCATTTATTGACGCGTCTTTTTCTATATACGTTCCAGTTCTTGGAAGATAAGCCTCCGGCTGATAATAGTCGTAATAAGAGACAAAATACTCAACCGCGTTTTCCGGAAAAAACGACTTGAATTCTGAATAAAGTTGCGCGGCCAGAGTCTTGTTATGAGCGACTACCAATGTGGTCTTCTGAACTTTTTCTATGACATGAGCGATGGAAAATGTTTTCCCAGACCCGGTAACACCGAGCAGAACCTGATTCCTTGCGCCGGAGCGTATTCCTTTTGTAAGTTCATTTATTGCGTCTGGCTGGTCTCCTTTCGGCTCAAAATCGGAGACCAGTTTAAATTTTTTCCCCATTAAAACAGTATATCCGATGGCGTACGGGGAGCTCCAATAATAGCTTTCATGGCGAAAATGAGTGGAACGACGAAAGGCAAGGGGATGAGCGTATTTGCCCATCCCCGAAAGTTTACAAAAATTGTGGTATGAAAAAGCTCAGCAACTAAGAGCCACGCCAGGACCGCGCTCCGAGGAGTTTGGGTTGTCCTTTGGCTGATTTGGTCTATTGATAATCTCGTCCCACGCCTCCCTAAGACTATTGAGCATGGTATCAGCGGCGTCAAGATGCTTTTTATCGCCGGAGATATTCGCTTCGGTAAGGTTTCTTGAAACCTCAAGGTAAACCTTGGAAAGATTCTCGGCCACAGCGCCTCCTTTTTGAGGATCCAAAGCTCCATTTAACTCATCAATAATCTTTTGCGCCTTGCTTATAAAAATACCACGGCCCGCTATATCATTTTTATCAATTGTTTCTTTGGCTTTACCAATGAAACGGATAGCGCCATCGTACATTAGCAGAATAAGTTTCGATTTACTTACCGTGGATACTTGTGTGGCCTGGTAAGCGTTTGGTCTGCCATTTCCATACATGCAATTTCTCCTTTTTAGAACTAAACCGTTAGCTAAACGTTATTTCCACCCTTTTGAAAGGTTTGCCAATTGTGAATCCAGATAACTCTGCTCAGAAACCAGCTTGGCCAGTAAAGTTTCGAGATTGGCGAACTTCGTTCTCAAATCCTCTCCTTTTTTTGCAACTCGCTCTTCAAGATCATCAATTTGCTTTTGTATTTCTCTATCCTGATTTTTGATACTGTCATTTTGGTTGAATATCAGGCCTTCAGTCGAAAACTCCGTGTATGACGAGGTATAAGTCGCAACGCTCTGCGCCACTCCAACCGCAATTCTCATAGAACCCGTATCATTAATCGTAATAGTTCCTGTTCTTATGATTAGACCTTCCAGGGCAGTATCATTTTGACCCAGCGCAAAATTGCCGCTCTGCGTAAGAGAAATCCACTCTGAAGACCCGCTCAGCTGTAGCTGGAGGAGCGCATTGCCAGAGCCATCGTCTACTACCTGGGTGGAATATGCGCCCCCTTGCGTAAAGCCTGTCGCGCTGACAAATGTGTACGTTCCGCTTCCTGAAGGAACAAATAGGTCCTGAACGTCAGAAAAACGGTCTACCAGCATATCGGTAAGCTTGGAGACGTTTATTTCCAGCTTGTTTTCACTATTAGTGAGAATGCCTATTTGAGACAAAGCTGAAAGGTTACTCGAATCTGTCGTGTCAATCCCCGGGACAGTATCGGATACAATGGACCGAAGCTGGGACTGAATAGTTTCGAGGGACACATTCCCGAACAGCGCGCCTTTGGTATCCTTCGACTGGTCATAACTAAACTGCTCCCTTATATAATCCATAACATCGTTATAACTGTCTACGAATGTCTGGATCTTATCGAGGGTTCCGGAAGTATCGTTCGTAAAAGATATGGCTCCCGACCCGATTGTTTCCAGGTTTATCGTTGCGCCTGATATAACACCCGTCACTGTGTTCGAGTCTTTTGTGACGCTGATATTGTCAATCGTAAACGTTGCGTCCTGAGCGGCCTGATTTTCCGTAAAGGTTATATCGGTAGCGCCATCTGTCGCGTCTGTAATAGTAAAGCTATTGGTAGAGCCTGTGTCATTGCCGGTAACGACAAGTCGGTAGGAAGGACTGGATGACGTGCCTATGTCGATAACTGTAACGGTCGCCGAAGCTCCGGAATTGTTTATGTTATCCCTGATATCATTAAGCGTGTCAGCAAGATTAACAGTAACGTTTGTAATGCCTGCAGGGCCATCAATGGTTATCGTCCCGGAGGCGCCAAGCGCGGTTGTTGAGCTACTATGCGCGTTCGAAGTCGATTTCTCGGCGTCAGCAAGTTGCGAAACGACTATATTGTATGATCCTGCGGACACATCCGACCCTGTAATCAAAGATAGCACCGAGCCACCAGTGGAACTGCTGCTATTGAATTTTCCTGTACGAGACGCAAACGTGGCCGAAGTGCTTATGGCTTTTGCGGATGATTCAAAGCTTAACAGCTTTTTGCTTACCTCTTGCCATGCGGTCTGCTGTTCGCCAAGGGTTACCTGTTTGTTCTCAAGCAGTGTTATTGGGCGGCGTTCAAGGTTTATTAGCTGGCTTATTATACTGGTGGTGTCCAACCCCGAAACAAGACCGTCGACAGCAAAAGCCATGGGTCAATTTATCCTAATAACGTTAAACAAGAACTGATAGCTTGATTAACTTATCGGAAACGAGGTTTCATCGCTTTAGTTTTTATTTACACAAGGATATTGTGTAACACATTGTTTTACTTATATTAACAACTATGTCGCTATTTGAAGGAAAAAAAAACGGGCTGATTTTCTTAAAAGTGAAGCTCGTGGCATATTGGTGGCGACCCGACCCCTCGTCAAGGTCAGGACGCCACTATATGGATTATCAAGCCTCTAAACCAGATATCTCACTGGAAATTATTATCCGAGCAGCTGCAGAACAGTCTGCGGCACCAGGTTGGCCTGAGCCAAAATGGCCGTCGCGGCCTGCACCAGTATCT
>CAYNDB010000048.1:7717-17970 GCA_964395915.1 uncultured Nitrospinota bacterium | reverse complement strand
AAACTAAATGGGAACACAAGAACGGATTCTTTTATTCGTGATACTGACGGTTCTCTCTGCCGTGGCGGCTTACGATATGATCGATGACTATCTTGAAGGCAGCTCTTCGAACCATATCGCCACAGAAGGCATAATGTTTTTTTTATCGATCGGCGGTCTGGGGCTTATATTACGAGAGCTTTACATTACAAAGAAGGAAACCGAAATAATCACTAGGGATTTAGAAAAAACAGAATCTGATCTTTTGAAGTGGCGGAAAGAGGCGCAGAAATATATTGAAGGCTTAAGCCTCGCAATTGAACGTCAGTTTGCAAGATGGAAGTTTACTCCAGCCGAAACAGAGATAGGTTTTCTCCTTTTAAAAGGTTTCTCATTTAAGGAAATCGCAAAAATACGCAAAACCAGCGAACGAACGGTTCGCCAGCAATCGCTGGAAATATATAAAAAATCCGGACTTGCCGGAAGGGTGGAGCTTTCCGCATTTTTTCTTGAAGACCTCCTCCCGCCCGAATAGCTGTACTTTCTCTCCCCTGGCCATATAAGATAATCCTCCCAAGGTTTCCAGGCTGATCTAAACCACAGGATGGTATCATTTTCTTTATGAATAAAAACCGAATAATAGTTATTATGACGGCGATTCTTATCGCTGTGACAATATATTACTTTGCAGGCGGCCACCGGGAAGCCGATAACAAAACTGTTGGGAAAACCATCGCAGTTGAACGGGGCGATCTTGTTCTGGCCATATCCGCCTCCGGCGTTATAGAGCCAAATTTTAAGGTAGAGGTAAAGTCGAAAGCGTCGGGGAAAATACTTGAGTTCCCTTTCGAGCCTGGCGATAAAGTCAAAGCTGGCCAAACACTTTTAAAACTGGATCCAAGAACAGAGCGCCGTTCGCTCGCACAAAGAGAGGCGGATCTTTCCCGCGCTCTGGCCGACCTGCAATTCGCCAAAGCGGATCTTATGGAAAAGGAATCGAAACTGAAAAGGGCGGAAGCTCTTAGTAGGAAAAGCCTGGTATCTAAAGAAGCGCTGGAAAGCGCCGAGGCGGCCACCACAAAAGCCCACGCAAGGATAAGCGAAGTGAACGCCGCCATACGAAAGGCCAGGCTAGTGGTGGAAGACGCAAAAGAGCGCCTTGAAGATACGGTGATCGTCTCACCCATTGATGGAGTGATTATAGAAAAATCGGTTGAGCGAGGGCAGATAATTTCTTCCGGTATAACCTCTTTTTCCGGCGGAACAAAACTGTGTGTGGTGGCCGATCTCTCACGAATTTTCGTCATGACGCTGGTGGATGAAACCGACATCGGTAAAGTATCCGTAGGTCAGAAGACTAAGTTGACGGTAGACGCATATGCGGACAAAACGTTCAAAGGAAAAGTGACTCGAGTATATCCCATGGGTGAATCGAGAGATAACATTACAGTGTTCCGCGTAAAAGTTGAAGCGTTTGGCGACGATCTTTACTTGCTTAAACCAAAGATGACCGCAAACGTCGACATGATACTCAAAGTCAGAAAAAATATTTTAATAGCGCCGGACTCCGCCATCAAAATCGATAAAAACGATGAGCAAAAAGGGTATGTGTATGTTCTGGAAGAAAACGGACTCATGAAACGGGAGGTCGCTCTTGGTCTGTCCAACGGTTTTGAGACGGAAATATCAGAAGGGGTAAAGGAGGGCGACAAGATATTGTTACGGCCTGAAAAAAAGAATGATTCGGGTAGTTGATCTTAAAAAAGTTTACAGCATGAACGGAGAGCGTGTCGAAGCCCTTGGCGGGGTAAGCTTCGAGATCGACCAAGGCTCATTTTCCGCCTTGATGGGGCCATCCGGCTCTGGCAAGTCGACCTTGATGAATATTTTAGGGTTGCTGGACGTCCCTACTAGTGGAGAATATTTGCTGGATGGTAAAAGCGTTGCGGGGTTGTCGGATAATGAGCTTTCCGCAACCCGTAACAGGGAAATAGGTTTCATCTTCCAAAGCCACAACCTGTTGCCGCGAAACTCTATTTTGGAAAACGTATGCCTCCCCCTTTATTACCGCGGAGAGTCTGACCCAAAAGAAAAAGCTATAGAGGCTCTGGAGCGGGTTGGTCTTAAACATAGGATGCATCATTTCCCGGGGCAGATATCCGGCGGCGAATCGCAAAGAACAGCCATTGCCAGAGCTATTGTAGGAGAGCCCAAGCTGATCCTGGCGGACGAGCCAACCGGCAACCTTGACACCAAGACCGGTTTGAAAATTATAGAACTGTTAAAAGAGCTCAATGCCACTGGCGTAACGTTGATCGTTGTAACGCACGATCAGGATATAGCTTCCCATGCGCAAAGAACCTTGCGCATACGTGATGGAAAGTTGGAGAAATACAGCTCCTTAAAAAGGAGCGTTTGAATCGACAGTTTTCTGTTATCAGGATAGGAATTTCACAGTATATCCAGCCTTTTCAATGGCCGATTTCATCATATCGTCGGTTACTTCGCCTTCATCATACTCAACGATAGCATTTTTCGTTTCAAGGCTTATCTGGGCGGATGTCACACCCTCGATACCTTTCAACGCTTCCGTTATCCAGTTTACGCAATGACCGCAGCTCATTCCATTAATATCAATCGTTTTCGTAGCCATTACCCATATCCCTCCTTTATCCTCCGCGTTAGTTTATCGCAGCTTCATTAATTAGCGTTTATGTCCACCATTAAAAAAGCATGGCTTTATATTACCAAGCCTTGATTCTTAAAGGAACTCCCACTCACTTCTTTTCAATGGTAGACAGCTGGCTTTCAAGCCCCATAAATGACTCCACCGGTATGGAGAAGCATATACCGTTTCCCGGCTGTATCATGTCTCCGGCATTGTAAATAGCATCCATGATTTTCTTGCAAAGCTGTTTCTCTACAAGCATGAACACGGCTTCCTGCGGCCTGTCCAGGCTAAGGCCGAAAAAGGTTTTCGCTTCTTTTACACCGGTTCCTCTGGCGGAAAGAAGCGTGGCGCCTCTGGCCCCCGCCGCCTTAGCGGCATCCACTATTTCTCGTTGTTTGTCCGCTGGGCAGATTGTCATGATAACGTTGAAATCCATCTCGAAATCACCCCTTTCTAAGCTTTGTTAATACCACGGATAATTATCGCGTATCCCAATACAGTGGCTATCGGGAAAACAGACGCAAAGGCTATTAGCCCAAAACCATCTATAATCGGGTCTCGCCCCGGAATATTGCTGGCCAGCCCAACACCTAATGCGGTGACGAGCGGAACGGTAATGGTGGACGTAGTAACTCCGCCGGAATCATATGCAAGCGGAATGATCTCCTTTGGCGCCACATATGTGAGCGCTATGACAACCACGTATCCGGACAGAATAAACAGCCACAACGGGCCGCCCGAAAATATTCTGTAAACCCCCAGTGTAAGCCCTATCGCCACTCCTATGGCCACAGCGTTGCGTAAAGCAAAGCTGTTGAGCCCCCCAGCAGTTATATCTTCCGCTTTTGCCGCTATCGCCAAAAGCGCAGGCTCGGCAAGGGTAGTTGAGTAACCGATACAAAAAGCAAACAAAATGGCCCATATACGTGTCTCAGGTTTCGCCAGCCGCTTGGCCATAGCCTCTCCCACCGGGAAAAGGCTCATATCCAGCCCTATAAGAAAAATATAAAGACCGGCCACCACCGCTAAAAATCCGAGGACAATCATCTTTGGGTTTGGCAGGGAACGGCGCAAAACCCCAAATTGAAAGAAAACAACTACAGCCGCAATTGGAGCGACATCTATAAGAACGGAAAGAAAGTCGGCGATAGCGGCGCTGAAAATTTCATTCATAAGACTATAAGCCCATATCCCATCACTGTGATTATTGGCATCAGCGATGCGAACGCTACAAGACCAAATCCGTCAACCAGAGGATTTCGCCCTCCTATGGAATTGGCGAGGCCGATACCCAGCGCTGTCACAAGCGGAACCGTGACGCTTGAAGTGGTCACACCTCCGGAATCATATGCAATACCTATAATTTCTGGTGGCGCGATAGAAGTCATCAAGGCTACAACGAGATATCCTGAAATGAAATAATAGTGAATTGGATGCCCGAGAACGATCCGAAAAGCTCCCATGGATATCCCCGCCGCCACACCAACGGCGACTGCGTTTCGCAAAGAGAAGGCGCTAATTTCCCCAGAAGTTACCTGCTCGACCTTACCAGCAATGGCCGCCAGGGATGGTTCAGCGATTGTGGATGCGTAACCTATGGCCGCGGCAAAGGCTATCAGCCAATAGATGTTACCTTTGGCGGCGAATGAATACGCCATAGATTCACCTAACGGGAAAAGCCCGGCTTCGAGCCCGCGCATGAACAGGAATAAACCGAACACCACGCAAACCACGCCAAGAACGGCGCTGGCAGGGTTTTCGAAAGGCTCTCTTATAACCAGCAATTGAAAGGCCAAAACAATCCCGATAAGCGGGACGACATCGAGAAAAGCTTTATATAACAGATAAAAAAAGTTTCTCATCATCTCTCCGCGGAATGTTTGCTGACCTTTTGAAAAGAATGTAAACCGTTAATGAAAAGGTTTCCGTTCTCCGGTTCGGCTTTAGAGAAACTTCTTTACGTTTAACTCCTTTTTTAGCCGGTCAAGATATTTATCAATAGCTTGCTCCACCTTCTTGCGCTTGAGCTGAGCTTCAATCTCTTTTGACGCGTCTTTAAGTGAAACCTTGCCGCTAGGTTTTTTCCCAATCACTTTAATTATGTGATATCCAAATTGCGTTTCCACAATTCCAGTAACCTCGCCAACTTTCGCCGCAAAAGCGGCCTTTTCAAATTCTGGGACCATTCTCCCTCGCTCAAAAAAGCCAAGGTCGCCGTTTTGAATAGCGGTTCCCTTATCATCACTTTCCGCTTTGGCAAGCTCTCCAAAGTCAGCCCCTTCTTTGAGCTTTTTGTGTATAGCGTCTATTTTTTTCTTAGCCACATCCTTTTTTGTTTCACCGCCGCTTTTATCAAACATGGCCAATATATGAGCGGCGTGGACCGACTCTTTACGGTCAAACTGGGCCTGATTCAAATCGTAATATTTCTTGATTTCTTTTTTATCTACGGTAATTTTATTTGTAACTTCTTTATCAATCAAAGCCTTTATCAAAAAATGCCTTTCGATATTGGCGCGCAGCTGCGCTTTTGTCAGCGACCTTGCTTTCAAAGTCTTCTCAAACGCCGCATCATTCGGGAACCTGTCTCTAAACATCTTTAAATTCTGATCCACTTTCGCCATATCTGGCTTCATGCCGAGCTTTTTAGCCTTGGTCAGCAAGGCTTCGGAGCTTACTATGTTTTCAAGAATATTGTTCTTCATACTGTCGACCTGCGCCTGTTGCACGGAGCCGCCAGACCTTTTCAAGCCTTGCTCCAACGACTTTAAAGCCTGAACATATGAATCTTTCTTAATTGGAACCCCGTCAACTTCCGCAATGATTTCAGGAACAGAGTCGATGTTAAGATTTACTGCGGGTTTCGAGCTCTCGGCGGCTACGCTTTGTGTAGGTGAAAGATCGAATGAAACAGGCGCGTCTTCACCGCCCGACTGATCGCCGCGACCTGTAGAGTTAGCCCCCCCAAAAAGATAGATGGAGCCTCCCGCTATAAAGGCGACTATAACTGAAATTGCAATAAACCGTTGGGACATCTGTGAATCTCCGTTCTCATTAAATAGTATGCCAGTGTATCCTTTGACAGCCTTTGGAGCAAGTGGGTTAACATCTTTTGGCTCGAAATAATCAAAAACAGCAGGGCCAATCTCATGTCGAGTCGTATTATGAAACAGAGGCGGGCGCCCCCAAATGGCTCAGGCGGAAGCGGAAAACTCCACCCCTATACCTTTTAGAAGATCCCGAAGAGGCAGGCCGGTTTTTTTCTTCACGGCCCAAAGACGCCGCAATTTTTCCGAGGAAATCAACTTAGAGCCAACAACTTCCCGCTCCAGATCCGATTTGAAAAACAAACCTGTAAGACGATGGAGAATCGCCGGAGGCGTGTTCAGATATTTGTCGATGATATCCGCGCCAAGGTCGCCGGCTTTGTCTAAAGCTTTGAATGCGGAGCAACATACATGCGTGTCACCGCTCGACAGGTACGGGGCGATAGCATTCAGTGAATCGACCGACCCTCTTTCGCCAAGTAAGCTGATAAGGACAATTAATATCCTCCCTTTCGCTCCAGCAAGACGCGGGATGGCAAAAAATTCAAAATGATCGTTAAAATTATTAAACAATAATTGGGCGGCCTCTGCCTTCACCCATACATTTGGCCCTTTATCAAAGCGGATTACAAGCTCGTCATATGTAAGAAGGTTGTTCGCCCTGACGCCAAGCTTTACCTTTGGACCTTTCTTCACAATTGGCGCTTTTTTTACTTTTCGTTTTGCGCTAGCCGAACATCTTTCCCTTGTTTCCTGTTTAGGGGCATCGTTGGAACGCTCAGAGTTAGAACCATTAGAATATTCAGGTTGCCCCTTGTTTTTCATAATGTTGGAGCGCCCTGAGGGGTTCTTTTTTCTATCTTCAAGTATGGTTTTATATGCGGAGACGACTTCGGTAAATTTTTCCGCATCGCTATAGCTTGCGTTCATGTCTGGGTGGTATAGCTTCGCGGCGCGCCTGTATGACTGTTTGACACGCTTGATTGAAGCAAACGCATCCAGTTCCAGCAGACTGTAGGCCTGCCAAACAGTCATAGTTTCCATCTGCGTATCTTTACCTAGAAGCGAGTTTTAAATCAAACGGCAATAGATATTGGTCATTCATCGCCAGCAGTACAATAATTTATTTATTATACCTGATCAACATAATTATAATCTAATATAACATCAGTTTTTTATACAATTACAATATTGATTGCTTAATTTTGCAATAAAATGACAACAATCCTGGAGCTGCGCAACCTTTCGTTCCACTATCATCTTTCAGAAAAACATGACTTGAAGCCTCAGATCAGCGGGGTTTCCTCCAAGTCTGTCTTTACAAATTTCTCCCTTAAAGTTGAACGGGGAGCCATGCTTATAGTGCGCGGGCGGTCCGGATCGGGCAAGACAACGCTATTAAGGCTTATGGCATGGCTGGAGGAACCGGAAAGCGGTGAAATATTCTTGGATGGCAAAGAATACCGCGAATATGATCCTACCAAGCTTAGAAAACTGGTGTCGCTGGTACGCCAGACACCTATCATGCTGGACGGCTCTGTTCAATACAACTTGTCTTTAGGCCTCAATGAAGCCTCGCCAGATATTACGCTTGAATATTGGCTTGAGCGGTTTGGGCTGGAAAAACATCTTTTATTGAGGGAAGCCAAGTCTCTTTCCGTCGGGCAGCAACAACGTGTGGCGGTAATACGCAACCTTCTGGTAAAACCGAAAGTCCTTCTGCTCGACGAGCCGACATCCGGGCTGGATCCGGAATCAACGGAGCTTTTCCTTAAGGCGATGCTCGATATCGCCGCAAATAACGAGATGACCATCGTCTGGAACAGCCATCGTGTCGCCGAGATAGAACGCGCCGCCACAGCGATAGTCACGATCAACGGAGACGAGGGATGATAGTAATCGATCCCGGCTGGGACGATCTCGCCATGACCATGGCGCTTTTCGCTGTCGTTGTGGCCTTGTCCGCATATGAAGGGTTGAAGATCGAGCGGTCACTTACAATAGGAACGATACGGACATTCGTTCAGCTTCTTTTCATGGGATTTGTTGTAAAAGCGCTTTTCGGTGTGGAGCAATGGTACATCATCATCGGCGCCTTGCTACTGATGATGACATATGCGGCAAAAGCGGGGCTTGGCAGGATGAAAAGACCTGTAGCTGGGCTCTATATACCGATGTGGGCCGGGGTGGTCACAGGCTCCATATTCACCATCGCCGTGGTGACCGGCGCAGTGCTGAAAATCGACCCGTGGTTTCGAGCAGATATTTTGATACCTCTGGGCGGGATGATACTCGGCAACGCCATGAGCGGAGGGGCGTTGGCGGCGGACAGGCTATATATGGAGCTTAAATCACGACAGGACGAGATCGAGACACTTCTCACACTGGGATGGGATTACAGAAAGGCAACGCACGAAGCGAAAAAAGAGGCGATACGGGCGGCGCTTATCCCTACAATTAATATGATGATGACGGTCGGTATTGTCCACCTTCCCGGCGTAATGGTCGGCCAGATGCTCGGCGGCGCGCCCCCGATGGTTGCCGCCAAATATCAGATCATTATCATGCTTATGGTCGCGTCGTCAGTTACTATAACATCGGTTGTTTTCACAACCCTTGCGATGAAAAAGTTTTTCACCCCACACCAGCAATTGAGACGATGGCTTTTTGAGCAGTAGGGTTCTATTGCTGTTTCTTGTTGTCATCCCGGACTCGATCCGGCATCCCGTGAGGTTGACATGAAGGCGACGGGATCCCGCGTCGGGCGCGGGATGACATATGGGCTCGGCATTGCGAAGGAGCCGAAGACGACTGCGGTAATCCCGTGGGAAAAAGTAAGACCACCACACACCATAAGACGTAATTTTATTGCCCAATCAAGCGCAAAACTATACCGTATTGGGCATGACGACAATAGAACCGAAAACAGACTGGACGGATCAGGAAAAGTGGGTATGGAAAAAACTTCGCTCAGGGCAAAATGCAAACCTGAACGAATACGACTCTCTCTCGAAGGGACCGTGGCTTAGCTCTAAATGGTTTAACCCAAAAAAAGACGAGGACTTTAAAGACGATAATAAATGGAAGAATCGAATTATTTCATCTGAATTTCTGGAGACCATTCTTTTAGATGAGCCGTATAAGGGAGAGCTAACCCGTAAAGGCGTAACCATCATTGGCGCATGGTTTAAAGATAATATTGATTTATCGTTTGCTCCAGTAAAACACTTTTTTGGATTAGCCCAATGCAGATTTGAGTCGCATGTCAATTTAACTTCTTTAAAAGCTAGCAGCGCCATTTCTTTTGACAGCTCCAAATTTGCAACAGCAACACTCCTTGAAGCCAGAATAAGTGGCCAACTAAACCTTAGCGGTTCCACTTTCAGCAATAAGCTGGACATGAACGGTCTACAAGTCGATAGCAGTCTTTTTATGCACAATGGAGCCACATTCTCCGAAGTCGATTTGATGAGCGCCAAAATAGGCGGACAATTGACCATGACCGGCTCCACGTTTAGCGGTGCGGTAGATATGGATAGTCTGCAAGTAGATGGCAGCCTTTCCATGCGCGATGGAGCCACATTCTCCGAAATCAACTTGGTAAGCGCCAAAATAGGAGGGCAATTGACCATGACCGGTTCCACGTTCAGCGCCAAGCTTGATATGGACGGCCTACAAGTCGGCAGCAGCCTTTTCATGCGCGATGGAGCCACATTCTCAGAAGTCAACTTGGTAAGCTCCCAAATAGGCGGGGAACTGAGGATGGACGGCTCCACGTTCAGCGGTGAGATAAATATGGATAGTATGAGGCTTGGGAGTCATCTATTTGTTCGTAAAGCGACTTTTGAGAAACCGATAGAATTGATATTTGCAAAAATCGAAGGCCACCTCATTTTACGGGGAAGCGTGTTGAATACGTTAAATCTTACCGGAACAACCATCAAAGGAGATCTCGCTCTGGGCCTGGATGAGGACTCCGTTCCAAAATGGGCAAAAGGTAGCAGACTCATGCTTCGAAACACAAAAGTCGGAGCTCTTATCGTTACCAAAACATCATGGCCGGATGATATCGATCTTGTCGGTTTCCAATATTCCCGTCTCGGTGGGTATTTCGAAGAAGGTGAGCCAGCTATGAACGTAGCCAAAATCGACTGGTTCGAAGATTGGCTGAAAAAACAAAAAACGTTCTCTCCCCAGCCGTATGAACAGTTGGCGGCTGTATTGCGGGAGGAAGGTCGTGAACAAAAAGCAAGGGATATCCTGTACGCAAAAAGGGAGCGGCAAAGACTGGAAGAAGAGCACACTCAATGGCGGTCTGTGTTTTTATGGATAATGAAATACGTTATCGGGTATGGCTACCGTATTCATCGCGTCGGTGGATGGGTTCTGGCGTTTACCTTGATAGGAGCGTATGTTCTATATGCTTCCGGTGAAGGAGCGGCGCACGGAATGCCTTTGGGTCTTTCATACAGCCTCGACATGCTTCTGCCGATAATAAAACTTCGTGGATTCCATTACACTTTCGATCTTGGTGGTTGGGCGCAATATTACTTCTA
>CAYNDB010000048.1:0-7617 GCA_964395915.1 uncultured Nitrospinota bacterium | reverse complement strand
GTCCGTAAAAGCGTGGGGTATGCAAAGGCGGCTTTCCCCGTTCCTTCATGGCGGGCAAGGTCGGCGATCTTTTTAAACGTGATCCCCCCGTCCATCGACAAAGCCAGCGAAAGCGGGTTGCGCCCCTCTTTGGAAGGATTGTACGCCACAAGAACAGCGCCGATCTCATCTACGTATACCGCGCTAATGGCGGAATCGGGATTTATAAGCGTTGTGTAGGAAGGTGTGCCCCAGCTTTTGCCGTTGTCTGTGGAGTATGCGCGCCAGACGAACTTTTTCGCCTTGTCACGCGCCAGCATCAATATCCGTCCGTCCGGCAGTTTCACAATAGCAGGCTGTATAGGGTGGTGGCTGCTGAGCGTAGCGTAAGATTGGTTTACTATCCGTCCGTCTTTATACTTTATTAATACGGTGTATGAGCCGGTAAGGTTTGCTTCATACCAGAAGTCGATAAAGAGAGGGATAAGCGCCTCATGGTCCCCCACTCGGATTGTAAGATTGCGCGGCATATTACCTGGCCACCCGACGAGCCGTTTACCTGTGCTCCATGTTTTCCCTTCATCGCGGGACTGCATATAATCCGTCACCGCCCCGCTCCATCCGCCAAGCCGCACCGCCGCAAAGAACATCCATATTATTCCGTCGTCATCACGAAAAAGCGACGTGTTCCCCAAAGACTTGGTGTACCCCTTGTTAACGATGATATGCGGTTTGCCCCATATCCCTGTATCACGGCTCCATATCGAGCGAAAAATCCAGGTATCCTCGCTGGTCTCGTCTTCTGTGGAATACCATGACGCGAGAAGGTCGCCGTTTTCAAGCTCAACGATAGACGACCCGTGCGGCTTGCCATATCCTTCAGGCGAGGTGATTGTGTCCGTTTGATAAAATGGTTCAGCGAAAGCTACGCTTGTAAGATGAACTAGCAATATCGCAGAACATATGGCGACTACCAGGCTTGGGAAATTGCGCGGTTCCCTATTTGAACTTACCACGTGTATTTCCCCGCAAACGCCGACACGCGCTCCATCACAGAAAGGTCAAATGGTTCTGTCACTCTTTTCGCCTTGTTAATATCCGCGCTCAACCTTTCTCTCAGCCTCCTTATAAACGGCTCGTTCTCTTTTCCGTTTGCAAACAAGACAAGCTCCCTGCTCCTTTTCATGCTTCGATGCGTCAGGTTCGCAGAGCCGATGATTGCAATAGTTCCGTCCACCATCATAACCTTGGCGTGTGTCATCCCTGGATAAAAATATATCTCGCATTTATCTTTTGGACAACGCGCAAGCAGCTTGTTGATTGTCGACATATTGGCGTATAAATGTGTGCCGGGGTTTTGGGGAAGAATAATCGTTATCTTGACTCCTCGCCTCGTCGCCAGAACAATAGCGTCAATCATCCTGTCATCGGAAAAATAGGCGTGTTCCAAAATAACGTTTTCTTTTGCGCTGTCTATAACTTCTATCATCGCTGTTCGTATTTCGCATACCTTGCGGTTGTTGACGGTAAAATAAAAAGGAGCTTCGTCCGGCCACGCGGAATCGTCCAAAACTTTTGCTCCGAAAGCTTGTGTCCATTGTGATGAGTCTATCAGCGCCATATAGTCATGCCATTTTTTGTGATATTCGTCCGCTATGTTCATCCCTCCGAAAATAGCCCACCTCCCATCGATAATGAAATATTTGCTATGGTCGGTGTCCTTGAAAAGGTCGGTCATTACATTTATGTTGGCATGGCCTTTAAACCTTTTATCCGCATATACAGGGCTTGGATGTCCCTTCAGCATGTCCCTTGCTTCGAAAAAGGTTCCAACCACATCTTTGCTGACGGAAACTTTAACGCCACGATCCGCGGCGGTTATCAAAGCGGATACCATTTTCCGGCCGATGTCGTCATCTTTCCATATAAATGTTTGGACCCTTACGGTTTCCTTTGCGGCATTGATAAGCTCTAAAGCTTTATCGAAAGCTTCAACACCATCGATAAGCAGTTCAAGCGCGGCAAGGGATTCAGCCGGACGGTGGAAAAATCTTTCTGGCAATACCGAGGCGGGCGCAGGCCCCAGGCCGAAGGGATTATAAAAAAAGTTGAAACCCATAACGCAAATGGCGAATATGGCAATAGCTATAAATGCTATTATCTCAATACCCATTTCGTTCAAATATAACGTGTCGCGTAACGAATATCTTCCTACTCGACGACGTTTTTTATTACGTAAATTGGCTTGTTCTGGGATTCGTGATAAGTTCGCGCCTGAAGCTCCGCCAAAAGCCCCATGGATACAAACTGGACACCTATTAAAATCAGCAACACGGCCAGAAGCAAGGCAGGACGGTTTGAGAGCGGAACCTCGAAAAACAGTTTCTGGATAGAAAGCCAGAGGGCCATAACAAACCCTATCGCTCCTGATGTTACCCCCATCAAGCCAAATATCTGGATCGGTTGTGTGGAATAGGTCAAAAGAAACTTTACCGTTAAAAGGTCCAGCATCACTTTTATCGTACGGCCCAATCCATATTTCGATTTTCCCGCCACACGCGGCCTGTGATTAACCTTTACCTCTGCCACACGCACTCCCATCCAGGAAGCTATCGCCGGAATGAAGCGGTGCATCTCTCCATACAACTTTATATTTTTTACCACATCGCGTCGAAAAACTTTAAGCGAACACCCGTAATCGTGCAGATGAACTTTGGTGGTCATGGAAATGATTTTATTCGCGATCATGGACGGCAGACGACGTGTTAAAAAACTGTCCTGCCGATGATAACGCCAGCCTGCGACGATGTCATAATCATCTTTTTCCAATTTACTTATCATGGCGGGGATGTCCGCCGGATCGTTCTGTAAATCCGCGTCTATTGTAATTATGATATCTCCCTTGGCATAGTCGAATCCGGCGGAGAATGCAGCGGTCTGCCCAAAATTATCGCGGAAGCGTATGACTTTCACCCGATCATCTTTCTTGTGCCAGTCTAAAAGCTTTTCATAAACGCCATCGGTAGAGCCATCGTCCACGCATACTATCTCGAAGCCGCCTTCCACCGTTTCCAGCACGAGAAGCGCCTCCTCGAGAAACCCGTCGATGTTTTCCGCTTCATTATATATAGGCGCCACGACAGATATTTTTACGTTTTCGGTCATCTTAGGTCCTAACGGTTGTTTAAATGATTGATTTTACTTTAATAGCGGCAAAGGGGCAAGCGATGTCCGATGATCGTTGCTTTTAGAGCTGATCGGGCTATAATTATGGCCTTATCGAAACGTAGCCGAAGTGGCGGAACTGGTAGACGCGCACGATTCAGGTTCGTGTGGGCTCACGCCTGTGGGGGTTCGAGTCCCCCCTTCGGCACCAAATAAATGTCTTTAACCGCTTCAAAGAGTTTTACCATGTCCAGATAGACGTTAAACTCACGTGTAAGCTTGAAGCCCGCCTTCCGAATATTGTCGGAGGTTCTGCGGTTTAAATTAGGCCCCAGCATTTTCGCCAGAGGATTCATAATATCCATCATCGCTCCAAGATAGAAATTTGACGACCGTACGTGCTCGAACATAAGCAACCGCCCATCGTTTTTAAGAACACGCCGCAACTCTTTAAGCCCCTTGACAGGATCGGGAACAGAGCAGAATGTGCAGGAAGTCACCACCGTGTCGAAACTTTCGGAGCTGAAATCAAGCTCGGTTACATCCGCTTCCTTCAAGGCAATGTTTCCCTTGAAATCGCCAAGCTTTTCTTTTGCCTTTTCAAGCATTTTAGGAGCAAAATCTATAGCTGTAAGATCGATATTTTCCGGTAGATATTTAAAGTCGGCCCCGGTTCCAGCGGCCACAAGAAGGGTTTTCCCTTTAGCTTTGGAAAATAAGCTTTGTTTATACACTCCATACCGCATATGTTCCCCACGCGATCCCATGTCGAAACATTTTGAGGCCTTGTTCCACTTTTCTATAGCTTTGCTACTCATTGTCCTGCAACGCCTCACCATGATACTTAAGGTCTGAGATATGCAAAAAGAGCTGAACAGCCGCTCCAACTGACGCCCCTGCGATTAAGGGCAAATTTATAGACGCGCCGCCGATTATCCCCCCCGCCATTCCGCCAAGCATACCTATCTGCATCGACATCATAATCACCTCAAAGCCGCCAAGCAGAACGGAAAAAATCGCAAGTAAAGGGAATGTGGACAAAGTCCCGACCAACATACCGGCGCTCATCAGAAGCGGCATCGGCCATTCGTCGGGTATGAGGTAGTAAGAAGCCGTGGTCGCTACCACTCCATATATAATTGCGAAAATGTAATCAGAAACCCTCAAAAAAAGGGCATGTGCAGGTCTCACAGGTTATGTTCTCCAAAATATAGAATTTTATCAGCGCATTGTCGAAATCAGCGGCTGGCATACGTCACTTGATGATCCATAGACATATAACCCTGATACTCCCGCTTGCTTTCTCGTTGTACATATTACTATTTTTTTTTGAGACGCATATTGTTTCTTGACATCCCCCCTGGGGGGATATATCCTGTTCCCAAGGTATCCCCCTCCGGGGGATATGGATTATGGTAAAAGTTATGGACTTCATAAGGTAAACACTATGGCAACAGCAAAACCGGCCACCGCTCCGGAAACCAGAGAAAAACAATATCTGGAAGGCGCCGCCAGAAAAGCGCTTGTCGATAGACTGTCCAGGATCGAAGGTCATGTCGGCTCTATCAAACGTATGGTTCGGGACCATCGTTGCGCCGATGAGATTCTTCTTCAGGTAACGGCGGTCAAAGCAGCGCTGAACAAGTTTTCCGCCTCGATTTTAGACCATGAGCTAAAAGCTTGCATGAACTCGTGCATGACTGGAGACGCCGACGACAGGCTTGAGAAAGTTACCAAGGTGCTTTCAACTCTATTGAAACAAACGTAATTTTTTTAGCGCAATGATATCCTCTACCGGGGGATAGGGTTATTACGAATGAACATGTTCGGAGAGAAGATAATGGGAAACAATAATAAAGGGGCAAGGCTTGGACTCGTAGGGGCTGTAATTGCCGCGATTGGCGCTTCAATATGCTGTGCGGGGCCGCTCGTTCTTTTGGGTCTTGGAGTAAGCGGCGCATGGATCGCCAACCTCTCGGCCATGGAGCCGTACAGCCCCATTTTCCTGGCGCTTACCGTTGGATTCCTTGGGATGGCGTTTTATAAAACATACACTAAACCGAAAGCTGAAGAATGCGCCCCTGGCAGTTACTGCGCTAATCCGAAATCGGACAGGATAAATAAAGTGGCGTTATGGGCGGTTACCTTGATCGCCGTGACAATGATCGCTTCGCCCTACGCCATCCCGTACGTTTTTGCAAGCGACACAACAGCTGGAGAGGCTCCAACGGAACAGGTAACACTTAACATTAAAGGAATGACATGCAATTCCTGTCCGGTAACGGTAAAGAAAAGCCTGAAAAAACTGGAAGGTGTGAAAGAGACTATTGTTACGCTGAACCCGCCACGGGCCATTGTTGTGTATGACCCGAAAAAGGTGACGCCGGAAGAGATGACCGTTGCCACAAAAAACGCAGGGTTCCCCTCCACTGTAAAGAACAATTAAATGGAAGATTGTTGCTCGACATCCGGATTCTCTGAACCGAAATCGCGGAAAACCAATGTCAAATCTAAATGTGTCTCCTGTGGAGCGGTTGCCCGACCGGTGTTGCGGCAAACATTGCTTCATCAACTGAAACATTCGCAACTGATCACTCTCCCTGACACGCCATTTCACTTTTGCGGTCAACCGGATTGCGACGTGGTCTATTTTAATGAGACTGGCGCCATTTACAAACTTGGCCATGTCCGGCAGGAAGTTGGGCAAAAGTCAAACACTTCGGACCGTATGCTTTGTTACTGCTTCGACATAAGAGAATCCAACGTTCGCGAAGAGTTGGAGAAAACCGGGCAAAGCCAGTCCAAGGCTTTTGTAATGGAGCTGGTTAAGTTAAAGCTATGCGCCTGTGAAGTTCGTAACCCGTCGGGTAAATGCTGTCTCGCGGATTTCCCCAAAAGCTAATTGGAATATTGAGATTAGGAATGCAACGCTGATTTCGCCACATTAAAAAGTCGCCGTGAGGTTGTATCCGGATGAATTGGCCGCGATTACATTTGGCAAAAGCGTAGAGAAACTCAGTTGCTGCGCGACATGATAATCATGTTAGTTTAAATGAGAAGTTAAACTAACATGATTAATTTAACTAGGAGCTTGTTTTGCCCTGTGAGAACGTGAGCAAAAAAAAGCTTGCCTCTAAAATTCTGAAGCATGAAACCAAACGCCGCGTTCTATTTAAGTTTCTGCTGGTAGTCGCGGTTTTTACTGGCTACTTCTTTTTTATCGCATACAAGTATGGCTTTCAAAGCGGATTCCTGATCACCGCGCTCACATGGTCCTTTTTTGTATTGTGCACTCCTGTGGCGGACGCCGGGTTCCTGCTCGATTTTCCGATCCGGCTCATCCTTAAATTCCGGATGTTTCATGCCGAATTGATAGTCTGGATTATCGCAATTTCACTTAATCTTTACTCTTATTTTTCGATTGCGGAGTTGTATGAAAAAACGGAGTTACTAAAACTCTTTTACCAAATCCTTTCCGAACCATTCCCGTTTTGGATGATTATTTTCATTTCAGGCGTTGGCACATTTTTATCTGTCCAGTTCGGTGATGAGCTACTGGATAAGGTTCACCATAAAGATTGCGCAAAAGCAATAAAGCATAAAAGCAAGTATCGTTTTATACTGATGATTTTTCTGATTGTAATGGCGATTATTATGTATGACTTCCTCTTAAAACAACTGGGAGTGGAATTACCCGTCTGACTTTAGAAGCTGGCTTCAATCACGACCTGTTTTCTCAACAGGCTTAAGCGCAAACGCCGCGCCCGATTCGTACCATCCGCGGCTTGCGTTAACGATTTTTACAACCGAGAGCATCACAGGCACCTCGATCAGAACGCCAACCACCGTGGCCAGCGCCGCGCCCGATTCGAATCCGAACAGGCCGATTGCCGTCGCCACCGCCAGCTCAAAAAAATTGCTTGCCCCGATAAGCGCGGAAGGCCCGGCCGCGCAATGCGCCACGCCTAGCTTCCGATTTAAAAGATACGCAAGTCCCGAGTTGAAATAAACTTGAATGAGTATAGGAACGGCCAGCATGGCGATCACAGCCGGCTGGTTTATTATTGACTCGGCCTGAAAACCGAACAGCAACACTAACGTTGCAAGTAATGCCGCCAGAGACCAGGGATGCAACAGTTTTATAGTCTGGGCAAGATAGGCATGTCCATGCTCATGTCTCAAAGCTAGTTTACGCCACAAATTGGCGATAATCAGTGGAACGACGATATAAAGCGCCACCGAGAGCAACAGCGTATTCCACGGAACGGTGATGGAAGACAACCCTAGCAGCAAACCCACGATGGGCGCAAAAGCGAAAACCATGATAACGTCGTTTAGCGCCACCTGGCTCAGTGTAAAGAGCGGCTCTCCTTTGGTTAAATGGCTCCACACAAACACCATTGCGGTGCAGGGAGCAGCGGCCAGAATAATCAGCCCGGCTATGTAACTGTCGATCTGCTCCGCAGGCAGATA
>CAYNDB010000047.1:0-18023 GCA_964395915.1 uncultured Nitrospinota bacterium | reverse complement strand
GTTTTCGCTGTACCGCGCAATAACAAAGTCAATGTTGGATTTAAGATTTGCGCCGTTTGTTTCATCTCTCAAAGTTTTTAAAACTTCCGCCACCTTTTTTTTGTCGTCCAAGCTCAGGCCGATATCCCGGGCAAACTCAGGCTCGACACAATTCTGTAAAACTATTTCGTCTACCTTTTTCTCGATGGCAAGGCGAATAAAACTTTCCACCTCATCGATATTGCGTCTGGTCATTACGAAACGGAGAGAAAGCCATGGCCCGCCGTTTTCATTTTTTAAAATTTTAAAACGCTCCAGCGCTTTCATGATACGGTCAAAAAACCTGCCCTGTTTATCGCCGTGTATTTTAGCGTAAGTCTCCCGCGAAGCTGAGTTAAGAGATATATTCAGAATGTTAAGCTTGCGCCGGCATAACTCATCTACGACATGCTCGGTGAGCCGCGAGCCGTTGGTGGTTATCATGAGCCTTATCGATCGCTCCTTGATCTTTTTAATGAACAGCATTATGTCTGGATGGAGAAACGGCTCTCCTACACCGACGATCGAAATCTGTTCCACATTCATATCGGCCGCATCTGAAACAAGCTCCAGAAATTTACCGGAAGGAATTTGAGGCGACACAACAGCGTCTTGTTGTTCTTTAGGCTTCAGATAACTGAACGTAGCGCAAAACTCGCAAACGTAATTGCAGATTCCGGTTATGCCGACCTGGAGTCCGTACGGTCCGGTAAACGCTTTCGTCCCATCAATGACGCCTTGTTCTACCAGAGAGTCTTTAGTCGGGACAGAATTTAATGGCACGGGTTAATCTATCCTCTATCTCACAATAAACTGAATTTGCTTATTTACTACTGTAAAACGTTTACACGCTCATTTTAAATCTACAACCATCATGCAGTAAAGAAGTGGAAGATGACCTGCCGCAAGGCTTCGCTTGCGCCTTCGATAATAAATAAAAGCATTTCAACCTAGCTTACCGGCGTGGACGCTAGCGTTGCAAACCCTTGAGCCTTATTGTCCTGTTCGCTACCTTGAGACGCTCGGCTATAATAATGGCGCAAACCTCGGAAACCGCTTTTCCCAGATCGTCATTTATAACAACATAATCAAATTTATCAATTTCGCCAAGCTCTTTCGGGGCGTTGGCAAGCCTTGTCGATATCGACTCCTCGCTCTCGTCGGCTCTTGATACCAACCTTCGTTTAAGCTCGTCCATCGATGGCGGCAAAAGAAGAATTGTAGAACAGTTAACGCCTTTCTCACGCAATGTCGCGGCGCCCTGAACATCAATATCAAGTAAAAGATCGGAGCCATTTTTCTTAACGATATTTTCTATATTAGCTAACGAAGTCCCATAATAATTTCCATGGACTAAAGCCCACTCTATAAACTCGCCACGGTCAATCATCTCATTGAATTCTTTTTCATTCACGAAAAAGTAATCGAGACCGGATGTTTCGCCTTTCCGGATTTGCCGGGTTGTGTGGGAGATC
Source organism: uncultured Nitrospinota bacterium (assembly GCA_964395915.1). Taxonomy (GTDB): domain Bacteria; phylum Nitrospinota_A; class UBA7883; order UBA7883; family JAJRTC01; genus CAYNDB01. The sequence goes on along the minus strand of CAYNDB010000047.1, from coordinate 16,530 downwards.
GATTTTCTTAAACCTTCCGTGCGGCTTAAAAGCATGCTGGCGACGGTTGTCTTGCCTGCTCCGGACGGGGCGGATAGAACGAACAGTATCCCCTTCCGTTCTTCAATATATCCGCTCATTCCAGGTTCTGAGCCTGCTCGCGAATTTTCTCAAGCTCGCTCTTTATTTCCACCACGTGACCTGCGCTATCGGAGGATAAGGTTTTCGATCCTACGGTATTCGTTTCACGGTTTATTTCCTGAAGGAAAAACTCAAGTTTCCTGCCTATAGGCTCATCCGAACTAAGGAGAGCGTCCACTTGCGAAAGATGGCTTTTAATTCTGCTCAGTTCCTCCGATACATCGCTTTTATCGGCCATGACAGCCGCTTCCTGGGAAATTCTCGCTTCGTCCATGCCCACTTCTTTGGTCAGCTTCTCCATTCTGGACTTTAGCTTTAGAAACCGGTCTTGTATTGAATTGTCCGCCCAGGCGCTTATATCCACTAATAGGTCTGATATTTTGCCAAACCGGACTTTAACGTCCGCCAACGTGCTTGCTCCTTCCACAACCCGTATTTTTCCCACCTGGTCCAGAGCTTCGACCATCACCTTTTTCAGTATCGTTCGCCATTCATCCAGGCTAAACTCCCGCCCCGAACTGTTAAACAGATCCTTGATCTGTAGCAAATCTCCCATTTGTGGCGGATAGTTGACGCCGTATTCCTCCGCCAAATCTTTTGCCGCCGCAAGATATCCTTTGAGCAACGATTCATTGACAGATACAGTCGTAGCCAAATCCTCATCCGCGCTCATCGCCACCATAACGTCAAAGTAGCCTCTGGCGAATTTATCCTTAATCATTTTTTTAATGAGATCGTCGAGAAGAAACATACGGGAAGGGGCCTTTACATTGACTTCAAGAAACCTGTGGTTCACAGATTTTATTTCTATCGTAACCTGCATCCCACTTTCGGAAGCTTCCGCCCTGCCATAACCTGTCATCGACATCGCCAACTTATTCGCCCTCCACACTTTCAGGAGCCGCGGCGATCATATCGATCTCAACCAAGGCTCCAAGAGGAAGCGCCACTACCTGCACAGTGGACCTGGCAGGAGGCGAGCTTTCAAAATATTGAGCATAAACTTTATTTACTTCAGCAAAATCTTTCATATCTACAATATAGATGGAGCTTTTCACCACACCGTCAAACGACGCTCCGGCTTTTTTTAATACTGCGGCAAGGTTGGCCATAACCTGACGTGTCTGGCTTGCCACATCATCGCCCTCAATATTGCCCGTAACCGGGCTTAGCCCTATCTGCCCGGCGGTGTACACCATATTAGAGCTTATAACGGCCTGGGAATACGGTCCGACAGCTTTCGGAGCGTCATCTGTATGGATAATTTTTCTTTCCATTACGCGATACCATTAGTTGGAAAAATAAAGTGTCATTGTAGCTTAAAAGACGGTAGTGGCAAGGGGATTTGTGCGATAATGCTTTTGGCGGGCGCTATGATCCAACGTATTTGTGATGTCCATGCCCACACGATCAGAGGGCATGGACCAGGAATTCATCACTCCACCAAAGTTCTCAATAATAGCGACCTGTCAGGCCACTACATTGATTTTTGACGCTCCAGAGGCTCCCTGGGTGATTTGTTGCGCCTTCTGAATAAAAGCCTCCGAGGACTTTAACGCATTTTGGGTGAATGCGCTAAGTGATTGTATCCTCATCACATTGGAACTACCCGTAACTGAATTTACCATCAAACCTCCATTAATCCATTAATCGCTAAAAAACGGCGTTTATCCCTAAACGCGTCGGTTGATATCATTCTTTCGGAAATACGCCCGGGAAAGTTTAGAAAATTTTTGGCTGAAGGGGGGCTCTTTTACAGAATCTGGCGCTGTTACCAGTGGAGGGCCATCAATATCTTGTAGCCAATTTCAGAGCCCGCGAATCAAGGGATTAATCAATAAAAACGTTTTTGGGCGCAATTCGACCGAACAATCATCCGGCTTGACCTGAGTGTGACTGGAAGCAAAGCCGATGCGGCAGGTCAGGCTGGTTTGACTACTTTTCCGGAAGTTATGCAGCGGGTGCAAGCGGTAATTCTTTTAACCCCACCAGCCGGTAAAACTGCGCGGACCTTTTTCAGGTTGGGGTTCCACCGTCTACGCGTGGTGTTATGAGCGTGACTTACATTGTTGCCGAACATCGGCTTTTTGCCACAAATATCACAAACTTTAGCCATTGTTTATCTATCTTATTAGTTATACGTTGCCACTGGAAAACCGTAATGATAGCATGACACGATCGATCAGCAACAAGTTTTTTTTGAAAAATCAGGTTTTTATTTAATGAGCTCTGTAAGCAAAGAGATGATTCTTTACGATGTAATGAAGAAATATCCATCTACTGTAAAAGTTTTTGACTCGTACCACATGAGTTGCAAGTCATGCTCCGGCGGACATTACGAAACCGTGGGGTGGGGAGCGATGACACATGGTGTTGATTTAAAAAAGCTTCTTGGCAAGCTGAACAATGCCGCAAAAATAAACGGCGGAAAATTACATCGCGAAAAGTAAATAAAATAGCCACTACTTTCCATTAATCACTGTTATTTCAGCTGCTTTTCTGCGTCTGCAAATCCATCCCACCCCTTTTTCGTAACTTTCCAGCTTTATTTCCGATAGCCTTTTATATATAATTCTATAACTTTTCGTAACTGATTCTTGTATTTTGACGCGGGAATGAAATTTTTTTTGACTCCAATTATTTAGAATATCAATACGTTACACTAAATAAAACAAGGTAACCATTTTTAAAAACTATAACTACTTGTATATACTATGTTATAATTATAACAAAAGCTATTAACTGGTGATGCAACCATCTATTAGTAGATTATTTATTGTATCTTTTAGTGACATTTTAAAATATAATGCTTAATAGGATAAAAACAGGAAACAGTTTTGGTGACAGTAGTTTTTCAATTATTCTCGGTAAAAATTTTACGATCTGATGGCTCTGCTGTAGGGGGAAGAGCGATATGACAAAAAAGGTCATTTATTTATTTGGGCTTACGGTATTAATTACGTTTGCCCTGCTTTTTGCCTGGGAATTCGCCATTGAGGATATTGCTCGAAAGCTTTTGGGATATTCCAGCGTAGAAGCTTTAAATGAGCGCTGGGAAGCTGTTATTGCTGGAGCTATAATTGTTAGCATCGCTCTGATCATTCCATCCAGGATCACGCTTTTTGCCTTAAAAAGACAAAAACAAACAGAAGAGAAACTTCGTGTGGCCAAAGAGGAGGCGGAAGCGACGGCGCTCCTGAAGGACAAATTCGTATCTTTGGTATCACACGACCTTCGCTCCCCTTTAGCTTCAATCATGGGGCTTATGCGTGTGTTGAACGCCGATGTCGTCACTCCTTTGAACGAGGACCAGAAAGCTTTATTGCAGCATATGATGAAAACTGGTGACGGGCTTGTGAGCATGATCGACAAGCTTCTTGATATCGGCAAGCTCAAAACAGGTGTGATAAAGCCTGGCAAGATGTTTTTAAACGCAAGAAAACTAGCCGCGCTGGCTGCGGGAGCCGCCTCGCATCTTGCTTCCAGCAAAGGAATAATGATATTTAACGAAGTTCCGGACGGACACAAGATATACGCCGACCCTGACCTTTTCGTTCAAGTGTTGCATAACCTTGTTTCCAACGCGGTAAAGTTTTCTGACCGTGACGATATTATCGTAATATTTGTTCCAGATGGACGTTCGAACGTCATTGCGGTGAAGGACACCGGTATTGGAATCAAGGACCGTGACCTTGAGCTGATATTCCGGCACGATGAAAAAACGAGCACCATCGGGACCGCCGGTGAGCGTGGAAGCGGGCTTGGTCTTCCTTTATGCGCTGATATAATGAAAGCCCATGGTGGTTTGCTTACGGCGGATTCGGAATTTGGCAAGGGGAGTGTGTTTTTCGCGGAAACTCCTGTTGTCCGTCCGCTTATTCTTCTTGTGGAAGGAGAAGACACAGCGAGGGCCGAACTGTCCAGCATGTTGGAAAGCCTTGACGCCACCGTAATTGAAGCTGAAAGTGGAGAAGAGGCTTTGGCTATCATGGCGGAAGCGAAGCCACATCTTGTTATAACGGACACTGTTATGACAGTGCCTGGCGGACGCTACCTTCTGGAAATTCTGAAAAAGAGTCCGGAAGCAAAAGATGTGCCTGTGCTTGCCATTACTAGAGATGGCGACTTCCTGTCATGCGAGAAGGTGGAAACTCTCAGTGACAATGACGATGAGCTACTTGTAAATGTTAAGGACTTGCTTACCTCCATGGAGTCGGTCACAAAAATAACGTCGAAGCCTGAAAACGATAGAGTGAAGCAAAAATCCGCGCTTAAACTATTTTCGGATTACAGGCGGTCAGGTTCCTGATAAAGCTTGGTAATTGTTGGCGTAAAAGATTTCTTTCCATTAAACTTGGCCGCATGACACCTGGAAAAGGCTCCTGTCATCCAGCCTGACTGCGGAAAGCCGCCCCCCCCAACCGCATCCGCTATCAATAGCGATAAGGTTCTTTCGGATTGTTACGCCTTGCGCCGCCCAGTGACCGCAAACGATAATTTTATCTGCGCTAAGGCGACCAGGCGTTTGATGCCATGGAGTGGTTCCTTCCGGCGCATTTTCAGGTTTCCCTGTGAAGTTGAGGTCTATGTCACCGTTCTGCGTAACAACGCGCATCCTGGTCATGGTGTTGGCTATGAACCGGAGTCTTTCTGTTCCTTTGAGGTTGTCATCGAACCGGCGCGGCTCGTTTCCATACATTTCATTTAAAAACTCATGATACGTATCCACTCGTAAAGCGTTTTCCACCTCGGACGATAGCTCCCTGGCGCGTTCCACAGTCCAGTGTGGATGGATTCCAGCATGAACCAGAACGAAGTCTCCTTCCACGTACATAAGAGGCCGCCGCCGCAGCCAGCCTATGAGTTCATCCTTATCCGGCGCGGAGAGAAGTTTCTCAAAAGTGTCTACAGCCCGTTTTTTTCCAACACCTTCCGCTACGGCAAGGAGGTGCATGTCATGGTTGCCAAGAACGGTCACGGCACGATCCCCTAATTCTTTGATCCAGCGCAACGTTTCCAGCGAATCGGGGCCACGATTAACCAGGTCTCCTGCAAGCCACAACTTGTCCTGCTTCGCGTTATAATTTATTTTTTGCAGAAGTCGACGGAACGCGGCAAAACATCCCTGTATATCTCCAATAGCATAGGTAGGCATTTAACAAACCGTAATGAAAATGAAAAAGAACATAAAAGTATATCAGGATCAGAGCCAACAAAATTGCGTATAATATGTCCTTAATTTGATATAATCAAACCGATTAAATTCTAGTTGTATGCATGCGTGATGGCATCGTAAAAGCATTTTACAAAATTCCATTTTAGGTAGCTTTCCAATTCTTTTTTTGCTTTTGAAATAAAGTCATATGGAACATAAACCTGAAGCTGGTTTCGATCTGGACAACCAACCTTCGCCCGGGAAAACAACAGGGGAGACGTCGCCGATGTCTCCTGTCCGCCATATGATAAATATTGCAGCGATAATATTTACAGCCGAGACGTTGATAATGGTTTTTTTCGGTATGTTTCCGGGAATTCCGGAATCGTATCACACTTTACTGGATGCTACGTTAGTTACTCTTCTTACGCTTCCCGCTATTTATATTTATCTATACCGTCCATTACACCGTCAGGTTGCGGAGAGGGAAAAGGCCGAAAAAAAAGCAAGGGACTCTGAAAAAGATTTGGGAGCCATTCTTGACAGTATACAGGACACCTACTATCGAACGGACAAGGAAGGGTTTCTTGTTCGGGTCTCGTCACCAGCTGAAGAATTGCTTGGCTACAGGCAGGATGAACTTCTTGGGACAAAGGTCAGCGACCTTTACGTTGATCCTGATGGCAGGGAAAAATTTCTTAAGGAATTGAGCGAGCAAGGAGGAAAGATATCCAACTATGAATCTCTTATTAATAGACGAGATGGCTCGGAAGTCTGGGTTTCCACAAACGCTCAATATTATCGTGACGAAAACGGTGTTATCCAAGGGGTTGAGGGAACATCGAGGGATATATCCAAAAGAAAAGCGGCTTTAGCGGAAGTCGACCGACAGAATGAGTTTCTAAAAAGAATAATCGAGTCGCTCTCCCATCCTTTTTATGTCATTGACGCGGAAACCTACGAGATAGAGATAGCGAACTCGACGGCAAGGGAGCTTGGAGACCTTGAAAGAGTTAAAACCTGTTATGAACTGACACATAAACGAAGCAAGCCATGCGTTGGGGATCACTCCTGTCCTTTGGAAGAAGTCAAAAAAACGAAACAAGCTGTGACTATGGAACATATCCATTATGACAAGGACGGCAATAAAGGGTATTACGAGGTGCACGGCTTCCCTATTTTTGACAAAGACGGAAACGTCAACAAAATGATCGAATATTCGCTGGACATTACAGAGCGTAAAGTGGCCGCTCGCGAACTAAAAGCCGCCCAGGAGAAAACGGAGGCGATCCTTAAAACGGTAGGTGAAGGCATAATCGTCATTAACAAGGATTCCATCATTCAATACATAAACAAGGAATCACTCAATATTTTCGGCTACGCATCTGAGGAAGTCCTTGACCAAAACCTTGAAATGCTTATGCCTGAAAAATATAGGCAGGCCCATAGCGAAGGCTTGAAAAGGTATCTTGAAACGGGAGAGAAAAATATTTTCGGTAAATGGGTGGAGCTTGAGGGGCTTAAAAAAGACGGGTCCATATTTCCAATAGAGTTAAGAATCGAGGAGACCACCTTCGGTGAAAAAGAAGGATGTCATTTTACAGCTGCCATGCGGGATATCACAACACGAAAACAGACGGAGGAGAACCTTCTTCGATTGGCGACAGCGGTGGAACAGACGGCGGAGTCTATCGTTATAACCGACAGCTCCGGAATGATCCAATATGTCAACCCGGCTTTTGAAAAAATCAGCGGATACAAACGTGATGAAGTAATAGGAGACAATCCGCGTATTCTTAAAAGCGGTAAGCAGAATAATGAGTTCTATAAGAGGATGTGGATTACCATAAGCTTGGGTAAAGCATGGTCGGGCAATTTTATAAATAAAAAGAAAAACGGCTCGCTGTACGATGAAGAAGCGACCATCACACCCATTCTGGATTCAGATGGAAGTATCATCAATTATGTAGCCGTTAAACGCGATGTGACAATGGAGAAGCGGCTTGAGCGGCAAGCGCGGCAGTCACAGAAAATGCAGGCGATAGGAACTCTTGCAGGAGGTGTGGCGCACGATTTCAACAATCTTCTAGCCGCAATAACAGGGTACACGGAGCTTGCGCGTGATGCCCTGCCGAAAGGGAGTGAGGCGCGTGAAAACCTGCTTGAATCGTTGAAAGCGTGCGTGAGGGCGAAGGATCTTGTAAATCAGATTCTGACATTTAGCAGACAGACAGAGAAAGAGATGAAGCCATTCCTCCCGCATCTGGTAATAAAAGAGTCCATAAAACTTTTGCAGGTTTCCATTCCGCCAAACATTGAGATCAAGGTGGATATAGAAGACGAAACCAATACAATTCTTGGTGACCCGACACAGATAAGCCAGGTGGTAATGAACCTGTGCGCGAACGCCATGCATGCCATGGAGGAAACAGGCGGGAGGCTTACCGTCAGCCTGAAATCCATTTACATGAATGAGGAGATGGCTTCCTCTATCAACGAGCTGGATATGGGGAATTACCTGCTTCTCACTATAAGCGATACCGGGCATGGCATGAACAAAGAAACAATGGACCGTATTTTCGATCCTTTTTTCACGACAAAGGACGTAGGTAAAGGAACCGGGATGGGGCTATCAGCCACGCATGGCATTATAACCAGCCATCAAGGGGTGATAACAGTTTCCAGTAAACTTGAAGAGGGCGCAACATTCCACATATATTTTCCTCAAGTAAAAGTCAGCGTTCAAACAGAGAACGGGAAGGATGAGCAAGCTCCCGGAGGAAACGAGCTTATTCTTCTGATCGATGATGAAAAAATGGTGGCCGATGTAAATAAAAAATCGTTGAAACGGCTTGGCTATGATGTAATTTCGAGAACTGACCCGATTGAAGCGTTGAAAACTTTCAGCATCCTTCCGGGTCGGTTTGGCCTTGTAATCACAGACCTGAAAATGCCGAAAATGACAGGGATAGAGCTTGCGGAAAAACTGACAAAAATACGCGCTGACATCCCCATAATCCTCCTAACCGGTTATAATAATATCTCTTCCAAGGTTGACATGGGGAAAATTGGAATTCGTGAATCCCTGGATAAGCCTGTCGCCATTGGTAAAATGGCCAATGCGATAAGGAGAGCGCTGGACAACGGCAAACAACCTTAAAGTTTCGAGAACAAACCTGTAAAATATTGGTTATTAAGCCGTAGCGACACTATCAGCGCAAACCATTCCCATCTGGATCCCGGAGCCAGTTAAATACATATGGCGAACTATTTTTCACATCGTATAATATTGAATAGTAAATATTTTACAGGTTTGAGGTTCTTAACGGTGGTCCATTAAAAGGAGTGAGTTATGACTGGAATGTTTGCAGCTATAGTCGCCGCTGTTGTAATCCTGCTATCAGCTTTCAGGGTTCTGAATGAATATGAACGGGCTGTTGTGTTTCGTCTCGGCAGGTTTTACAGGGTAAAAGGCCCTGGTCTTATAATTCTCATTCCTCTAATCGATAAGATGATGAGAACCTCTCTTCGTCTGGTGGCGCTTGATGTCCCATCTCAAGACATCATTACGAGAGACAACGTCTCTGTAAAAGTGAACGCCGTTGTATATTTCCGGGTACTAGACCCGGAAAAGGCGATCATACAGGTGGAGGATTTCTTTTACGCCACAGGCCAGCTATCGCAGACAAGCTTGCGTTCCGTGCTTGGCGGGGTTGAGCTGGACGAGCTTTTATCTGAACGTGACAAGATAAACACAGAGCTTCAAGAGCTTCTCGACAGAAGGACAGACCCGTGGGGGATCAAGGTTGCCAATGTTGAAATAAAACATGTGGACCTGCCGACCGAAATGCAAAGGGCGATGGCCAAACAGGCGGAGGCGGAGCGCGAACGACGCGCCAAAATCATAAACGCCCAAGGTGAGTTTCAGGCGGCGGAGAAGCTGGCGGCGGCGGCGGAGATCATTGAAAAACGCCCGGCCGCTCTGACGTTACGTTATCTGCAAACCATACGCGAAATATCCCATGAGAACGCAACAAATACGATCATTCCGCTCCCGATGGATTTCATAACGCCATTCATGAAAATTATGGAAGTGAAAGGAAAAGAAAACGCTTAAGCAGATTAGTTTAAGCGGTGGTGGAGCGTTCATAAAAAAGTAGGGCCGTGTCCCCATATCGTCGAGAGTCTATGATCTTTAACTGCGGCTCGAAAAGTGGCGGATTGGTTTTGTAATACGTTTCGAGGATAAGCCACCCTGCGCTTTTCAGAAGGTTGGCGGCAAGCTCCACGATATTTTTCTCCGCTCCATCTTTCCATGGCGGGTCAGCGAAAATTAAATCAAAAAGCTCACCTCGCAACCCAAGCTCCTTGAGTGTGTGCAATGCGTCCGCCTGGATGACCTCGAACTCGCGAGATGAGCCGATTTTCAGCTTGGCGCTGTTCCGGGCAATAAGGTCGACGTGTTTTTTTTCGACAACGGTTACGTGTTCCGCGCCTCTCGACAACGCCTCCAGTCCCACAGCTCCCGTGCCGCCATAAAGGTCGAGAAACTTTGCGTCCTCTATCCTTGCGCCGATAATGTTAAACAGAGCTTCACGCGCCCTTTCTGATGTGGGGCGCGCGTCCTGTCCTTTGGGGGTAAATAACCTTGCGCCTCCATATCGGCCGCCGATTATCCTCACTTTTGATTAGCGTCCGCTCGTTTGGCGACGACCACCGCGTCTATGATTGCGGCGCTCATCACAACAAACCCGGCGACCATAATCCACACCATGGTTTTGATATTGTCGATAAATTTCTCATCTATCTCAGGCGGCTTCCCCATTATCAAAGCGGTCTTGATGGGATCAAGCATATTTACAAACTGGAAGAGAAAGGCTATGAACACCAGCGAATAAACAGCTATGAATATTGCGCCTTTCCATTTTTCATTATTGGCAAATTGAGCGGCTCCTGGGAATATGAAGGAAAGAAGAATCAACACGCCCACAGGCGTAGCGGTTTTTTTCTCCGGTTTTACAAAAGGCATTGATGATTTATATGAGTTCTTCGTCCGATATGTCCTCGAAATTAGTCAGACGTTTAAATTGACGGAATCTCTCGGCTATCTCCGAACGGTTAAGCCGCATTATTCTGTCCATGGAAAATTCTTCCACGTTGAACGACGCCATGACAGAGCCCATCACGGTCGCCTGTCGTAACAGTGTGTTGGATAGAGCCCCATCGTTCATCCTTGCGATATGGCCCATAAACCCTCCAGCGAAAGTGTCTCCGGCGCCGGTTGGGTCGAACACTCTCTCCAGTGGATATGCGGGGGCGGAAAAAATAGAACCGTCATGAAACAACAGCGCGCCATATTCACCTTGCTTTATTATCAAGGTAGTGGGGCCCATAGCCTTTATTTCCTGCGCCGCTTTCACAAGGTTTGGAGTTCCGGCAAGCTGTCTTGCCTCCCCTTCGTTAATTATAAGAATGTCCACCCGTTCCAAGGTCTTCTTTAATTCGTCGACACATCCGTCAATCCAAAAATTCATTGTGTCACAGGCGATCAGCTTCGGATTCTTCACCTGGTCGATGACCTGGCGTTGCAGCTTGGGATCGATGTTGGCAAGGAAAAGGTATTCGGCGTCCCGATAGCTTTCCGGCAGTTCAGGTGAAAAATCGGCAAGGACGTTTAGCTGTGTGTCGAGCGTTTTAGCTTCGTTAAGGTCGAATCCATATTCACCTTTCCAGTGGAAAGATTTGCCCGCGGCTTTATGCACACCGGAAGTGTCGACGCCATGATTTTCGATCATCTCAATGTCTTCGGCTTTAAAGTCTTCCCCGATGACCGCCACAAGCTTTATATCTGTGAAAAAGCTGGACGAGAGCGAAAAATATGTGGCCGACCCGCCAAGCGACCATTCCCGCTCACCAAAAGGCGTTTTAACTGTGTCATACGCCATAGTTCCCACAACAACGAGGCTCATATACCTATCCTTTATATTTTACAAAAATTAACTAGTAGAAAACTAAGTAGATTACTGATTATAGAGCCTGAAATCGCTAAACCGCAAACAGGAATTTTAAATACTAGGCGCACAGGAAATTGTCTTCACTCCACAGGCTCCCATATATATTCCCCTTTTGTGTTTATATAGCCACGCTTGTCGTCGATTTCCACACGGGCCACGCCATTCGAAAAAGATTCCGCCTCGTCAAATATCGTATCGCATATGTAATCGCCCGATTTGTTGATGTACGACCATTTCTTCCCAACACGCACAGGAGCCAACCCTTCATTGAAACCACCGCCAAAATCAAAAAACGGCTCTATAACCATTTTCCCTGTTTTGTCTATATACCCCGTTTGTGTTCCATAGACAACTGCGGCAAAGTCATCGGAAAAACTTATGGTGAAATCAAATTCAGGTTTGATAACAAACTCTCCATTTACATCTATAAACCCAAACCTGTCGTTTACCTTTACAGCGGCAAGACCTTCGGAAAAAATATGAGCGGCGTCAAATTTTGGTTGGATCGCAACTTCCCCGGCAGTGTTAATGTAACCCCATAAAAGTTTTTGTTTTATAGGCGCCAGCCCTTCGTCGAAATTACCGATGTAATCGAACCCGCCGATTATGGTGGACCCAGTTTTATCAATGTAAAATATCCGGCCTTCAATCTCTACCCTTGCCATCTCATTTTTGAAATAGGACGCTGTGTCAAACCTTGGCTCGATCGCTATCCCACCGGTTTTGTCTATATATCCCAGTTTCCCATCAATCGTGATAACGGCAAGGCCGTCAACAAATACCGATTGCTCTTCAAACTGCGGCTGTACGACAATATCTCCCTTTTTGTTTATATACCCCCATTTCCCATCGATTTTTACGGCGGCCAACCCCTCCGCAAAAGGCCAGGCGGATTCAAATCTTGGGTCAATGACTATGTCGCCACACATATCGATATACCCCCATTTACCGTTAAATTCGGCAGGGGCGCGCCCTTCTGAAAACGGGAGAACAATATTGAATTTGATAGCGACCACCACTTCTCCGGCGCTATTTATATAGCCGCATCTGCCCCCTTGTTTCACAGGGAGAAGTTCGGTTGGCTCCATATGTCGCTATTTTTTGATGAAAACCGCAGGTTGTTAGCAAAGCTATATTATAAGGCGCTAATAGACTGTGATGGGAGCCATATACGCGTGATTTTTTTAGACCTTTTTTGTGGACGTATACCGCCGCCATAAAAAGGCATGGCGAAGCTTGAAACCGGGGCTTTACTCTTCTTTTTCAGTTCCTGGCCAATAATCGAAATACTGCATGCTGCTCTTTTTAAACTCGCGTATAGAGAATAACACATCGTAAATGTCCAGCCCGGTATCTTCCGACATCCGTTTTGCTATCTGCCGCACTTCGTCCTGTGACTCGCCATGTATCATGGTAAAAAGATGAAAGGGCCAGTCATCAAACGATGGCCGCTCATACGCATGGCTCACTTCACGGTATGCGGAGAGAGTCTCGCCCAGCTCTTGCCGGTCTTCTTCATTGAGAACTTGCCACACGCCCATACCGTTTGCGGTGAAGCCTGCTTTCTGGTGACGTAACGTGGCGCCAAACCTGCGATAATATTTTTTCTCGCCAAATTCCCTGGTTTTTTCTATGACTTCTTCTTCAGTAATACCAATCTTGTCGGCGATGTCCTTGAAGGGGTTCTTGCTCATCGGGAGGCTGCGTTGTAGCTCCGCGCAAATTTTTACCTCAGTTTCAGTCAGGTCAATCATTTTGGCGCTTCCTCCTTGTCTTTCTCCTTGAAATTGAAATCGACCTTGATCTTGAACTTTTTTATCATAGGCATATTGCGGACCGGCCCATACCCGCTCTTTTCTTCAATTTCACGCAACGTCCTGTCGATAGTCGCTTCGTCTGGAGCTATGAGTGTGAACCAGAGGTTGTATTTGTGATCGCGCTCATAATTGTGGGTGACACCGGAATATTTACTGATTACCTTAGCCACATCCTCAATCTTTTCCGTGGGTACGTTCATTGCGCATAGGGTGGATGTCCATCCCAACCCGCGTGAATCGAAACTGGCGCCGATCCTGCGGATTATCCCATTACTTTTTAATGCTTTCACCCGCTCAAACGTTTCATCTTCCGATATGCCCAGTTTTTTCCCGATAACTTCATATGGCGCGTGGGCCACAGGAAACTTTGTCTGAATTATATTCAATATTTTTTTATCTATATCGTCCATTAATTTACCGCTCCGATTTATCTCAATACCTGAATTCAGGTTAGTTTACTATTTTCCTAAAGTTTATGCCAGACCGGCCGAACAAAGCGCGGACATAATGCGAAATTGGAAAGGTTATAGCGAAGAGAGAATTTTTTTTAGGGTACCGCATACATACGAGACCTCTTCCTTTTTAAGCGAAGGATAGAAAGGAAGCGTTATAACTTTCTCGCCTATAGCTTCCGCGTTTGGAAACATCCCTTTTTTAAGGCCGAAGTTTTTCTTGTAATAGGTCATGTAATGTATCGGCAGAAAATGAGCCGACACGCCGATCCCCTTTTTCTCAAGCCGCCACAATATTGTGTCCCTATATTTTGGCGGAACCCATGCGGTGAAAAGATGCAGCGCCGAGCGGGACTCTGGCCTGATGTCGGGGAAACCAATACCCTTGGCGCCATCCAGCCCTTTTAAATACATTTTCCATACCTTCTCCCGTGTTTTCAGGTTCTTTTCGATCCTGTCAATCTGGTTTAAAAGCAGCGCCGCCTGGATATTGGACATGTTATATTTCCATCCCAAATATTTCATATCGTAATGCGCAAATTTTTTGCCGTATTTGGCGGCGGCGTCTTTTGTGATGCCATGAACTCTGGACCGGCGGAGAAATTCGTAAACCTTTTTAGATCGAACAGAAATAGCTCCACCTTCGCCAGACGTGATATTTTTCGTGGCGTAAAAGGAAAACGCGGCCGCGTCGGAAAGCTGGCCTACCCCCACTCCATCGCGTCTTGCTTCCACGGCATGAGCGGCGTCTTCCACCACCTTCAGTTTGTGAGCCTTGGCGATTTTGGATATCGCTTTCATATCGCACAACTGACCGTACAGATGTACTGGCAGTATAGCCTTCGTTTTTTTCGTGATAGCTTTTTCGATCAGGTTGGCGTCGATGTTTCCCGTGTCCGGCTCCACGTCTACGAACACTGGCCTGGCCCCGGCGTGGATGATCGAATTTGCAGTGGCGACAAATGTCATAGGAGTGGTGATCACTTCGTCCCCTTTGCCAACACCCAACGCCTCAAGGGCGAGATGCAATCCGGCGGTGGCGCTTGTGACTCCTACGATATATGGAACATTCAAATAGTCGGCGAACCGTTTTTCGAACTCGGCGACCTCTTGACCTGTGGTGAGGAACAAGCCTTTGAGAGTCTTTTCAAGCGCATTTCTATCCGTGGCGGAAATGTTGTGCCTGAAAAAATCTACTTTCATATAACTTTATCGGTAACTTGATGAAAAATATGAATTTTAAACCAACCTAACGGAAAAACATAACCATGCTGGTATTTGGCCTTGGGTCAGTCTACACATTTACAGCAGAAACCGAATTATTAAAAGTTCTCTACAATATCCCAGCTTAGCGGAGTCCCTTTCCTGGCGTCTTTAGCTATCCGTCTGCCGATAAGGCTGGGCAGGTGTTTAGGCGGCAGGCCGAGGCCGGGCCTTACGGCTCTCAGGTTTTTTTCAGAAAAAACATCACCCTTTTTCATATCTTGAGCTATATAAAGTGAACGTCTAAACTGCAAAGACGCCTTTTCCTTTTCCGAAGGGCCGTAGCTCACATCGCCCAATGCCCGCCATGCCCGCTCCGACTCGACAACAAGCGCGCGCAAGTCATCAGGCTCCAGTGAAAAAGAGGAATCTATCCCGTCGTCGGATTGATCTAACGTAAAATGCTTTTCAATCACGGTGGCTCCCAGCGCAACGCTCGCCAAGGCTACGCCTATGCCGATAGTATGATCCGACAAGCCTACCTGAAGGTTGAATAGCTCTCTCATATGGGGGATTGTGAGGATGTTCGCGCTGTCTGGATCAGCGGGGTATACGCTTGTACACTTGAGCAAAATAATATTTTCGCATCCAGCTTCCCGCGCGACCTTTACAGCTTCGGCAAGCTCATCTTCCGAAGCCATACCTGTAGACATTATGACAGGCATTCCTGTAGCCGCGACCTTGCGGATAAGTGGTATATGAACGTTTTCAAACGAGGCGATTTTGTAGCAGGGAACGTTGAGCGATTCAAGAAAATCTACCGCTGTCTCATCAAAAGGAGCGCTGAACCCTATGATTCCAAGCTCCTTGCAACGGTTCAAAATAGGTTCATGCCATTCCCATGGAGTATGCGCCTTTTCATACAAGGTATATAGGGAGTCGCCTTCCAGGCGATTGTTTGGATCGCTTATAAAAAATTCATTTTCGCTGACATCGAGAGTTATTGTATCCGCTGTGAAGGTCTGCATTTTCAACGCATGCGCCCCGGCTTTTGCCGCCGCCTCCACTATTGCCAGAGCCCTGTCGAGCGACTGGCCATGATTGCCGGACATCTCCGCAACAATGAAGGGAGGATGGCCACGCCCCACTTTTCGAGAGGCTATCATTATTTCTTCCATAGGCTTCATGTTATTAGTTTCCCAGCATCTCGTCGCATACTTTATTGACGCCTGCGCCATCAACGTATTTCATGCCTTCTTCAGACATTTTAACCAATCGGCTCCGATCGGCGATAAGATGAGTTATCGCCGCGCCAATATCCGCAGGGGTTACATCGGAATACCATCCGAGATTTATAATCGCGCCGGTCGATTCTACAGAGCGTGTGTGTTCTATCTGGTTTTTCGCAGTTACAATTACGATGGCGGGCAACCCTACGCAGAGCCGCTCCCATGTGGCGACTCCAACCGACCCGATCGCAAGATCCGTGGTCGCCATTAGCTTTGCCATATTATCCACCGCATGATGAAATTGTGTTCGGGGTATAGAATGACACATCTCTCGTATCATATCAGCGTGCGGGTTTGAGGCTCCTGTGACAACATCAACAGTTATATCCGCCAAGTTCACCATGCGGATCGCTTCGAGAGCTTTAGCGGTTTCATTGGATGAATCGGCCCCACCCATTGAGATCAGAACCCTTTGCGCGTTTCCGGAGCGCTTTTCCAAACCTTGCCTTGCATGATAAAACTTTTCTCTCAACAGAGCGT
>CAYNDB010000046.1:0-18043 GCA_964395915.1 uncultured Nitrospinota bacterium | reverse complement strand
GGGGGGGTTGAAGTTGTACTGCTTGGCCTGGGGGAGGACGCCCCCCTGGGTCAAGCGTAAACAAATCGCTCTGATCTGCAATTGCGCGGCTTGACCTAAGCTTTCTTTTCCTTTTGTTCCTGCGCTTCCTTGCAATCTATGCAAAGAGTAGCCACCGGTCTTGCCTTGAGCCTCTCGACGCTGATCGCCTCGCCGCATTCCATGCAGTCGCCGAATTCGCCGTTATCCAGCCGGATTAGCGCTTCGTTGATCTTCTTTAGAAGCTTGCGATCCCGGTCCAGAAGGCGGATTGTGAAGTTTCGGTCTGTTTCCGCGGAGGATCGGTCAATGGTATCCGCCAGTTCGCCTTCGAGCACTTCAAGGTTTCCGCCTTCAACCGTTTTATTAGCCTCGTTAAGGATATCAGCTTTCTGTTCCAGTAAAGCTTTTCTAAAAATTGCCTGATTATTAGTGTCCATGATTTATATTGTCTGTCCAGAGATAGTTATTCAGTTTACCTTTTTAATATATATATTCGTCAAGCTAAACCTGCGTTCCCGGAATTCTCAGGAATTTTCCGCTCCAAGGCTTTTTCCGCCCCGGCGACCCCTGCGGCCAGCGTTATATATACTAACATTTGAATCTCCGAGTCACCAAAATTATATTCAAACATTCCTGCGGCAAGGAAAGCAAATAACGCCCCCGCGCATCCTGCGATAGCCAGGTTAAGCGAACCGTTATTCGCCCATCCCCGAGTAAGACTCAAAATCGCCATAAACCACACAGATAGCCATGCCATAAGACCAACAAGCCCGCGTTCTACAGCGATCTCCAGAAAGTTGTTGTGCAGATGGGATATGGATGGCTCCTTGATATCAGGGCGACTGTATTCAGGGTAGACAAGCGGAAAGGAATTCTGCCCTACGCCGAAAACGGGATAATCGGCCACAATATCGAATCCCGCTTCCCACAACAACACCCGTTCCTTGTTAGTAACGTTATTGGAGTCGAAAATACTGGTGACACGATTTTGCACATCCTTGGGCGCGATAAAAAAAACCAGGGCGCCTATGAGAGGGAGAGCCACCAACGCGAAAGGTTTTCTTAACGCCGCCAATGTCGAAATTCCCACAAATATTCCCACCCATGCGTTGCGTGTTAATGAAAACACAACAGCGCCGGTCATCAGAACAACTGCCAGCGGTATCCATGAATCACGCCATTTCTTAAAGTCGAAAAAGATAACGGCGCACCCAAGAACTATGGCCAACATCAATAATCCGGCATATGTCATATACATGCCTTGAAACCCCGATATCCGGTGAAATATATCCACTCCCGACCTTGCCACCTGGAAAAGCCCGACAGCGGCGATAATTCCACCGGAAACGGTGACAAGACGAAAGACAAAGCCAACCCTCTCAGGACGGTTTCGAAACTGTTCGTACGCGGCAAAAAACAGCAGTATATGCAAAAGGTCTTTTGAGTCTTTTATCGAGCTTGCAGGATCGAGCGATAAAAAGGCCGAGACTAGCGATGAAACCACGAACGCCGTAAAAGGCCATTTTAATACGGTAAGAAACGGCGTCCGCCTCTCGGACACAAGCTGTCCCCCCCAGCAGAACACAAGTCCGGTTCCGGCTATTTGCGCCGCTGAGATTGATATCAGGTCTGTAAGGGCGAAAAGACACAGGAATACCCATGCCGCAACGTCCCATTTGTTACTGTTTTGTCCCTGGATGCCGCTCATCTGCCCATCATAAAGGGTTAACCGCAAAATAAAGCTAGGGAGTATACCAGATTAACCGTTTGTGGAAATATACGGCTTAATTGTCAGCGATTTTTCAGATGTATGTATAAATCTGATTCGTTACGCTGACCGCCGTCCATGGTCACCATTCCGTATGTATCTCCCACAGGCTCAGTCTGGTTCACAATGGCCCCTTCAATATAGCAATACCAGAAGATCAGCTCTGGCGCGAGCGATTTTTCGATGTATGGCATTACCGTTTTGAAGTACGTCAACTGGTTTTCGAAACCGCTTTTTCCGGTTTCTGTCACCCATACGGTCATTTTAGAACTGGTTACAAGCGGCCCTCCGACAAGCTGCAGCTCCACATCAAGCTCAGAGTAATAATGTATGTTCAGGATATCGGCGTAAACACTTAACCCCATGTTGAGCAAATCTCTTAGCCATTCAAACTTTTTCAGGTCATCAAGCACGATACTTGTTGTCGCGGCGGAAACTATCTTTGCCGCCGGGTCTATGGCGCGAATGGCGTTCGAAACATCTTTCAATAGATCAAAATAATTTTGAGCAGAGCCGTCCAGAACGCCAAATTGCAAATCGGAATTATCCGGCTCGTTCCACACTTCCCAATATTTAATCCTTCCCTTATAACGGGTCACTACAGGGATAACGTAATTGTTTATAAAAACAGATTTCCACTCCGACGAGCCGACAAGCCATTCCGGGACATATGCGAGAATGGCGACCAATTCTATCCCCGCCGAATCGGCGGCGTCTATAACAGTGTCGAACTTTGTGAAGCTTGGCGGGGAGGTGGACGTTGGCATGTATGAAGTGTCAAACCAGAAGTTTGCCCTGGCGACGTTTATCCCAAGCGACTTGACATCTTGCATTTGCGAAGCCGCGCTGCCTGCAGTCTGGTTGCGCGGAAACATATTGATGGCAAGCTTTTCATACGGGATATCTGTTTCACCTACCAGGATCAGTTCGGGGATTTGCAGGCATCCGGAAAAAACAGCGCCGCTAAAAAAAGCCAGCGCCGCCATCAGGGGCAAAAATATTTTTTTCATGCGTTCTCCAGAGTTGTTTTGGTCGATCCTGTTTCCGAACCGTTGGCGAATTGCATCTCGAACAACCTGCGGTAATAGCCGTTATGCTCCAAAAGTTGCTCGTGCGTTCCGGTTTCCAGTATATTTCCTTTGTGTAGGACTACGATCATATCGGCGTTTAAAATCGTGGAAAGCCTGTGGGCGATGACAAATGTCGTACGCCTCGCCATAAGGTTTTCGATCGCCTTTTTTACCATGTTTTCAGACTCCGTGTCCAGAGCCGATGTAGCCTCGTCGAGGATCAGCACAGCAGGGTCTTTCATGATTGCGCGCGCTATGGAAAGACGCTGTCTCTGTCCTCCAGAAAGCCTGATCCCGCGCTCTCCTATCCTTGTGTCATAACCCTTCGGAAGCTCCGATATAAATTCGTGCGCGTAAGCCGCCTTTGCCGCCTGCTCTATCTCCTTCATATTGGCGTTGGAGTCGCCATAGGCTATGTTGTTGCGTATTGTGTCGGCAAAAAGAAAAATCTCCTGAGTTACGATGCCGATCTGATTTCTCAACGATTTTATCGTCGCGTCGCGCAGGTCGACTCCGTCGAAAAGTATGGCTCCCTCTGTAACGTCATAGAATCTGGGTATAAGGTTCACAAGGGAAGTCTTCCCTGCCCCGGATGTTCCCGCAAACGCTATGATTTTTCCTTTTTCCACAAAAAGATTTATGTCTTTAAGCACGGGTTTTCCCCCGTCGTATGAAAAACCTACTTTTCGAAACTCTATGGTTTGTTTTAACGGCATAATATCGACGGCGTTTTCCTTATCTTTTATTGAGACTTCGGAATCCATCAGGTCGAATATTCTCTGGGCCGCCGCCATCGCCTGCTGTATTTTGTTATTTGCCCTAGCAAGCTTGGTTATGGGGCTGAACATCATTAGCAACGCTGTGAGGAAAGAGAAAAAAGCGCCCATTGTGATAGCTCCGCTTATCACCCGTTCCCCGCCATACCAGATTATCGCGGCGATGCCTAGCGCGCCTATAAACTCCAGCAACGGGCTTGAAAGCTCATTTATCTTTATCGAGCGTCGAATGGTGTCGAAATAATCCGCGTTACGTTTTTTAAACCGTTCAATTTCATATTCCTCCATGCCGAACGCCTGCACCACTCTTATGCCTGTGAAAGTTTCAAGAAGCATGGAGCTTAGCTCCGCCATCCTTTCCTGAGTCTCTTTCGATATGATCCGAAGCGCGCGCCCGAGCTTGCCTATCAACAGGCCTGAGAACGGAATCACGAGTATTGCCACCATCGCCAGTTTCCAGTCCCAATAAAACACGAGCGCAAGCAGGACAATTACCGTTAATGACTCTCGCAGAAGATCGTATACCACGATGGAGACGGCGTCCTGGATCAGCTGGACATCGTTGGTGATGCGCGACATTAACTGGCCTGTGTGTTTTTGTGAATAAAACTTGACGGAGAGTCTCTGTAGCTTGGTGAAAAGCTCGTCCCGAATATCCCGTACGGCGAACTGGCCTATCACCTGCATCAGCAAGGAGGCGAAATATCTCGCGATCCCTCGAACGAAATAAATCGCTATAACACCCAGCGGCAGCAAGGCGAGCATTTGCTCGTCTTTGTTTTTGAACACTTCATCGAGAATCGGCTGGATTATATACGCCGCGGCGCCTTGTGAAATGGAGACAAACACCATGAAGAAGGCCGCAAGGAAAAATTTCCTCTGGTATGGCTTGAGGTATGCGAGAAGACGTTTATAAAGATCCATACGATTACCGGCTTATAGAGGCGCCAACTTTACCGATAGCGGATTCGCTTACAAGCTCGACATCTATTTTTTCCATACAATCCCAATGTTCACATCCGGATTCTATACATTTTTCACAAGATGGAACATCCGGGACAAGCGCGGTATCATTTGGCCCGATAGGCCCCCACCTTTGCGGAAGACAAACAAATATGGGGCAATAAAGGCCAACCACTGGCGTACCCACAGCGGAGGCCAGGTGTAATGGCCCTGTGCTGGGCGCGATAAAGACATCGAGTTGCGAAAGTACAGCGACCAATTCTTTTAATCCGTTTTCGCCAATATATATCTGCGCGTCGCTTCCGCTTTCCGCCACGATCCGCTCCACAAGCTCACGTTCAGCGGATGAGCCGGTCACCACAACATCCGTGTCTGCGTCCGAGAGTTTTTTAACAAGCTCAATATAATTTTGTTCCGGCCAGTTGCGTGACGAGCCGCCGCTTCCCGGATGGACGCCTATAAGCGGCCTATCCGCTGACTTTTTCAGATGGGGGGCGCTGTTATCGCCCACGAAAATCTCCGCTTTACGTATCGGTTTGATGTTCAGAGGCCTAAGCAAATCCAGATTATGGTCGGCTTCATGCCTTGTCCCTTTGGAGCGGCGTTGAACGATACGGTGCGTAAAAAACATTTGCGCTATTTTTGAAGCCGGCCCGATCCTTACAGGTATCCCGGCTCGAAACGCCATCGCGGCCACCGAAAAGTTGGAGAACAGCCCGATAAACACGTCAAAACGCCGTTCTTTTATTTGTTTAATCATTTCTCCTGATGCGCTCCATGGGATATGTGAAGTATCAGAATCGAATGTCAAAACCTCGTCTATGTCATTACGATCTGTCAACAGGTCGCGGGTATACTCCCTCGCCAAGACACAGATATACGCGTTCGGATAGGCTTCCCTTATAGACGTAAAAACAGGGAGGGAGAGAACCACGTCCCCGATTCTGTCCGTCCGGGAGACTAAAATCCTCGGACGATCCGGCAATGCTATTGATTTTTCAGCCATCAAAATATTCTATCACGGTACGAAGGGCAACGCAGTAACAGGCCGCTACGTGGTGTTTTTGTCATCCAGTGGATATTTTTGTCATGCCGGGCTTGGTCCGGCGCCTCTCATATGGCAACGGGATCCCGGATCATGTCCGGGATGACAATAACGCGAAGTTAGCTCAACAAATTCGATCGTCTGCCGAAATCGAGCGAAGTGTCTCGCATCCTCGAGCGTATGGCGGAGATGGCCGGATCGGGAAGCATTTCATCGCATTCGTTCAGATATTTCAGAGCGGATAAACTCCATGCTGATTCGTCCGGCGTTTCGATAATCGCGATATTTTTGTCCTCAAACTCTTCCAGCGCCTTGTCGCGCATCCTGTCGATATCGGCGCCTTCCTGTTTACTGAAAACTTCTATCGGGCGGAGCGGCGACACGTGATAGACTTCCAGACCTTTCAGCTCGTCAGAAACATCCCCTCCAGTAAGCTCTTCTATCGACATTATCCCATGCATGCCCACGCTTTCAGGGTTTCCAATAGAGGCCATATAGATGGCGGCCTCCTGCACAATAAGATGCTCCGCCGCACATACTCGCAATACGGTGTGTTTTTTATCAGGCGACGGGCCGAAAACCACAAAGTCCCACCTGCCAATCGCAAGCTCTCTTTGCCGCTGATGAATGACGGTGTTTTGCAAAGTCTCGTCCACTTTGCGTTTGATATTATCTTCCCTGGTTTTGAATGTAACTTTTCCCATATCATTATCCTACCGCTATTTCATTTATATTACAAAAATTGAAATCCTTGACTCTTGGGCTCAGGATGACGCAAACCTGTCATTGTCATTCCGCGCTCGATGCGGCTGGCTTCAAACACGCAGTGAATCCCGTTGCCTGAATTGAGATGCCGGACTAAATCCGGCATGACAGTAGCGCGGTTGCTTCAAACATGAAGTGAGCCTCCTCAATTGAAACGCAATGGAATCCTTTTTTAAAACTGAGGCGGCGCCCTTTTATGTTTGTTGACACTGCGCAACCCATAAACTAAACTTATCCGTATGGTCAGACAGTCTAGAAATGCAAGAGGTTATAAGAATTAACGCCTGATGGACGATTCATCGGGGGATTACCCTCCCAGTAGAAGCAAAAGGTTAGCGCCTCTCTTTATCACACTAGCCGCAATACTTGTCGTTTGCCTTCCGTTCCCGGGTTTCGCATTCGATCTTGAAAAACGGGTGAAAGAATTCACCTTGGATAACGGCCTGAAAGTTCTTGTGTTAGAGCGCGACACCGCTCCCATTTTCGCGGCGCACATAGCTTTCAAGGTAGGCTCTGTGGAGGAAGGAGCCGGCCACACAGGCGCCGCTCATATGCTGGAGCATATGTTGTTCAAAGGCACTTCTACGATCGGTACGCTTAACTGGGAAAAAGAAAAACCTCTGTTCGAGAAGGTGTTAAAACTCGGCGGCGAGCTGGACAGCGCGAGGCGGAACGGAGCCGACAAGAAAAAAATCGAAGAGCTTGCAAAAAAGCTGAAAGCGGCGCAAACGGAGCAGAAAAAATATCTGCAATCGGAGAGCTATTCAAAAATATATTCGGCTGCTGGCGGCGTTGGTTTCAACGCAGGCACAAGCAAGGATATGACGACGTACATAGTGCGTCTTCCCGCCAACAAGCTTAAGTTGTGGGCTCTGATTGAGAGCGAAAGGATGAAAGACCCTGTTCTGCGCGAATATTACGCCGAGCGGGACGTTGTAATGGAGGAGCGGCGCAGGAGCTATGAGAACAGGGCCGGCGGCAAGCTGTATGAGCGTTATCTCGCCACAGCTTTTATCGCCCACCCTTACGGAAGGCCGGTAATAGGATGGGAGTCTGATATCGCCCGCCTGCCATACTCCGGTGTTTTGGAGTTTCTTAAGTCATGGTACGTGCCGAACAACGCCGTCGTTTCCATCGTGGGTGATGTGAAATTTGAGGAAGTAAAAAAGGTAATGACGAAATATTTCGGCTCCATCAAGTCAAGAGCCTTGCCGGAGAGGATTGTTACTAAAGAGCCTCCGCAGGGAGGCGAGAGGCGAACGATTGTTGAGTTCGACGCCAGCCCCACCTTCATGATGGGTTTCCATAAGCCAACTTACACGCATCCGGATGATCCGGTTTTCGACGTGATCGACTCCATTCTTTCATCCGGTCGCACGAGCAGGTTCGAAAAGGAGATTGTAAGAAAGAAAAAAATAGCGTCGTCGGTAGGCTCATGGACCGGCCCGGGAAGCAGGTATTCGAACCTTTTCAACATGAGCGGAGAGCCTCTGCCGCCTCATACAACCAAGGAAGTGGAGAAAGCGATCTGGGATGAGCTTGAAAGGCTGAAGAATGAGCCTGTGTCGCAGAAAGAGCTTGCCAAAGTTATCAACAACGTGGAGGCGGACTTTCTTCGCGGGTTGGTGTCCCACTACGGAATGGCCCGGTTGCTGACCTATTACCAGCTTATTACAGGCGACTGGCGCAACACGATGACCAGTATAGAAAAGATGAAAGCCGTCACACCTGAGGATATTCAACGGGTGGCGAAAAAATATTTTACACACGACAACCTTTCAGTGGCGACGCTTGAACGGAAGAAAAAATGAGACGATTTGCGTTCCCTCTTTTAATCCTTGTTGCGTTTGTTTTTTCAGCTTGCGCCACTGTTGCGGCGAAAAGGGAAACGTATAAGGACCTGACCTTCAAGCCGATAAAAACCGATATCCCTAAAACAAAGGTTGTCATGCTCAAAAACGGCATGGTGGTTCATCTTTTGCCGGATCATGAGCTGCCTTTGCTCACTATTTCCGCCATGATAAAAATTGGAGGGATATGGGAGCCTGCCGACAAGGCGGGATTGGCTTCGTTGACCGGGGCGACGATGCGCTCCGGCGGAACGCTTACAAGGCCGCCAGACACGCTGGATGAAACATTAGAGCAGATAGCGGCGTCGGTGGAGACTGTCATAGGCGAAGAGCTTGGCTCCGCTTCGCTGTCCGTATTGATAAGGGATATAGATATAGGAATGGAGCTTTTCGCCGATGTTCTGCGAAATCCAAGGTTTGACACGGAAAGGTTTGAGCTTGCCAAAGAGAGAATGCTCGATTCCATCCGCAGAGAAAACGACAACCCGACGGATATCGGCAGACGCGAGCTTAACGCCCTGATCTACAAAGGGACGCCGTATGGCCGCAGGGCGACTCTTGAAACGGTCGAGTCGATCACAAGGGAGGACGCTATTGCGTTCCACAAAAAATATTTCGTGCCGCAAAACATCATGCTTGGGGTAACGGGTGATTTTGAGGAGGCGGATATAATAGCAAAGCTTGAAGATGTGTTTAACGGGTGGAGCGGACCAGACCCGCAGTGGCCGAAAGTTAAGCATGTGAAGGAGTCGTATAACGGGGGAGTTTTCCTCGTGGAGAAAAAATTGAGGCAATCTGTGATACGCATGGGGCACCTTGCCATACGCAGGAGCGATCCGGACTATCACGCTCTTCGTGTGATGGATGAGATACTTGGCGGCGGCGGATTCTCCTCACGCCTGACCCAAAGTATACGGACAGACCGTGGGCTTGCCTATTCCGTATGGTCATATTATATCGGAGGCCGATGGGAGCTTGGCCGCTTTTTGATGGGGGTTGAGACAAAAACCTCCTCAACAGCCGAGGTGATAAGTATCATGCTAGACGAGCTTAATAAAATACGCGATGAAAAAGTTTCTGAAGAAGAGCTTAAGCTTTCGAAAGACTCCATAGTCAATTCGTTTATTTTTATATTCGACAGGCCCGGTCGTATTTTGAGCCAGAGAATGAATATCGACTATTATGGATTGCCTGATGATTACCTGGAATCATACAGAGACAAGGTTATGGCTGTCACGGTGGATGATGTCCAACGGGTGGCTAAAAAATATCTTCATCCAAACGGCCTGAAAATAGTTGTGGTGGGAGATCCCGCCGGGTTTGACAAGCCGTTGAAAGAATTTGGAAAGGTGGAGCAAATCGTATTACGTGACTACTCCTCAGCGAACTGACACCGACGCGTTAAACAGCGTATGCATCGCGCGGTTTTCAGGGTTTCATTAGGAAGTTATGGACGAATCACTGCTCATCCGCTGGCTTGCGTTGACTTTCCTTATGGTCGCGTCCGGCTTTTTTTCTGGAACTGAGGTCGCGCTTTTTTCTTTAACACGATTTCAGATAGATCAGCTAAAAGAAACCGGTGGCCGGCAAGGCTCACAGGTCGCCGCTCTTCTCTCAAACCCGCAAAGGCTTCTGGTGACGATTTATATCGGCAATGAGCTGGTCAACGTCGCCTTGTCTACTGTCATCACCGTCATAGCTCTGGAAGTTTTCGGTGATATCGGTTTGGCCGTCGCTATCGGAGCGGGGACACTGGCGCTTCTGGTTTTTGGGGAGATAACACCTAAAACTTTTGCCCACCATCATAATGAGAAATGGGCGCTGTGGTCTGCGCTTCCTTTGTCGATTTTCATGTGGGTCATATACCCGATTCAGAAACTGGTTACGTTTATCGCCCAAAAAATCGCCATGATTTTTGGCGCGGGCGGTGGCGCGGAAACGTTGATGTTCACCGAGGAGGAGATAAAATCCTTGATGGAGGAGGGCGCTGACGAGGGGGTGATAGACGAGGAGGAGAAGGAGATGATTCACGGAGTTTTTGAACTTGGCGATGTGTCTATCGCCGAGGTCATGACACCGAGAACGGATATCCTGGCTCTTGAAGTGGATACCGACCTTAAACACGCGTGGGATGAGATGATTAAATCTTGCTTTGCCAGGGCTCCCGTGTATCGAGAAACGATAGACAATATTGAAGGGGTTTTGTACAAAAAAGATCTTCTGAAATTTAATTACCCGCCGCCCCCGGATGTAAAGCTTGCAAGCATTATACATGAGCCGTTTATCGTTCCGGAAACAATGACCATAAGCGATCTATTGCGCGGGTTTAAAAAACGCAAGGTGCATATGGCCATCGCCATGGACGAGTATGGCGGAACACAGGGCGTGGTGACTATGGACGACATAATTGCGGAGTTTGTCGGGGTTGGAAGGGGCGATCGCCAGGAAAACGGCTCTGGTGTCGCCCGGCTTGCGGTCGATACATTTCGCATACCCGCTTCTCTCGAGCTTGCGGAGTTCAACAAGAGGTTTAGCGCCGATCTTTCGCATGAGGAGATCGAGACCATAGGCGGATACGTTTTTCATCTGTTTGGCGAAGCTCCGGAGTGGGGGGACAGTGTGGAGAAAAACGGCCTGAAATTTACTGTCGAAGGGTTGAAAGGAAGCAGGATAACAGAGCTTAAGCTTAAGGTTGACCGTGACCACGGGAAAAAAGAGAAAGGGGGAAATTAGGTGGATATAGGTTTTGCCGTCGCTGTCGTTATCTTTTTTCTTCTTGCGGAGGGGTTTTTCTCGGGAAGCGAGTTTACCCTTATATCTTTTAGCAGGATCAAACTTCGCCACATGGCGGAGAGCGGCGTTAAGGGAGCGGGGATACTGGATAACCTGCTGAAGAAGCCGGAGAAAGTTTTTGGGACTACATCTGTCGGCACCAATATATGTGTATTTGCTGGAGCGTCGATAGTCACGGCGCTTATGGCCCGGAAAGTTTCGGCGGATCAGGCGGATCTGTACTCCTTTCTTATCATGGGTCCGGTGACCCTTATTTTAGGCGAGATCGTGCCGAAAATGATCACACGCCAATATGCGGAGAAGATCATTCCCTACATAGCTTTTCCGCTGGCCGTCTCGCAAAAGTTTTTTGCGCCTATATTGTTTGTCACCACCGCCCTGTCAAATTTGATACTGAAGCTATTTTTAGGAATGGATGAAGTTCCGGCAAAGCTTGTCACCAGGGAGGAGATACTGAAGGTGACCAAGATGAGCGAAGAGCGGCTTGATCTTGAACATGAAGAAAGAAAAATGCTCCACAGAATATTCGAGTTTAAGATGAGTTCTGTGGATACGGCTATGCAACCGTTGATAAACGTTGCGGCTGTTCAAAACTCGGCCACGTTGAACGAGGCCAAAAGCATGATCGCGGAAACAGGGTATTCGCGCCTGCCTGTGTTCCATGAAAGGATATACAACATTGTGGGGATAATCAGCGCCTTTGATATCCTGCGTTATCCGGATCACAACGCAACGGTCGACAAAGTTATGCAGCAAGTTTTCTACACTCCGGAGACAAAAAGGAACTCGATACTTCTAAAGGAAATGCAGGAGGCCCAGGCGCACATGGCGGTGGTCGTGGACGAATATGGCGGCACGGTAGGGATCGTAACCATTGAAGACCTTATAGAAGAAATCGTAGGCGAGATTGAAGATGAATTCGACAGTCCTGTAAAATTCTATGAAAAAGCGGGGGAAGGTCGGTATATTATTGACGCCATGATGGAGGTGGACAGCGTAAATGAACAGCTTGGCGTATCCCTGCCCACCGGCGATTATGAAACAGTGAGCGGGTTTTTGAACGACGCGCTGGAGCGCATACCGCATAAAAGAGAAATGGTGGCTGTAGGGCCGTATCTTATAACCGTGCTGGACGCCACACAGAAAAATGTAAAATCGGTAGAGCTGCTTGACTTGACTAAAACAGGTCATGCGCCAGAAACGAAAAATGAAAAAGAAAGTTGAAAGGATATTAAACGCCGTTCGTGACGGCGCAAGACTGCCTGACGCTGAAGCCGTCACTTTACTCAAATCATCAGAGCTTCTTGCAATAGGGCGGCAGGCGCATGAGGTTCGTCTTAAAAAAAGGCCGGAGCCTACAGTTAGTTACATCATCGACAGGAATATAAATTATACGAACCTCTGTACCTCGTGGTGCGGATTCTGCGCTTTTTACAGGGTTGAGGGAGATGAAGAAGGATACACGCTTGCAAGCGATGAGATAGACCGAAAGATTGAGGAGACAATTGAGCTAGGCGGTGTCCAGATACTAATGCAGGGCGGATTGCACCCGTCCCACACCATAAAGTGGTATGAAGATATGATCGGCGATATCAAGCTGAAACACGATATTCACGTCCACGCGTTTTCCCCGCCCGAAATTATCCACATCGCGCAACTGAGCGGTATATCTGTCGTGGAGACTATTCGCCGATTGAAGGAAGCCGGTCTCGATTCGATTCCGGGCGGCGGCGGCGAGATACTCGTTGATCGGGTGAGGAATTTAATCAGTCCTCGCAAATGCACGGCCTCCGAATGGATAGAAGTGATGCGGCAGGCCCATCTGCAGGGAATGCGTACGACGGCGACCATGATGTTCGGACATGAGGAAACTTTGGAAGAGCGGGTCGAAAGTATGCGGCGAATTCGTGAACTGCAAGACGAAACGGGTGGGTTCACCGCTTTTATTCCGTGGACGTTCCAGCCGGATAATACGGAGATGAGCGATATACCTGAGGCCGGCGGGTTTGATTATCTCAAGACTCTGGCCGTATCGCGTCTTTATCTCGACAACATAGACAACATTCAGGCGTCCTGGGTCACCCAGGGGCCGAAGATAGCCCAGATATCCCTTCTGTTCGGCGCGAACGATATGGGCTCTACCATGATTGAGGAAAATGTCGTTGCGGCGGCGGGAGTATCTTTTCGCATGTCGGAAAAAGATATCAGGCGGGTGATCGAAGACGCGGGGTTTGCTCCGAGACGGCGGAATATGGTATACGATTTCATAGCCGAGCCGTGTTAAACGTTTTTTGTCGAAAATAGAAATGGGAAATAATAAGTCATGAGCTTAAGATGGTTATATATAGTCCTTGTGGTAGTGACGATGAGCTGGTTGCGTTACATCAGCTATAAAAGATCAAGAAGAGTCGAGGAAAAGCTTGACCTTATTTTGAATACTCTCGGAGTCGATCAAGACGGTAAAAAGACCGTGGAAACCACCGTTGCTCCGCCTGAGAAGCTGAATCCGCAAAATGATGTAATAGATGTTGTGGTCGTGGAAAGCTCAACCGAAGCGGTGGAAAGATAGGGTTATCCCGCGGTCGTCACAGGCTTGTCATTGCGTCCCAAACTTCTTGTTCACCTTGTATACCCATGCCAGTGTTTCCGCGATGACCTGGTAAAGCTCCGGCGGGACCTCCTTGTTGAGATCAAGCATTGAGAGGGTTTCGACAAGGTCGGAGTCTTCCTTGATCGGAATACCATTTTCCCTGGCTATTTTTATAATCTTTTCCGCGATCTCTCCGGCCCCTTTGGCGGCCACCGACGGCGCGGCCTGTTCTCCACTTTTATATTTCAGCGCCACGGCTTTTTTCTTTTTCGGTTTTTCTTTCATGATCCGCGTTACGCCTTTATATTGATAAGACCTTTTTGTGTAATCGGCGTGAAGTCCTCCAGCTCTTCGGTGATCTGTTTTCTGTTGGCCGTCGCCACTTCGAACCATGCGTTATAGCCTGCAGCCTCTAACGATTTTACAATTTCCGGCAAATTGTCACGGACGAAGCTTGCCACAGCGTCGTTGACGACATAGACCGATCCTGTAACCCTTTTGGGTCCCACACGCACATCCACACGCACAGGCCCAAGCTTGCTCATGTTTAGCATAAACACGATGGAGCTTTCGTCAGATTTCTTTTTTCCTCCCCCTTCTCGGTCTTCGTCCCTCGGCTGTAAATACACCCTGGCGGTTTCAAGGATGTCCCCTTGCAGAAACGGTATTTGGTATAGGTTGAAGTTGTTCTGCGCGGCGCCACCCTCTCTTTTCGGAGCGGAGTTTAGAAGCTGGTTAAGCTCTATATTGTTTAGAGTATTTTTTATTTCCTTGGCCGTTTCACGCAGTTTAGCGATATCCGCCATTTCCGCTTCCACTCCAGACGCGGATTTTAGAAAAATTTCTTTTGCGGCGGAGCGTTGTGTCATTGTCTGAGTGGAGCGTCTGCCCGCAGTCTCAGGTTTTGTCGTTTTCCCTTCCGCGGGCGGTTTGATTTCTAATTCAAGTTCTTTGGTAAGTCGCGCAATTTCTGTTTCCAGAGTTTTAAAAGCCTGGGCAAGCTGCGCCTTAATATCCCCTTTTATAATTGCGGCAACCTGCTCTTGTGAAAATTTGCCCAGAACCGCTTCTTTTAAAGCGGATTCCAGAAACAAACCGGATCGCGCTATCGCTTCTTTAGCTTGGTTCGCTGTCATGTTGTTAAGCGAAAGTTCCGAAACCTTCGCATAAGCCTGCGACAATTGGTTTATAGCCTTTTGGACCTGTGGCGGGTAATTCCCCTCGCCTTGGGCGTTAGCTTTGGAAAGCGAGTCCCCTACAGGCGCCTTGCCTGGAATGAGAAGCCTTATGAGGTCCGCCACCTTCTGTTCTTTTCCGTTAGCCGATTGCAACAGTCCGATTGTCACGTTCGGGGATGTTTGCTCCACCTTGCCAACGATGATTTGTCCGGCGCGCAATTTCGCTTGCGTCAGGGCGATAAGCTCCATGCCTCCAAGCCGCACAAGAGCCCTTCCGCCGGGCAGGTTTTTTATGACATTTCCTTCGACTATCTCACCTTTCTGGAAAAGGAGACCCGGTTTCTGCGCCTCTCCGACGAGTTTTAGCGCAGATTTGAGAAGGCTTTGGGGGAATTTGTCTATCAGCATATGTTATTGCTATTGATACGCGCCAGAGCGTGTCCGGCTAGTTTGCAGGGGATCGACGCAAAGTTTCAGAGCTATAAAAATCATCAAATCGCGCACAAACTCTCGCGCATCTTCAGGTCTGGTTTCAAGCTACAACGTTTATCAGGCCGCCATGTCCTGTTTCGGATGGAGGGCCCTGCTCATCTTCTTTCTCTTCTTCCGCTACAGCTCTTTTTTTAGCGGCCATACGTTGTTCATTTTGCCCGCGGCTTTCATCCTCGCGAACTTCCATGTCTTCGGGCGTCTCGTTAACCGCCTGGGTTTTGTCCCCTTCACGGGCGGTTTGCTTCTCCAGCTCCCGATCAAAAGCGCGCGCAACCTCCGCCCCTTTCGACTGTTGAGCCATTTGAGCTTTTTCCACAACGGAACTCAACTGCAGCACCTGTTGCATGCCAAGAGACTCTACCATTGTTTTTTACCCTGATTTTATTAACATGCTTCGCAAAATATTAAACATATTATTATTTTATCGTTATTATCATCAATATTGTCAAGTTTTCGCATATGACGCCCTGGGGGGTAATGTCAATAAAGCATTATAAATCAATGCGTTTTCTTCTAATTTAAGAAAATAAAGGCATATAGTATTCCTTCACCTTTCTTGTCGGGATAATAGCTTTTAATATTTAGAAAATAATGTTTTGAATTGTGGCCTGTTATCAATAGTAACTATTTGGCAGATAGTTACAAGCTTGCGGCTCCTGCTTTAATTGCAAAAATTGCAATTAATTTATAAGCTATGAGAATATATGGGAGTTTTATGCATTACTGTATTATGTGGGGGTAGAAAAATATCCTGATTTTGTATATACCATAACTGTCCAGTTCATATACAGCGAAGGAGAGGGGGATGACAACATTCGAGCCTGAAAAAATTCGTAATGTGGGAATCATCTCCCATAGCGGCGCAGGGAAAACATCTCTGGCCGAGTCGATGCTCTACGACTCCAAAACCGTGAACAGAAGGGGGACGGTTGAGGAAGGCAATACCGTAATGGATTTTGATCCGGAAGAGATCAAAAGGACGATGTCGATATCCACCTCCATTGCTTCCTGTGAATGGAAGGGCCATAAAATCAACATCCTGGATACGCCCGGTGACCAGAACTTCGTGCCAGACACCCTCCTTTGCATGGACGTAATGGACGCCGCCCTTGTGATAATATCCGCCGTTTCCGGCATCAAGGTGCAAACGGAGAAAGTCTGGAGATGGGCATGTGACAGGAAACTGGCCCGAGTAATATTTATAAACAAGATGGACAATGACCGGGCCTCATATGAGACCACTTTTGGCCAGATAAACGCTGTTTTCAAACAAAAAACATTGAAGTTTACGCTTCCCATAGGCTCCGGCCCCGGATTCACTGGCGTTGTGGATCTTCTCCATATGAAAGCCTATATCTATGAAAAAGATGGTGAGGGCTCGTTCAAGGAGGAGGAGATACCGGATAATCTTCTCAAATGGGCGGAAAAAGAGAGAAGGGAGGTGGTGGAATCAGTCGCGGAGACGGACGAAACGCTCCTGGGGAAATACCTTGAAAATAATACGCTTGAAAAAGATGATCTTTTTAAGGGTTTGCGGAAAGCTGTCATCGCAGGAGACGTTGTGCCGGTCCTTTGCGGATCGGCCACACAAAACATTGTCATCCGTAAAACGCTGGATACGATAATTAACTTTTTCCCTTCGCCGCTCGATGTTTCCCCCCGGACAGGAGTGGATGATAAAGGCGTCGAGGTCAAGGTGGCTCCCGACCCTGAAGGCCCTGCAGTGGCGCAGGTGTTCAAAACTATCGCAGACCCATACGCCGGCAAGCTCAGCCTTTTTCGCGTTTATTCCGGATCGGTAAGCTCGGACAGCAATCTCTATAACATAAGCAAAGGGCAGAAAGAGCATGTAGGCTCCCTTGTATCGTTACAAGGGAAAAAACAGACGCAGATAGAAAAAGCCACATTGGGCGATATTGTGGCGGTGGCGAAGCTTAAGAGCGTGATGACCGGGGATACGCTGGCCGATCAGAAAACAAAGGTTGTTTTGAATAAAACGGTGGTTCCGGTTCCTGTTATCTCCTACGCTGTGGAGGCGAAATCGAAGGCCGATGACGAGAAAATAACAACGTCTCTGCGCCGCCTTGAAGAAGAAGATCCGACGTTGCGCGTTGAGATGGATAAACAGACAAATGAACTTATTGTTTCCGGTATGGGACAGGTTCACATAGAAGTGACAATGCACAAGCTTAAAGAAAAGTTCGGGCTTGATGTTACTATCAAGCCTCCGAGAATAGCGTATAAAGAAACCATTCGCAGAAAAGCCAAAGGGCATGGAAGGCTGAAAAAACAGTCTGGCGGACGGGGGCAGTTTGCCGATTGCAGGATAGAGCTTGAGCCGACGGACAACGGGGCCGAGTTCGAGTTTGTCAACGCCATCGTAGGCGGCGCCATACCGAGGCAGTTTATCCCAGGAGTGGAGAAAGGGGTAAAAGAGGTTATGAATACAGGCGTCCTTGCGGGATACAATGTGACAAACTGCAAGGTGACGCTGTATGACGGGCAGTTCCACGATGTGGATTCATCGGAACTCGCTTTCAAAATAGCCGCGTCCATGGCTTTCAAGGAGGCTTTCATGCAGTGTTCCCCTGTTCTTTTGGAGCCAGTGATGGAAATGGAAATCGTCGCTCCTGGCGAATGTGTGGGGGATGTTGTCTCTGACCTTAACAAACGGCGTGGACGTGTGTTGGGCGTTGGCGCTATGGGCGGTCAACAGCGGGTTAAAGCTCGTG
>CAYNDB010000045.1:14924-18457 GCA_964395915.1 uncultured Nitrospinota bacterium | reverse complement strand
TGGACCCGGATGTGGACGTACACAATTATGAGCAAGTGGCGCGGACTCTGCTCGACAGAATAGATATTGAAAACGGACTCGTGTTTACCGAGGGAGTGTTAGACGCGCTCGATCATTCCGCCCCAAAGCCTTTGCGTGGGGCAAAGCTTGGGATAGACGTCACGTCGCCTGTTGCTTCCGAGAAGAGCGCGGAAGTGGAATCCTGGGCGGGTCGTGATATCTCGCCTTTCACAGAGGCTTGCGACAAACATACGAATATTGTGGCGAGCGCGATACCTTTTACCGATGTAAAAAGTCCGCTTGCCATAATCGCCATAGATAAAAAGAAAGCAGGCGACGGCCGAAAGATCGCCATGCAAGCCATCGAATGCGATACCTCTAACTCCGTGAGGATAGTTCTGGTCGTGGATAAGGATATCGACCCGTCGAACTACTCTACCGCTCTCTGGAAATTTTTCAACAACGTCGACCCTGCGCGTGACATTATCCGCGAGAATGGGCGGCTGATTGTCGACGCCACCCGTAAAATGGTGGAGGAGGGGCATCCGCGCGAATGGCCGGACGAGCTTGTGATGAGCGATGACGTTAAAAAGAAAGTGGATGAGATGTGGCCCAGGCTTGGGATTGACGGCGCAAGCTGATTGATATGGCTCAATTATATTTTTTCTATTGTTGAGATCCTTCGACCGCCACCACGCTTACGCTCAGGGTCATAAGGTTGACAACCGTCATTCTGAAGCTACAAACCTGACAATTTCTCAATAAACCGCCAATTCTATCTGTTATCATATTCCCTATTAAAACAGATAATATTTTGCCAGAATGTACGCATATATAATCCGCAGATTGTTCATGATGATACCGATGATGATCGGCATCACGTTGATATCATTCATGATCATGCACGCCGCGCCGGGCGACCCGACAGAGCTTTTGACCGACCTCAACCCGAACGCATCGCCTGAAGCGGTCAAAAGGATGCGGGAGCTATACCATCTGGACAAGCCTGCGCTGGTTCAATATTTCTATTGGGTGAAAAATATCGCTTCGCTCGATTTTGGGATATCCATGTCGATGGACGCCCGACCGGTGTTCGATAAGATAATGGAGCGTATTCCTGTCACTCTTTCCATAAACGCGATATCAATGGTCATTATGCTGCTTTTGTCGATACCTATAGGTGTTCTTTCGGCAACGCGGCAATACTCCTTTTTCGACAGGGCGACAACGGTTTTCGTTTTCTTCGGGTTCTCAATACCGACGTTCTGGCTCGCGCTGCTGCTTATGATCGTTTACGGAGTCTGGTATGATCTTTTGCCGATTTCGGGGCTTGTTTCTTTTAATTACGATCAGCTTTCGCCATGGGGCAAGTTTATCGACCTTGCGAAACATTTAACAATGCCCATCCTTGTCTCCAGCCTGACAGGGCTTGCGGGCATGTCGCGATACGCAAGGCAGAGCATGCTGGAGGTGATCCGGCAAGACTACGTGACAACTGCGCGGTCGAAAGGGCTTTCCGAAACAACAGTGATTTATAAACACGGCCTGAAAAACGCCCTGTTGCCCATCGTAACTCTTCTTGGGCTTGCATTGCCGGGGCTGATCGGAGGCTCGGTGATATTTGAAACCATATATTCCATCCCAGGCATGGGGCAGTTATTCTTTCAGGCTGTGATGATGCGCGACTATACATTGGTAATGGGCGTGCTGGTGATAGGATCGTTTCTCACTCTGTTTTTCATCCTGTTATCCGATATAGCCTATGCGTTTGTCGACCCGAGGATAAGCTATGACTGATAAGGCGCCGCGCACGTTTTCCAGCCTGTTTATGCATAAGTTCCGTAGAGATTATCTGGCTATAAGCGGGGGTGTTATCGTCCTGACGCTTTTTCTTACGGCGATTTTCGCGCCACTTATCGCGTCTCACGATCCCGCCGCCATAAATACCAAAAACTTGCTGGCGCCGCCTAGCCTGGACCACTTCTGCGGGACCGACGACCTTGGCCGCGATGTATTTTCCCGAATGGTATACGGATCGCGTATATCGCTGACGGTCGGTTTTGTCGCAGTCGGTATTGCGACATTGACAGGACTTATGATAGGAGCCGCCGCAGGATACTTTGGTGGATGGGTGGATGGAATCCTCATGCGATTCGTCGATCTGATGCTCACCATCCCCACATTTTTCCTTATACTGGCGGTGATCGCGTTTCTTGAGCCGAGTATCTATAACATCATGATAGTCATCGGTATAACAAGCTGGATGGGAGTGGCAAGGCTTGTCCGGGCGGAATTTATGGCCTTAAAAGAGCGCGAGTTCGTCACAGCAGCAAGAGCCATCGGAGTGTCCGACCTTCTCATTATCGTCCGACATATATTGCCAAACGCTATGGCTCCTGTCCTTGTATCCGCCACGTTAGGGGTGGCGGGAGCGATATTGACCGAGTCCGCGCTGTCGTTTTTAGGGATAGGCGTTCAGCCGCCCACGGCAAGCTGGGGCAACATGCTTACCATCGGCAAGAACTATATCGAGTTTGCCTGGTGGCTTTCGTTTTATCCGGGGCTTGCAATATTTATAACAGTGATGGGATATAACCTTTTGGGCGAAGGGATCCGTGACGCGCTGGATCCGAGGATACAATAGGAACATTATTTGTGACCATATACGTTTATTGCCCCGAAGGCCCCAACCCTCCACCAGGCGGAATCATAGCCGGTGGAGCTCAGATGCTATATCGGTTCGTCGACGTTCTGAACGGAAACGGATTTGACGCGTATATGCTTCATCAGAACCCGGGATTTAAATGCGGATGGTTCGAGCATGAAACAAAAATCGCCTACCTGTCGCAAGTGTCTATGGACACATCAGATTTTCTTGTTCTGCCAGAAGCTCTTGGCCCGAAAGCGGCTGATAACGCAAGGGGCGTTAAAAAGGTGATTTATAACCAGAACTGTTTTCTCAGCTTCAACGGATTTTCGTTCGACAACAAGGTTTTTGACACACCTTATCTTGATGATGAGGTAGTTGCGGTCATGACGGTGTCTGAACATAGCAGGGAGTATCTGCGATATGTTTTTCCGGATATCAAGATTTACAGAATACATTACGGGATAGAGCCATCGACATTTCCTTTCGTTCCCTTTAAAGAAAAGAAAAAACTTATCTCGTTTATGCCAAGGAAACTTATAGGCGATATTTTGCAGGTGGTGAATATCCTTAAGTTCCGTGGCAAGCTTGAAAATTATGAGCTCGCCGTTATCGATAAGATGAACCAGGGCGAAGTGTCGAAAATATTGGGTGAGTCGATGATTTATTTAAGCTCATCGTCATATGAGGGATTTGGCCTGCCCCCTGCGGAGGCTATGTTGAGTGGATGCATTGTCGCAGGCTACCACGGCTTTGGCGGAAAAGAGTTTTTCAAACCGGAGTTTTCCTATCCCGCTCCGGACGCGGATGTTGTGGCGTTTGCGAAAGCTTTGGAGGAAGCTATAGACCTTTGTGAAAACAAGCCGCAAGAGGCGGAGGAAAAAGG
>CAYNDB010000045.1:0-14824 GCA_964395915.1 uncultured Nitrospinota bacterium | reverse complement strand
ACATGCCGGTGTCGTTAAGCGCTTTGCTTCCTTTTTTTAAGTTACATTTTCGGCACGCCGCAACAACGTTCTCCCACACGGACTTTCCCCCAAAAGATTTCGGGATAACATGATCCACGGTAAGCTCCTTGCCACGGTAGCCGCAATATTGACACATGGCGCCATCCCGCCTGATCACGTTTTTTTTTGGAGAAGTTTACGCCCAGCCTGTAAGGCCGCCTGATATAGCGGTTGAGCTTTATAACGGTTGGAAGCCTGAAGCTTTTTGTGACGGTGCGCGCGAAGAAGCCATCATTTTCGATAGCGTCCGCCTTGCCGAGCAATACGAGCACAAGGGCGCGTTTTGCGCCGGTAAACTGCAGCGGCTCGTAAGAACTGTTTAGAACTAGGGCTCTTAAGCTGTTCATTTTTCAATTCACGCAAATTTTCAGCCATTTTATGGCTTAGCGGATGTTAAAGTCAATTGCGTTGACTAAACTTTAACCATCTCCTAATATGAGCCAGTTTTTAAATATACCTTAAAAGAACATCACAATATGAGATTATCCAAATATCATTTGCCCACATTAAAAGAAGCTCCCTCAGAGGCCGAAGTTATTAGCCACAAGCTGATGGTGCGCGCAGGGATGATACGAAAACTTGCGGCCGGAATTTATTCCCTCTTGCCGCTAGGTGTGCGTGTTATCCAAAAGGTTGAAACGATTATCAGAGAAGAGATGAACAAGGCCGGGGCTATGGAAGTTTTTCTGCCCAGCGTTCAGCCGTCCGAGCTATGGAAAGAGTCCGGCAGATGGGAAGTGTATGGCAAGGAGCTTTTGCGGATCAATGACCGGCACGGCAGGGAGTTTTGCTATGGGCCGACCCACGAAGAAGTGATAACCGATCTTGTTCGTGGCGATATCCAGTCGTATCGCGATCTACCGGTCAACCTTTATCAGATACAGACAAAATTCCGCGATGAAATAAGGCCGCGGTTCGGCATGATGCGGGCGCGTGAATTCTCTATGAAAGACGCGTACAGCTTTGATACGGACGACAACGGGGCGAACGAAAGCTATAAAGCCATGAAAGACGCTTATTCCTCCATTTTCAAAAGGTGCGGGTTAGAATTCCGCGCTGTGGAGGCGGATTCCGGGCAGATCGGCGGCGCTTTTTCCCACGAGTTTATGGTATTGGCGAACTCTGGCGAGGATACCATCGCCCATTGTTCTAATTGCGACTATGCGGCTAATGTCGAAAGGGTGGAGCTAAAGACGCCGGAAAGAGTGGACAAATCTGAGCCGAAACCTATCGAAGAGGTTAACACCCCTGGTAAAAAAGCTGTTGAAGATGTCGCGGAGTTTTTAAAGACTCCGATAGACAACTTTATAAAAACGCTGATTTTTAAAACTGACGGCGAGCATGAACTTGTCGCCGCGCTTGTGAGGGGTGACCATGAGGTGAACGAGACCAAGCTTGCAAGAGTGGTTGGCGTAAACGAAATAGTTTTAGCGGATGACGATGAAGTGAAAAAAGTTACCGGAGCGCAAGTTGGTTTCGCCGGGCCTGTGGGACTTTCAATACCTATATTTGCTGACAATGCGGTGATGAACATGCAAAACGCCGTAACCGGCGCAAATAAAAATGATACGCATATACGGAATGTGAACCCCGACAGGGATTTTGCGAACGTTACCGTCGCTGATATTCGTGAGGCCGTAGAAGGGGACAGTTGCCCGCGATGTGAGGGGGGCGCCTTGAGCCTGACCAAAGGAATCGAGGTAGGTCATGTTTTTAAGCTTGGAATCAAATATTCAGTGTCGATGAACGCCACGTTCCTCGATCAAAACGGGAAAGACAAACATATGATTATGGGTTGTTACGGCATCGGTGTGGCAAGAACGGCCGCCGCCGCCATTGAACAGAATCATGATGATTATGGAATAGTCTGGCCGCCTGCCATCGCTCCTTTTACGATAGCTGTCCTGCCGCTTAACCTTGACGATGAAAATGTGGCTTCGACGGCGGAGCGCATATATCAGGCTTTGGATGAAGAGGGGCTTGATCCGTTAATAGATGACAGGAATATTCGCGCTGGTGTGAAATTCAAAGATGCGGATCTTGTTGGATATCCGTTGCAGGTTGTAGTCGGCAAAAAGAGCCTTGCCAATGGGAACGTGGAGATAAAAATCCGCAAG
This sequence comes from uncultured Nitrospinota bacterium, assembly GCA_964395915.1. Taxonomy (GTDB): domain Bacteria; phylum Nitrospinota_A; class UBA7883; order UBA7883; family JAJRTC01; genus CAYNDB01. The sequence continues at coordinate 12,647 of CAYNDB010000045.1, read as the reverse complement.
ACTAATGAAAAAGTCGCTGTTCCTGTAAATAACGTTATTGAATCGCTGAAAGCCGAATTGGCAAAACTTACTTCATGAAGCGCCAACGGAATTAACTGTCACTGAATTCTAGCGATACCGCTCCGGTCTATACGCACAACATATGTTGACGGTGTGGTGGATATCTGGCTTGTGACTGTCACTCGAATAGGCATAGTTCCCCTGCCTGCCGCCCCGTCTATCGATCTGATAGTGCCATCGGGTGAAATAGCGATATCTTTGATAGCGGCGCCATTACCGTCCGTGATGCTTTGGATGTAGGCCAGGTTGAACGTATTGTAAATATCTGTATTACTTTTGAGCAGGTCTGCGCCGCTTGAAGTATTGCTCGAATCCAGGTCCTCCCATATTTTGATATAGCCGGATGTGCCGTTGGCAAGCTCCACCACAGCAACATCGTTGCTTTTTATCGCAAGGCCGCGAGCTTGCTGGAACCGCATCACCACTTCATTGGCCGCTCCTTGCAGTCGCCATTTAGGGAGCAACCCTGTGATGGACCATGCCGCCATGCCAAACCCAACACCCAAAATACCAATAACGACTAGCAGCTCGATTATCGTAAAACCGCTTTGCCGAAGCGGGGAGCGGCTTCGCTTACTTGACGATTTCAAACCAAGACCCAACTGTAGCTTCACCTATCCCTCCTTTCTTAATTTCATTTTGGAAAGTACTACCTCCACGCCCTTGCAAATCACCGTCACCGGATTTTACATATAGATGCTCGTCATTCACGATTGGGGATGTTGTCACACCGCCACTAATCGCAATCGTATCGATCGCGGGGCCGCCATCCGCGTCGAATATGTAAAGATTTCCGGTTACCGATGCGCTTCCTGTTACAGAAAGTGAGCATGGGTCATCGGTTTCCGCCGTTGTGGTGCCGAAATAGATGCGGCCAGCCGAAGCGAACGCGGAAGCGAACACCCGCTCTCCCGCCGCCAAAGCCTGTTCCCACTGCATTGATCCAGTAGAGCAGGAGCCTTTGCTATCGGTGTCGCGCACTGCATAGAAGTAATATGTGCCGCCTGCGTAGTCCGACTGGTACGGGCTGTCGGATGTGCCAAAGAACACATCGATTTTATATTCTGTCTCACCGGAGCCTGATAGGGTGTTGCGCACCAGAACCGCCGGGGAAGAGTATATTGGCTGTCTTCCTCCACTTCCGCTTGCAGTGTCGAATAATGTGCATACGGATACAGAGCCGGAGGAGGCGTCGGGGTCGTCTGGTAGAGTTCCTTTATACATGATTCCTTTATCTGTTCCAATATAGAATCGATCAACATATCCGTTGCCGTCGGAATCTACCAGCGCAGGCACTCCGGAAGGCGTGCCTCCCAAACCCGCGGCTCCAGCCGAATCGAGGTATATCCGTTGTATCAATTCGCCTGTCTCAACGTCGAGCATATAGATCGACGGATCAAGGGTGATGTCGTTGTTTATTCCAGAAACGAAAAGCGCCACCCACCGGACTCCGGTTGTCGTTAATATACGCCCAATAGCGCCAACAGATGGATTGGAACGTGACCGGTAAAGGTCTGGATCGGAAAACTCCCACAGGAACAGCGGGCTGTTGGGGTTCGTTACATCGATGGCGAAAACCGTATCCCCGCCGTTTCCTTCGGCTGAAAGCATGACAGTGCGCCAGGAATTGTTAGCAAACCTGACGTGAGCCAGCGCCGGTGACGCGTCCACATAAGCTCCATCTCCAGTCTCCAGCAGGTTGTTTTTCAATCTGCTCAGCAAGTTTACCGGGATTATGGAGTACATTTCATATCCGTTTCCGTAATTGGCCGCGTTGTCACTATCCGAGCTTAAGCTTCCTGTCCCGTTTGACCTCTCCCGCCAATCGTAGTAACCACGGTTGATCAAAATCTGCCTGGAGGTTCCGTCGGACGCGGAGGGTGGATAGTATGGCATATTAGAAGTTTTAAGCTCGTTAGTCGCATTACTGAAGCTTTTCATATCCGCGGCCGTACAAGTGCCGGTTGTGTAAGTGGCCGGATTAACGTAATACGGCCTGAATTCACCGGCATAGAACGCATGCAGTTGCCCGTCCCTCGCGCCTACGAACGCTACTGTCGGTCGATCCCTGTTTTCACAGCGGAACATATCGTAAGTCTCGCGTTCATCTTTGTCCACGTCGGTTCCAAAATACCAACCGGTAAGACCAGGAGAGCCAGCTATCGCAGGGGCGCTGTGATCGATGGCTCCTAACACCCATTCTTTTTCTGTGCCAGAGCCGTCAACATATCCAAGCGTCCAGTTTGCCAGATAGGATGAATCTGAACCCACGGGATTTTCATATTGATCGTCGCCGTCAAAGTCATTGTAATAGTGTGTGCCTGTGGCATCGACATAGCTACTGTTATCCATTCCAAGTATAGACGCGTCAACGTTGGACGAGTTGAAATCGGTCATGGCCGATGACGCGTTATAATATTGGTAAGAGGCTTCAATTATCGCCCCTGTGGCAGGGGGGGAAGCGAATGTAAGCTGGAATTTGCCGGTAAACCGGTTTATTGTTCCTGTAGAGCCGAGGTTGCTTTCCAGCCTGTCGGTTCCCTTGTCATTAAACCATTCACCGCCATTACCTATTGTGACCGTTGAATAGATAATAGGAGTGCCAGTGGTAAGGGTTCCCGAAAAAGTGGTCGCGGTTCCATCGCCGGTCAACCCCGTATTTTCGTTTGATACGGTATAGGTTGTTATGGACGGGAAAAGCACGGTACGGCTAGATGGCGCCCTGCCGCCAGTCGCGTCTTGACCGCCCAACACTTCACCTGCGTCCCAGTTCTCCACAATCGCCCATGCGCTCGGGGTTTCCGGGTTATAAAGCTGGGTAGACCTGAAATGGCCGCGCAGAACTCTTTCGCTCCATCCGGAGTCCGGCGTTTCGAAGCTTGCGCTGTAAATTACGTTGCCAAGCGTAGTAGGCGAAGATCGTGAAAATTCTGTATTAAGCGCCGCCTGATATGAAAGATCAATGTCTGTTATCCCTGGCTGACAGGCGTCGTTACCAGAGCTCATCTGAGCTTTCCAGAGAAGTTGCCGGCCCGTAAGACCCAGCTCTGTGAAGTTTAAAGTCACCTGCCTGTAAGTCTCTTCCGGATTGCCGAACGTCCAGCCTGCCACGTCGGAGCCTGCGCTATCGGGAGTTTTAATGGTGTCCCACGAGGTAATCTCCACCCAGTTGGCGCCATTGTCGACGGAAATAAAATAGTCGATTCTTGTAATACCAGCTGACGCGTTGCAAGATGTGCTGGGCATTATGTCGTGGGCGCCAAAAGTTACGGTAGTTATATATGCGTTCGGATCGGAAGGGCTTATCGCGTTGGATGAATTCAACTCCGCCACACCGCCTGTCGAACGCTCTATCATGAACACCAGGTCGTTGAAGTCGGCGTCACCGCCGCCAAGAAGATCTTCCATGCCGATGATCCATTTAAACGGATCATCGGGAGGAGCCGCCACAACGTAGTGGTTGTACTTTTGGTATTGAGTGACCACCTTGGATCTTGTGCCGTTAAGTTGCACATCGAAATAGCCGTTAACAGGATATCCACTTTTGTTGTCCGGGTTTCCAAGCCTGTCCCGCGCCGCAGTCGGCACAAATCCCTGTGTAGCCGTGTCCGGTGTGGTTGAAGTGTCATATACTGTAGCGGGACCGCCCTGCTCGGGAGACGCAATGCTCAGGTCGAAAACAAGATTAGCGTTATCCTTAGCTGAACCGGAGGCGTTCCATACGTCAGGGCTCCAGTTATTTTTTGAATAGAAAGTCTTGTTGCTGATATCGTCGTCTGCATGCAGAAAGAACACAATTTCCGTTCCGCCGGCTAAAGTTCCCAGGCTTTTCCTCATATCTCTGGTATCGACCACGCCATCGTTGTTTGGCATGAATCCTAAAGTGGTAAGCTGCGCTTCCGTAAGGGCCTTGGTAAGACCGCTCCATTGCAATCTATCGTTCGCATCGTATATTGAATCGAGAACACCGTCGCCACCGTTACAGCATCCGCCGGCCTCCTGATCGTCTTCGACGGAACGAAAGAGGTAGTTTATTGTTACACCGGCTGAGACGAGGCTACTGAAAGCCAGTGTCCCGGTGATCGGGCCGCCTAGTTTTGTTTCCGCTTCATCTTTCAGGAACCACCCAAGGCTGGAACGGTAGCCTGCGCCTTCGAGGAGGAAAACCGTGGTGACTTCCTGATCGTACGGTATTACTATGTTGTTTGGATCAAGCGCCGCAAGACCTGTGTCCAGGACTATTTTACCACCCGATAGCTGGACGTTTGCCAGATCGTAATTGGTAGCTGTGAACTCCAGCCGAGAATCGGTTGTCGACAAATTCTCACCGGTCGCGCATCCCGTACCAATGGATTGCGCGCAGGCGTCTTTAGGGACGTTCATAAACATGCCATTGGCGACAAGCAAAGCAGCCAACAAAAACGCTCCGGGCAGTATTCGCGCCCATCTGACTTTATATACTTCCATTACGTTTTACTCCTTAATTAAAGCGCTCCGCCAGTTCCTATGTTGAATCCGGAGCTTAAATCGATTGTGCTTGGCGCATTGATGTCTAACCCGGAGTTGGTGTTGCCGCTGCCGCCTCCCTGATCCGAGTTGCCGCTGTTCTGTTGCAGGCCGCTTGCGGATCCCAGCAGGGTCATTTCCTGAATCGCGTCAGACACGATAGACCCTCCAAGCGTCGCCACCGCTACGGAACGAATATATATGGTACCGTCGCAATCCTGTGTAGGAATGTTGACGCCGCTGGTATTATCCGGGCAATCGTTGCCATCGGCATCCTGTTTATTTGTTTCGTCGTTATCCCACATGCTGATGGTGTAGGTGATGTTATGGTTGCCAACGGTCATGCTTCTTTGCAGAACCTGCACCCCCCCATATGTCCACGACCCGTCTATAAGCGAATCTCCAATATCCACACCTTCCCTGTAATAGTTCATTGGCACGGTCGAAAAATAGCTTACACCGTCGAGCGCAAAGGTCCATGTCGGGTTGGCGGAGCTGCCGTTCTTATCGGCAAACGCTTTCTCGAGAATAACCCTGGCATGGTTCAGTCCACCATCGGCGACGAAGAAAACGGACATGTTAGTCTGCATGTTTTTTGCTATATGCTGCTCCACTGAAGACCTTGTGGCGGAATAAACACCCATCACAGTCACCAACGCCAATACCAGCATAGCCATTATAAGAGTGGCTCCGTCACGGCTTGTTAATGGCGCGGGAAACGATGTTGCAGACACTCTTTTACTCATAAATCTAATCCTTCGCTAATTGCCCATGTTCCGAAGGCGTATTGTTCTGGACATCACCCTGCGACGATACTGATCCGGCAGTCCAGTTGTTATCGTGCTGTTTTCCAGCGTTGGGACGGCTTCAGAGGCTTTGTTAGGGTCGGTATTTTCCGTTCTTATCATGAGACTGATGCGAATCATGCGTGTCGCTGTGTCATTCGTTGAAACATCCACCCATTCGGTGGAGCTTACCAAGTCGTCGCCATCGGAGTCTTCGCCCATGGCTACTTGGAAATCCTCAACATGATTCGCAATCACTTCTCTTCCCTGTCCCACTATGTAATGGATTAACTTAGGATTGTCCGGCTCCAGCGGATCGTCATATACGTAATAGTAGGTATCTGTGCCGACAACCGCGCAAACCGTTTTCCCGTTCAGGTCTGGCCCTGGCGTTCCGTCCATTTTTGTGGCGCCACAATCGTGAGGCCTGTTGGCGCAGTCTGAGCCGCCTGGGGCCGCCCATGAAGAGGGAGGGGAAATGAGGGCAAACATGAAGTCCTGAAATGTAGGGGCGGAGGCCACACCACCATCGTTGCATGTCCCACGGTTATACATGACTCTGATATTAACGTTGGCGGCCCCATTGAACTGGCCGCTGGTCAGGTTCTGTGTGCACCTCTTCGTCGTGTCAGCGCACTCATAAAATAATATGGAATACGGGTCTATAACATCGTCAATGCCGCTGGCTGAAATGCCAAGGTTGAAACCTGGCAACCCGATAAGGTTTTTCGACTCAAAATCAACGTTGGCGGCGGAAGCATTGAAATTTGGAATTGTAATTGGCTCGGCAAGAAACGAGTAGAACACCTCAATGATATCCGTTCCACTTTTTGCGGTAAGATCGGTTACAAGCTGGCTATAGGCCGTCCCATCGGTCGTGTTGCCGGTGTTGTCCCATTTGTATACCGGCGCCCCGTTTGTTCCCAGGCCCATTCCTGCGCGTCGTAAATCCCTGGCCATAAAGTCAATGCCGACTCTGGCGTTCTGCTCCATGTCCTGCACGTATTGAAGGAGCCTGAAGGCGGAACTGTTGCTTTTAAACATTTGCACAGCTCCCGCCATCACAACGGCTCCTATGGCAAGGGCTATCAGAACCTCGACAAGCGAGAATCCACCCCTATCCCAAACGTTTAATCGCTTGCGATTAAGTATGTCACCCGACATCGTTTTACCTGACTTTTGTTGTTCCATGACACAACCGCGGAGGCGGTGTTCACCCCCGTCACAGGAGTGTCATATTGGAATGTTATCGTTAATGTGCCCAACCCTAAATTCATCTCGCGCATACGGTTATATATAGAATCATAATCCGCCGCCGCCGCCGACCCCGACGGCCTTTCTCCATTGTTAGTTGGATCGGTATCTGAATCATCAACCGGAGCTACGGTAAAAGTGGCCCCATAGTCTCCGATATTTTTTACGTTCGCCTGAATACGGTCCAGAGCTTCCGAGGCTACGTTAACCGCGGAGTCCATACTCCTTGCCGCCACTCCGCCATTTAGCGAGGCGGATTGCATGGCCGTGACGCCAAGAATACCAACAGTCAGGATTACTATGGAAACGAGGATCTCAATCAAAGTGAATCCTGACGAACAGGATGATCTGATATGATTGCTGAAAGATGTCTGTCGCTTGTTAAAAGCTTTTACAAACATCATCTTTATGGCCGACATCTAAGTGTTCCTCACTTAAAAACACAAACCTCAAGTGGGGAATGGGGATGATTTAAATATACCGTAAAACTACCCGGCTTGTCAGGACAAATGTCCCGTAGCTATGATTCCCTCTTATTTACTTCAGCGCCCGCTTCTTGAGAGGCGGGAAAGAGTTTCGCTCCGTTCGCCCACCATGCTTTTTATTTCCAGAAAATCTTTCAGCTTTATGAACTGATCCGGATCCTTATCCATCATGGCGCGCAAAATGTTTGACCTTAAAAGGTCCAATATTCGTTTTTTGCTATATCCGGACTCAACGCTTTTTCCGGTAAGGAGGCTCACCGCTTTATTTGAAAGCACGGCAAGAGCGCCGGAATAGGCGGGTAGCTCTTCGACAGAAATATAGTAAGCGTCTTTGACCTTATCCACCTGTCGCAATAAAGTAAGCTTTTCCGCCGTGCTTGGCAGGCTCCTGAGCGTTGTAAGCATATAAATAGCCCATTTTTTCACTTCGACCATATAAGCTTCTTTTGGCGCTTGCCCGGATAAATCTTGGTCTATTTCAATCATATTTGACAAGAAACCTCACTGCTAAAAACTACTCCTGACAACTAGGGAACTGTCTCATACAATTCTGGTAAACTGGCCCATAAATGCTATTATTATAGCGCTTAAAAGGTAAGAAGAAACGTGAAGATAGCAGGTTTTGGCTATTTATATGTGGCTTTAAAGACGCATCGGCATAACTATGCAGAGCAGTCCGCTATCCCCCGGAGCCTGGGCCAAAACTGGGCTTAAGGGATCCTGCATTTTAAGTATTACATTCTCGTCGTTAAGAACGTTAAGGACATCGAGAAAATAGTTGGCGTTAAGGCCCACTGACAAGCCTTCACCGTCGTATTCTATTGATAACTCGTCCTTTGCTTCACCCAGTTCCCCTCCTTCGCTCGATACCTCAAGTTTGCCAGGAGAGAAAGTCATGTTCACCATGTGCGATTTTTCATCCGCCATCGTCACCACTCGTCGAAGGCTGTGCATGAACTCCGATATAGGCAGCGTGGCTTCATGTGTGTATGGCGGTTTGGGGATTACCTGCTCATAATTTGGATACGCCCCTTCGATAAGCCTGACAACCATAACGATGTCGCCTTTTTTAAACACCACATGATTATCCTGTTGAGTGAATTGAACTGGTGAGTCGTCCTCACTAATAAGTTTGTTCAATTCCTGTATCGCTTTTCGCGCGATGATGGCTTTGGCTGTATCGGATACCTTGAACGCCCCTTCTCTTTCTATAAACGCAAGACGATGCCCGTCGGTGGCCACCATCCTGGCTTTTGTAGCGCTCACCTCAAGAAACGCTCCGTTGAGAGTCAAGCGGGTTTCATCCTGTGAAATGGCGAAACTTGTCTTGCGAATCATTTCCAGAAGCATTTCACTGTCCAGCCCTATAAACTTCGATTCGTCGTATTCAGGGAACGATGGAAATTCGTCGGAGCTGATAGTGGCAAGGTTGAATTTTGTTTTACCACAGGTCACCCGAAGCCTGCCGTCATCGTCGGTTTTGACAAGAATATTTTGTGACGGGAGTTCCCGAACCACGTCAAAAAGCTTTTTTGCCTGAACCGTTATTTTCCCGGTATTCGCTACAGTCGCTTCACAAGAGCCTCGAAGCCCCATGTCAAGATTCGTGGCAAACAGCATGATTCCTGATTCTGACGCTTCAATAAGAATGTTGGCCAGAATAGGCATTGCGCCTTTTGTGGAAACAATACCTTGCGCTCTTTGGAGGCTTTTAAAAAATTCGTCGCGGCCAACAGTGAATTCCATGGGCAGGATAATCTCCTTATTAATCTTACAATATAAATATTGTGGTCGATGTTCTTTACCTTAGCAATGTTGCTTTTGAACCTGTGCTAAAGACTTCGACATGGTATCAATTTTAATTAGAATGTGTCAATAAACATTGATATTCAGGAATTTTACTGTACAACTTGTTTTACTTCAAGTTGCGCTTCGCGGTCCCGACAGCCAGCGATGAGGAGATATCATGTTTTTCAGACAAGGTTTAAGTTGTTTTGGTTTTTCACTTCTTGACCAGCAACAGCTTGTAATATAGTATCTTCGCCTGTTCCTAATAACTACAACTTAAGACAAATCATGGAATTTATAGACCTGAAGGCTCAATATAGCCTCATCAGTGAAAAAATAAACCAGCGTATACAAACTGTGCTGAGTCACGGAAGGTTTATCATGGGTCCTGAGGTAGGAGAACTTGAAGCCAAACTTTCCGAATATATTGGCGTGAGACACTCTATTTGCGTTTCCAGCGGGACTGACGCATTACTTATTGCGCTGATGGCGGTCGGAGTCGGCCCTGGGGATGAGGTTATCACCACTCCGTTTACTTTTATAGCGACCGCGGAAACGATATCTTTATTGGGCGCAAAGCCTGTGTTCGTGGATATCGATCCTGCGACATATAATATCGACCCATCGTTAATTGGGAGCGCGATAACAGAACACACTAAGGCGATCGTTCCGGTAAGCCTATATGGGCAATGCGCTGATCTGGACCGGATAAACGCGATAGCAAAGGAGCGGGGAATAGTTGTAATAGAAGATGGGGCGCAAAGCTTTGGAGCGGAATACAAAGGGGGAAAATCATGTTCCTTGTCCACAATCGGCACAGCCAGTTTTTTCCCGGCCAAGCCGCTCGGCTGTTATGGGGATGGGGGAGCGTGTTTTACAGATGACGATGCGCTGGCTGAAAAAATACGTCAGATTAAGGATCATGGCCAGTCTCAAAGATACAAACATACCCGGATAGGTATAAATGGGCGGATGGATACAATCCAGGCCGCGATACTGCTGGAGAAGCTGGCCATATTCCCAAGTGAAATAGATGCCAGGGCAAAAATTGGCGCTCGCTATATAAGGCTCCTTGATGGCGTAACGCCTACTCCTTATACAGCAGAGTGGAACACCCATGTCTACGCTCAGTTTACCGTACAGGTGAACGGGCGCGATACGGTTCAGAAAAAGCTTATGGATAGTGGAATTCCAACTGCGGTTCATTATCCCGTGCCGTTGAATTTGCAGCCTGCGTTTGATTACTTGAACAAGGGTGAAGGCTCATTTCCTGTTTCAGAGAGTGTAGCTAATAAGGTTATCAGCCTGCCGATGAGCCCATATTTAACTGAAAGCGACCAGGACAAGGTGGTTGAGACGCTAATAAAAGCGACAAGCTAATAAGTGTTATTCAGTGTCATAAAAAAATCAACTTTTCCATTGGAACTTATAGGTTTACGTGGATACTATCCCGGCCATGGCAAGAAAATCGATTGCAGTTTTACTATAATATATGTAAAGGTATGACCGTTTGGTGTATTCCACTCAGCGGGCCGTTAGCTCAGTTGGTAGAGCAGCTGACTCTTAATCAGCTTGTCGCAGGTTCGATCCCTGCACGGCTCACCATATTTTTCAATAGGTTAACCTTGAACTTTACACAAGTGCGAGAGGCCGAGTCACCAATAAGTCACCAATAGTTTCAATTTCGGTAGGGAAAATAAATGGTCATGATTGAAACCATACTTGCAACCCTTGGTCCACTAGAGATCGTTTTTGGGCATTTTACGAAAGAAAATATTATTTACATCACCCCTCAGCCAGAATGTGAAAAAATCCCCCAGTACCAAAAGTTTAAAAAAGAGGGGCATAAATTAGCGTGGGTTCAATACGGAAAAGTGTACGGCAAAGTACAGAAGGGGTGGAAACCTGTAATAGAGAAAAGTTCAACAGGGAAACCATCAATATTCATGGACACTCCCATTAGGCCATCCCTCCTCATGCACACAGAAGAGGGGGGGGGTAGTCTAAGCTGATGTTGACGTTGAATAATGGATTTGAGAGTTGTCAAACTCCTCCAATGCTTCCAGCATTTCCTTCACCTCTTCGTGCAGATCAACGTCATACTGAAGGTCAATGCCATAATACTCAAACTTGGCCCTCTTTGGAACCTTGTCCAAAACAATCTTGAACCGCGCCCCTCCACGCAGATTTTTGTCATTCTTCATAAATCACCTTTTTCCCTGTTTGCTTTTCAAAATCCTTGGTTAACTCTTTAAGGTCTAATTTCTCTCCACAACTAGGGCACGCAAAAACTTCTCTTTTGTTCTCAAGCTTCAGCTTCTCCGCAATTGCTTTATCCACCAACTTCACCTTGATTTTACTCTTGTTTCCGCATTTTTGGCAAGCAATCTCAGCGTTGGTGCTATTTACCTCCTGCTGCTCTGGTGTCTTAGCTGGTATAGCTACCATCCTTACAATTTGTGATGAAACTGTCTCATAAATCTTATAAACCGGTGTGCTGGCCATGAACATTAGAAACAGCGTATAGTATCGCCTGATCGCTTCGCAAAGCTCCGGTTTATCCTGATAATTGGTTATTTGAATTCCCAGGTCTATAAGATCGGGTAAGCGTATAGGTCTGGCATGCGTTTTCCATTTACTCTGTTTGCTCAACTCCTTGGCAATTTCCTTTGCCCTGGTTTTCTTTTCTTTTTCAGTAACCTGCTTCCCACTTTTGGAGTGCTTATCCCAATTCTTGAATTTGTATTTTACCAGCCAGTCCTCTACCAAAATGCGGCCAAATTCCTGCGCATTCTCGGCATTTTCAATATCGCCAGGTGACAGGTTGCTCAACATAGGGATATATACTTTAGGCAGAATTTTGGTAGCTTCCACCTCAGCCTTGATCCGTTCAAGTCCTTTAAGAAATGCGTCGGCTGAATGTCCCCTGTCTTTCCACGCTAGTTGTGCGTCAATCGGCCCCAGCGTGGATTCGGGTCCCATCAGAATTTCATTACCGGACATTACCATGATAGTCCCTGCACTCATGGCCTGCCCAGGGATGATGAACGCCACATCCTCATATTTGTCCCTCAGCATCTCCACAAGCTCGAAAACAGTCTCGCCCATTCCACCTGGTGTATGTATTATAACGTCGATAGCAGTCCCCGAAAGGTTGCTCAACTGATCAAAAAACGGTAATCTGTCCTCAAACCAGATACCATTTTTGACGTTTGTCTTTGCCATATCAGTGCCATAAACAATAATATCCCTATCTCCGCGTAATTCACTTATTTTTTTTAGCTGCTCCTTGCGCGTGGAATTTAAACTATCCGCATTCAGGCCTGCATTTAAATATTCTTCGTAATATCCCATACTCCCTCCTTATTTCCGCTTTTCCTTTTCCCACTCCCTTAGATACCATCCATCCGTTTAAATCCAAGCTGCCATAACAATAAGTGGCGATATTTATTGTACATATAGGTAACAATAGCACAATCGATGTTGTTCGATTAGAAGAATAAGTGAAAACTGAGGTTCTTGAAAAGGGCCTGATGCTTCATGCCGCTTGTCCGTTATGATTACTCCATTGCAGGTCAGTGAGCTTAAAACCTTGACCACTTTGAGTCTTAGACATATACAACCACAACCTTGATATTTTTCTGAAATCTAGCCCTTTTCTGCACTCGTCTCGCACCCGCAAGCTGCAACCTCCAGAAGGACCCATGCGGCCAGTTGGGTTAAAGTGGCTTTGTGGAGTTGGGTGGTGGGTTTTTCTCTTTGGGTGGCT
>CAYNDB010000044.1:0-18971 GCA_964395915.1 uncultured Nitrospinota bacterium | reverse complement strand
CCTGCCAGAGCCTTTTATCGCCCCGCCCTGGTCCTGATTGAATACGAATCGGTTTACCTTTTTCCATCCTGTCACCACTCCGTCTTTCAGCACGGGTATGTCGACCGTGATATGCGCCACACTGCCCTTCGGGAAACGGCGCGGGTCGAACGCCGCCGATCTGCCGGGCGTAAGCTTTGCTCCTGTAGAACCGAAAGGCCCGTCGTCCATTTCACGGAAAAAGATGTAGCTTTTATTGTAGTCGAGCACACGTTCAATTTCATCAGGGTTTTCCTCAAGCCATTTGCGGATCGCCTGCATCGACATTTTTTCACGAGGTATCGCCCCTTCCTTGATAAGGAGCCTGCCAATTGCTTTATATCTGTGACCATTGGTGGCCGCATAGTTGACGAAAATCTTCTCGCCATCTTCAAAACGGACTATGCCGGAGCCTTGTATCTGCAAGAAAAATATGTCCACAGGGTTATCCACCCACACAATTTCAATCCCCTTGTCCGCCAGCGCTTTTTTCCGGTCTATCGCTTTTCTGTCGTGATAAGGAACCAGCCTGCCATTCTTAACCCTTCCGACGATTCTTTTGTGTTTCAGTTTTTTTGAAAACAGACCAAGGTTCACGGTTACAAGATCATCCGGCTTGTTGTACAACGGCCATCGATACCTGTCGTCCTGCGTAAGGCTTCCGTTTAAAACAGGTTGGTAGTAGCCTGTCACCAGCGCATTGCCCTCCCTGCGCCATGCCGTTCCCCTGTAAATGTCAAATTCGCGCTCGATAATTTTTGCCCGTTTTCCTTGATCTCGCTCAACGCGGAAAATATCCGCAAGCCGGTTTAGCGTCATGACAAGCTCATCCGGCGATATAGTTCTGTCGCCGAAACGAAGCTTTGAAGACGGCTTCTTTCTTTCTAGATACTCTATAGATTCCGCGACAGCGTTCTCCAGCGATTCTAAAGACATATCATCATAGAGCGGTGGCGGCTCATACCAAATATTGTCGAGTTCTTCGGCAAGCTCCATAGAGGGGCCTTCGTATTGCAATATTTTCCGGAAAGAGCCACACCCCGTAAAGGAGGCGATAACGACTATTAACGCAAGCCTAGTAAAAACGTATTTCCACATGGTCGCCAATAGAAATATCAAAAGAAGAACATGCGTCGCCGTTCCTGAGAAATAGTTCAAGGGTGTCGAAGCTTCCAAAGGTCGCCGAAAGCTTCTTTGCGTTTTTTACGACGCTGTAGTTTGGCGCGATTTCTTTTATAACGTGTGACTTGATCGCTATTTCCACCGATACACTCCCAAGCTCGATTCCCACATGCTCAACAAGGTTTTGAGTAATGTTGGTAATCGCGTTTCCAAAATGGTCAATATGTATAACCTCGCCTTCTATCAGGTTTGGAGCGGGTTGCAACTGTGCCGGTAAATCAAGAAGCTTGGGGTCTGCGGCTTGCGAACCAAAATTATTTAGCTGCTCACCTTTGGAAAGCCAGCCGGCCACAGGCGCAAAAATGTCCCGTCCATGAAAAGTGTTGGATACTGATGGCAACATGAATTTTCTGTTTTCAAGCTCGACTACATCCGCAGGTTTATAACGCCGCAATATCTTTGTGAAAAGCCCGTTGTCCGGCCCGACGAAATAATGCCCGTTTGCGTAGACCGCAATCGGCCGACGCCCTGTCCCCACACCAGGGTCTACTATGGATAAATGTATCGACCCTTTCGGGAAATAATCGAACGCTGAAGCTATAACATAGGCCGCCTGCCGGATGTTTTGCGGGGAGATTTCATGCGTAATATCTACAAACGTTACATCTGGATTGATTCTAAGCATTACGCCTTTCATGATTCCAACGAACGAATCGGAAAGGCCGAAATCGGTGGTTAAAGTTACGATCGCCATACTTGGGTTACGCAGGCTCCCCAATGAGGCGCTCGCCACTGTCAGACAAAATATTTACAGGAACAATTTCGTTCCGGATTTTGTCCGGCCCGTTTAACGCTACAGGAAGATAGTTGTCTGAAAACCCTTTCAAGAAGCCGTCCTTGTCTCGTTTGCTTTCAATTAACACATTCATATCTTTGCCGACAAACCGCCCCCGCATATTATTATTTTTTTCGATGGACAATCCCTTGAGCAAGGCCGAACGTTTTTTCTTGATCTCTTTGGGAACGTTGTTTTGCATGATATATGCTTCCGTCCCTTTGCGGGGTGAATACGAAAATACATGAAGCATCATTAGAGGCGATCGCTCTATAAGGCTAAAGGTTTCGTCAAACTCATCTTCAGTTTCACCTGGAAACCCAACCATTACATCGGCTCCAAGCCCGATTCCCGGCACACGCTTCGCCAGCCGGTTCAAAAGGTTTTCGTACATATCGGCGCTGTATGGGCGGTTCATTCTTTTTAACACGCTGTCGGAACCGCTTTGCAAAGGTATATGCAAATGGCGGCAGAAACGGGGTGATGACGCCATGAGGTCGATAAGCTCGTCTGTGACATTGTTCGGGTTTATGCTGGAAAGCCGCACTCGCGGGATATCGGTTTCATCAAGAATCCGCATAACCAGCCGCGCAAGGTTATCTTCCCCGCCCTTTCCGAATTCACCGATGTTTATTCCGGATAACGCCACTTCTTTTATGCCGGATTCGCTCAACCTTTTTACCTGCGTCACGATATTGGCGGAAGAGGCGCTTCGGTTTTTTCCCCGCGCGACTTTTACTATGCAAAACGAGCAATCCTCATCACATCCCGATTGTATATTCAGGTATGCGTTGGTGCGCCCCTCCATTTTTGTTATCGGTCGGACTTCAAGGCTTTCACACTTTTCTTTTTCAACGATATGTAACGGGGCTCCGCCATTTAGCTTATTTAACGCCTCTGCAACGTTGAACTTGCTTAAATTGTCGAGAACAATATCCACACCATCAAGCTTGAGGGCTTCATCAGGATTCGTTTCCGAATAACACCCGGCGACCACTATCACGGCGTTCGGGTTGGCGGCTTTCGCCTTCCGCACGGCAACACGGCACCTTGCGGCGCTTTTGCTTGTGACAGAGCATGTGTTTATCACAACGATATCGGAATCGCCCCCCGAAGGCGCCAGCGCATACCCCGCCTGCTCAAGCTCATAAGCCATTTCAGCGCTTTCAAGCCTGTTATACCTGCACCCCAATGTCTCGAACGATACTTTTAGTTTAGTCATATTGTGTTTATATTAGCTGGAATTGAGCCATATCACTTCTCTTTTTTCATAAACTCTTCTGGATGGCTCTTATAATATCCGGAGCTAGGCCCACAGGCTCGAAGCTTCAGCCAGCCTATCATTTCATCAGGAAAAGCGGAAAGCGGCGATTCATTTATAACTTTAATAATCAACAAGGCAAAATTATCTTTCCACAGGGCAGTCGGATTGAACAAATCCTGCTCTTCATTGTCCATATATTTTTCAAAGTTTGCCATCTCATAGCAAAAAAATTCTCGGCACACGTTCGGTCTTACATCCCATCGCCCGCACGAGAAGCTGTTTTCATCTTTGTCGAGAAACATGCATTTCCCGCCATACCGTTTGGCCTCGATTGCGTATTCCGCCGCCCCGGTATCCGGGTTCTGAAGAAATTTCTTTGCGAAATCCTTACGATCAATATCAATATCCAGCCGCTTGTGAAAACCATCGAAATCATCTTTTGATATGGGGATGACGTCGGAGCAACAGCAAGAGCCACAATTTAAACATGTGATGGAACGCCAATTGGCGCGCGCGATTTCTTCTACCGTCTGGTTCTCGCGTTCGCGGAATGTTTCTATCAATTCATAGGCTATGTCGCCATATTTACTTTTTATCATGCTAAAGATTGGTGGTGTTTCATTTTAAATTTTTTCGATTGTTTGGATCCTTCTCCTGCGGCTCAGGATGACATAAGGCTGTCATTCTGAGGAGCTTATGCGACGAAGCGGGCTTCAGACACGAAGTGAATCTCATCAACTAGCTAAGAACTAATAATATATCAAAATGACACACTACCAAGGATTGTGTCAGTCTTACCATTAATTTTTGTGTTGTAAACTTAAGCGTTACTATACAAAATGGTTAGGCTTCGTAACAACCGGACATAGTTTGTCAACCAACAGGAGAAGGATGAAATATTGAAAGCCCCCGAGAAGGATATATACGCGATCAAACGCCGTAAAATGGTGGATGATCTGCTTATCGCCCGCGGAATATCCGATAAACGGGTCATAGCCACAATGGGACGAATACCGCGCCACATGTTCGTTGAGCCAGCCCTTATGACCAGGGTGTATGAGGATTACGCCGCCCCGTTGGGGGGAGGGCAGACCATAAGCAAGCCACATACCGTCGCGCTGATGACCCAGATGGTAAAGCTTAAAGGAGATGAAACCGTCCTGGAGATCGGCACCGGCTCAGGTTATCAGGCCGCTGTCCTAAGCACATTGGTAGAGCGGGTTTATTCAGTGGAGCGCATAAGCTCACTATCCAACAAGGCGAAAAAAATATTCAACAAGCTTCATCTGGACAACATTATGTGCATGGTGGGCGACGGGACTAACGGTTCAAAAAAATACGCCCCCTTCGACGTGATCGTTGTCACCGCCGGAGCGCCAGAAATCCCCGTTCCGCTGGCGAAACAGCTAAAGGATGGAGGCCGGATGGTTGTTCCCGTTGGAAACGGATCGGAGCAGAAGCTTCATCTTGTTGTGAGGAAAGGCGAGAGGTTTACCGTAACGAAAAAAGAGGATTGCTCGTTTGTGCCTCTTATCGGCGAACACGGTTGGAAGGAGAAACCTTCCAGGTATTAGACAAGCCTGTAAGCTTACTTGCAAACACAAAAAACTATTGTCATAAAATAATAAATTGTTAACGTTCAGGCCAAAATATCGATTATCACCAGAGTGATATCGTCCTCCATCTTGACCAGGCCAACAGCCTCTTCTGGAGCGTCGCTGTCCAACCCTCCGGCCCAAAGTTTGGCCGACCGGATAATAAACGCCTGCGCTTCTTTCGGAGCCATGAAAGCGGACTGTTGAATCGATTCGACAAGCCTCAATGCGCCAAACATTTCTTTTTTGTTGTTTTCCGCTTCGGTTATCCCATCCGTATAAGTTACGACTCGCGCGCCTTTTTTTACTTTGCGATACATTGGGTCCAGATCATCGAACCCGTCATCATACGCTCCGAGCGGCATGGCGCGTTCCGGTTTCCGTCCTCTGGGCCAGTCCCATTTTTTAACTTCCCCGGAGTCCAGATCGATCTCTAAAACCTCATGCTGGGCTATGTTGAATTCCTCGATCCAGACCGATCCGTCGACAGTTACTTTTTCATCTTCGTCCATCACGCGCCAAACGTTCCCGACAAGAAAACGCTCTGATTCAAGTTTTTCAATCATGGTGTTCGTCGCTATTAGAGCGTCTTTCATCGGAAACTCTTTTGCCAGCAAGGCGAGAAGCGACCCCAACATGACCTCCTGAAATTTGGCCGCCCCCTTTCCATGTCCAGACGCGTCAAATACAGCCAGCCATTCTTTATGGCGTTCGTCCCCTGTTTCGGTTATAAACCCAGCCCTGTCTCCCCCGGCTTTAGAGCTTTGCTCGACAATATTGGCCGAAAGGAAACGCTTGTTTTTTACGCCATGCTTTAGCAGTGATTTCCCTATATCCTCCGCTTCCTGATGCTCCATCTCCAGCGCATTACGGATTTCCCTCACCTCCGTAAGCAATTCCCTTGTTTCGGCGGCGAGCTTTTCCTGTCTGGTAATATCCATGGTATACAAGCGCAATAATCCTTGTTGGGGGAAATACCGAACCTGCCTTCCAAACACTTGAACGTTATCAGAATCTTTTTCCTTAATCCGAGCTTCAAAAATATCCATCGATCTGGCCAGATTTTCTTTATAAAGTTTTTCGGCGCGTGATTGAAGGCCTGTCAAAAGAGGATGGCTCCAGTCAATCGGGATACCTTCGGCGTCATGTCCGTATTCGTGTGGGTTCAATTCCGGGAATTGTTGTTTACCAGCTGGATTTATGTATTGAATGGTTTGCTTTTTCAAGCTGAGTTCAAGAACTGGATTGGGGTTGCCTTCCGGAAAGCCCGCCAATCTTTGGAGTTCTTTTTCCATTTTTTTTCGTTCGGTGATATTTCGAATGGCTAAGGTAAAAAATATGTTTTTATTATGCTCTACATGAGTCGCCTCTATTCTTACATCGATAGGGAATTCAGTCCCATTCTTTTTTATTCCCTTCATTTCCATACGGTGGCCCAGTATTTTTGATGAGCCTTTTTCCATAAAATGTTCAATCCCTTTACTTATCGTCGCATGATATTCCGAAGCGAAAAGAGTTTTGATATTTTGATTTATCAATTCTCCTTCAAGGCAGCCAAAGTTATTGCAAAGTTCATGGTTTGTTGAAAGGATCAAAAAGTTAGCATCGATGACAACTATGCCTTCGCCAATCGACTTGATAACCGCGCTTTTCTGCTGTTCGGAAAATTCTATATTTCTTGAGGCCACATGTATGGCGTAAGCAAAAATAAAAACCGCTATGAATATCAATAATATCGCGACAACAGTATGGCGAAAAAGTTTTTCACGAGCCATTTTGAGCGCTACAGTCGAGATTTTAACTTCCAGAAGGCCAATAGTGTATCCAATAGGTATAAGCTCGGTGGAACTTGTAGGTAAAAGATGACATGCTACGCACGCCGCTGTGGCTTTTAGTGGAATAGCGTGGAAAAAGAAATCATCCGTGTGCCAGTGTCGTGGCTTACCGTCCAGCAGGGCCGCTTTTTCCATGGCATTTGCGGGGTTTTCGTAAGACTCCTCCCCAAATTCCGCGTTGATGGCCTCGCTATGAATTACCCTGACGCTTATCCCGGGCCTTTTGCTTAATCTGTCCAGAAACGGATCGAGCGCCCCACCACCCTCTACCGATGTTGAGGCGATCTCCATTACCGAAACTCGAATATACTCCGCAGTTTGTCTGGCCTCTGTCTCAGATTGTTCGGTCGCCAGCTGAACGGCTGTCTGATATTCCCACAACTGGCTTGCGACAAGCGCAGTCAAAAGAAGCAGGCCAATGAAAACGACTCGCGCGCTAAGCCCAATTCGCTGATACTTTACAGGACTTCTGTTCACCATATCTTGAGTATAGACACTTTAAATGGTTTTAAGAAATGCAAACCACTAAATGCTATTCGGTTACAATTTAAACCCTTTTATTATAACAGCTGACGCTAAAATTTATCAGCGAATCAGACTTGGGCGGAAGCTTTTCTTTCGATTCTGTCCGCGTCCATCATGTGTGATCGGCGTCACGACAGACAATCCCACATTGCGATGAATGTGGTTGTCGAGCTTGATAACGGAAGGATATCTCAGTTAATCGCAACGCGTTTGTAGGTTTCCCAATCTTCCATGATCATCCCTGCGCCACGCACAACTGCGGTCAAAGGGTCTTTTGCGCGGTATACCGGGACGTTAAGAAACTTGTTCAGCCTCGTTCCCAGTCCTTTTATCATCGCGCCACCACCCGCCAAAACGATTCCACGCTGAGAGATATCTGTGACCAGCTCAGGCGTCGTGTTTTCCAAAGCTTTCCGAACGGCCTCGCATATTGCCCTCACAGGCTCTTCGATAGCGTCGCGCACATCCTCATCTGTGAACGTAACGGTCTTCGGCATCCAGTTTTTGATATCTCTACCTGAGACCACGGTTTCCACCTGATTTTGAAGCGGATATGCCGAGCCGATCTCCATTTTTATTCGCTCCGCTTCGAGAAGACCGATATCCAGGTTGTAGTTTTGTCTTATGTACCTAACCATCGCCTCATCCATCTCGTCACCGGCCACCCGGACCGATTCGGTATAAGCGTTCGCGTACACCGATATGATGGCGACTTCGGTAGTGCCGCCTCCGATATCCACGATAAGGTTGCCGCAAGATTCGCCAACCGGCATTTTAGTCCCGATAGCGGCCGCCATAGGCTCGTCCACAAGAATGGCCTGACGCACACCAGCGGCGAGAGCGGAATCAATTACAGCTTTTTTTTCTACCTGGGTTATTCCAGAGGGGACACATATGATGATTTTCGGTTTCCGCATAAATCGCCCCTTGCGGACAGATTTTATAAAGTGGGACACCATTTTTCTGGTTGAGTCGAAATCGGCTATCACGCCGTCTTTCATTGGCCGGACAACCTCTATATCGTCCGGAGTTTTGCCAAACATGGCCTTGGCGGGAGATCCAATAGCGAGAACCTGTCTCGTCGTTTTCGACAGCGCCACAACCGACGGCTCGTTCAAGACTATTCCCTCCCCTTTGGAGTATACCAGGGAGTTTGCCGTGCCAAGGTCCATGGCGAGGTCAGCGCGGGAGAAGTTTGATAAGCTTTTAAGCCACATACAGGCTATTCTATAACACGTAGACGGGCCGTCTGGCCCATCTCAGGCTCACCGTAAAGCGATATCCTGGAGGTTTTGGATACTCTTGCCTTTTCAGCGGCCGCCTGGGCTTTAAGCATCAGGTCTTCGACATTTTTTCCGTCCAAGGGAAACCTTGTGGCTCCGATTGCCGTGGTGACATGTATCTCGTATCCTTTATATGCAAATGGCTTCCCGCTTATCGCTTCTTCCACGGCGTGTATTTTTTCCATAACGTCGTTTTTGGAAATATCCCTTAGCAAAATTATGAACCGGTCGCCATAAAATCTGCTTACGATGCCTCCGTCCCCCACTACTTCGTTTAACCTGTTGGCGGTGTCAACAAGCACAGCCTCACCACCCCCCATTCCAAGCTTCAAGTTTATTTTTGTGAACCCGGCGATGTTGACCATAATAACCGCCCCTTCGCCTTTCAGTCTGCCGTGGCTTTCAAGGAGGTGATGGTGTGACACCGTATTGGTTAACGGATCTTTCAAGGCCGCCTTGCGCATTTTATTTTTTAACTGCAGGTTCGCGAAAGCCGAAGAGCAGGCGGCCGCCAAAATTGACAGAGACTTTGCATCTACCTGCCGGAAAGAGTTCGCTTTTCGTAACACGAGCCCTATGGCTCCGGTTACAGTATTGTGCGACATCATGGGCGCTCCGATAAATGAACCCCATTCCGCCTCCTCGCCTGGAGCGACAGGAGCGTCGCCGATATCGGGAAGGTAAAAGGCTCTTCCTTGCTGGATAACCCAGCCGAGCCTGTAATGGGTAAGAGGCAGGTCCACCTCCGTGAAGCCATTTGTCTCATGAGGTGTCGCGTTAACGAGATTGAACTTGTCTTCTTCATGGGAGCGAACAGCAATGTATATGTTATCGTGCGGAATGAGAGTTGAGAGGTTCAACATGAGCGTATTGGTAAGCTCTGTAAAATTTTCGCAAGTTGTTATTTTGTCAACCAAATCCGCCAGAGTTTCAAACGCCACCGCCTCGGAGTCGAGCTCGATCCTGCGTTTGCCCTGAGTAATTACACCTGCGATGGCCACCGAAAAATCACGGAGAATTTTTAACACTTTATCGGTAAAAACATATTGACGTTTGCTGTCTATAGAGAGGACGCCTATAACCCTGTCGCCGTCAAAAATTGGCTCTGCGGCGAAAGACTTGATTTCCTCGTCCTGTGAATAAAATTGAAGAGTTTTTGTGTCCCTGTCAAAATTTGTGGCGTGAGTGGGACGTTCGTTTTTAGCGACCCAACCGATAAGCCCGCGCCCTATTGGAATCTCTACGTCGGGTATGATGCTTTCCGAAAGGGTTTGATACGCTCGAAGCGTAAGCATGTCGTCATGCTGTGTATCCGCAAGAAAAAGGGCGGCTGTGAAAGCGTCTGTAACGTTTCCGGTCAGCCGAACAATGTTTTGAAGCTCGTCTTTTAGCGCGTCAGGCATACCCGCTAACTTTATATCCTTTAATATGATGTCAATTACTTTTTACCGGCAACAGTATAAACCGTAACAATATTTACTGAAAGACAAAATGTCCGACAAGTTCCAATGTCCATGATTTCTTTGCTAAAAAATCGTTTTGGCGATGTGACGTTCTTTTGATGGCGTTTTGGATTGACCATTTTGACGGGGCGTGAATAGAATGAAGGGTACCAGGGGTTGATTATACTTTCCAGGAGGGTCTCAGGATGCATATAGGACAAATAATGACACGCAAGGTAGTAACCATCGCCCCTGACAGCGGCGTTAAAAGCGCTCACGACAAGATGATGAAAGGACGATTTGCCCATCTCCCCGTGATGAAAGGCCAAAAGCTTGTCGGCATGCTTTCCGATCGCGACTTGAGGCAGGCCATCATTCCCAGAAAAACATTGAAAGGCGCAAAAAACAAATTTTCTAAACTTTCCGACTTCAAAGTGCGGGATCTGATGACGACAGGAGTTATTACCGCAGATCCTGGCATGAGTGTGACCGACGCTGTGAAACTTATTTTGAGGCTTAAAATAGGCGCGTTGCCGGTGATGGACAGTGGGAAGCTGGGCGGGATTGTCAGCAAAGGCGATCTTCTGGGGATTTTCGTGGAGATGTTGCAATCGATACAGTCTTCGTCGACGATTGACGTAGAGTTCCTTGACGAAATAGATGATATGGACGCCCTGTTTTACACATTTAACCACCATAAAGCTAAAATATTAAGTTATTCAGCCACGCCTGGAGGCGAGGGCCACAGGCAGATATGTCATATACGTCTCGACTCGTGTCCTGTAAAACCTATCGTGCGGGATCTTGAAAAACGTGGTGTTAAAGTATTGGACGCCTACGGCAAAGACACATAGACCATGACGTAAGGAATACGCTGACATGAGAGCGGCAGAAACAAACCCTCATCCGGCTTCGTATTGGCAACCAGTTGACAAAGGGCGTGTGCAATGTCTGCTTTGCCCGTTCAACTGTGTTTTGCCGAAAGGGAAGACGAGCATATGCCGCGGCAAGGAAAACATCGGCGGGGAGCTGTATGCGGTAAACTATGGCCTTACAACTTCAATAAACATCGATCCTGTAGAGAAAAAACCTTTATACAACTTCTATCCCGGGACAAAAATATTATCTATCGGCCCGAATGGATGTAACCTTCGTTGCGATTTTTGCCAGAACTATTACATATCGCAGGAGGAAGCTCAAGTGACATATCTTTCCCCGGAAAAAGCGGTGGAGCTTTCGGATCATGAAGGGTGTATTGGAGTGGCCTACACCTACACAGAGCCGTTTATATGGTTTGAATACGTACTGGATACCGCAAAGGCGATTCGGGCCAAAGGGCTTAAAAATGTTCTAGTGACAAACGGCATGATAAACCGGGAGCCGCTTGAGGAAATTTTGCCATGGATAGACGCCATGAATGTAGATATAAAATCTATGGACAAAACTTTCTATAAAAAAACATGTCGCGGGAAGCTTGATCCTGTGCTGGAAACGGTAAAGCGTTCTGTCGGCTCAACTCACATTGAAATTACCAATCTTGTGATACCTGGGCTAAACGACAGTGACGAGATGTTCGAGAAACTTACCGATTTTTTAGCTGAGCTGGATCCTATGATCCCGCTCCATTTTTCAAGGTACCACCCGGATTACAGGCAAACGGCGTCTGCCACACCGCTCGACACTCTTTACCATGCGGCGGATATCGCATCTAAAAAATTGAAGCATGTTTATGTCGGCAATATAATGTCCGACAGTCATAGCCAGACAAGGTGTCCAGAGTGTGGAAAAGTTGTTATCGAGCGCTCTGGGTATTCCATTCCTGAAATTAACATTATTGGGGGAAAATGTGGATTTTGCGGGGCATATACAGGAGTGGTTATGGATAGCTAACATCCCTGTTTTACTTGACATATTTACTATTTGGCCCGATATTAATTATGGATTAATCGTCTTATCCATGAGGCAATGTCGATGCTCTGTTCTAAGTACAGATACGATTTACTTTCCTTATTTTTCTTCCTCTATATTTTGTGCGCAATCGTTTTCTCCGCAAATATAGAGCGCCGTTTTTGCGCCGGAATCCGTTATTAAAGCTTGCAACCGCAGAGGAGTTTTATTATGCGAAAGACATCTTTATTTTCACTAGCGCCAATATTTATTTTTTTTATTGTTTTGTTGATGCCAAGAGAAAGTTTGGCCATTCCGAGTTTTTCCCGGCAGATGAACACTTCGTGCTTCACATGTCATTATCAGCACATTCCAAAACTTAATGCCTTTGGCCGCGAATTTAAGCTCAGCGGGTACACCGATGTTTCCGGAGAGCTTATTGAAGATGACAATCTCTCTATTCCGCTCCTTTCGCGGGTCAGCTTTGTTCTCAAAGCCAAATACGCCAAAACCAAATCAACATCGAGTGGGGCCGTGGATAGCGGCTCTGATCGAGGAGAATGGCAGCTTCCAGATGAAGCGGCTCTTTGGCTTGCCGGTCGCGCGGCCAATAATGTCGGGTTTGCCATAGAATTTCCAGGCGGTTGGGCGGCAGGAAAAGTAGTTTTCACTGCGCCCGTTGGAAACACGCAAGTTGGTTTGTCCATTTACTCAACCGACGCATTGGGGCCTGCGTATGGAATGGAGCTTTTCAATACAGGCATTTTGCGTTCTATAAGATCGCTTGAAAACAGGAAAGGGGCGATCATTGCGCAAAAGACAGGAGTCGGAGCTGGAAAGGCGACCGGTTTTACCGCTTATGTCGGGCACGAAATGTTTTTTGCGGGACTCGGATTATGGGCTCCATCTTTCAAGAGCAATGACGGCCCTACCGATACCGGCTCTGACATGTCTGTGTGGTACAGGCTGGCATTCACGCCAAGCCTTGGCGGCATGGATTTGATGGTCGGCGTGTTTGGGACAACAGGTGAAACTAAATGCGTCGATTGTATGGGCGCAGACGCAAATGGCCTGGTCCAGACAAGAAAGACAGACTCTCTCGGTGTGGATATGCAGTTGCAAACCGATGTAGGCGGAATGTCTTTAGAGGTTCAGGCCATGTATGTGTCCGCCGGTGACGATGCTCCATCGGCCGCCAACACGACCAACCTGTATAAAAAGGCCGACGGGTTCAGCGCCATTACGGAACTCGGTATTAACGATACCTACGGTTTGTCGTTTGCTTACCGCAATTATACCGACAAAAGCGGAAGCGCTGATCTTGATGAAACGGCGACAACTATTGGCGGCTGGATAAACATAGCTGAAAATCTGCATGTCCAGCCTCAATATACAATGTTTGGAAAGGATAAAGACAAGGTTGGAGGCAAGGACAGCAAGTTTACGTTAATGCTGCTCGCAGGCTTCTGACAAGATTTTTCGTGACAAACAGTATTGATGGCCTCCGCCAAAAATAACCTGGTGGAGGCCATGACATAATTAGTGGCCAACGGGAAAAAGCGCGGCGGGAACCTTTGAAACCTGAAGGCAAATTGACTTATAGACACCACAAAGTACGCACTAAAAACCTGTCAGCCGCTCCAACATAAAATATCCGCAATTGTAACTTTATGCTATTATTGTCAGGAAAAATAGCTGGGCTGACATGATCAAGCAGGGGGTGTGCGATCAAAGATTTCGCTTTCTTTCTACTCATGCTGTATTCATGTTTTGTCCCTGGCATAAATACAAATTCCTTTTTTCTGACTATCGCGTATGAACTTTGAGTGGGCTCGCTTCCTTATCAAGCCTGGTGGTTGTTTGCGCGCATCAAGCTCCCCATGGAATAACATTGTTTCCATACGAATAGCGTCCGCGCTTTCATTTGCGCTTTTTATATTTGTCTCATGCGTATTTTTTACGCCGCGTGAAAGCTCTGCCATGCCGAATTTTTCCCGGCAAATGAAAGTTTCATGCTCAACCTGTCATTATCAACATGTCCCTAAACTTAATGCATTCGGGCGCGACTTCCAGCTGGGAGGTTATACCGACGTTTCAGAAGATTTGAAAAACGCGGCGATCTCAACCCTGTTGCTTTCACGGGCAAGCCTCATTCCCAAAGCCAGATATATTGCGATACAAGAAGCGAAAACCGGGGGTGTGGTAAAAAATTCCGATTCCGATGGAGTGGATATCTCCGAAGAGTCGGCGCTTTGGCTTGGCGGGCGCGTGGTCGAAAACCTTGGGTTTATCGTTGGGTTTCGTGATGCCGGAGTTTCTGGAAAGATGGTTCTCACCATGAAGACAGGTAGCGCCAGATTAGGTTTGTCGATTTATTCTACCGATTCTTTAAGTCCCGCATTTGGGATGGACATTTTTAACAGTGGCGTTACGCGTTTGTCTAGCCCGCTTGAAAATAGAAACGAGACGGTCATCGC
This sequence comes from uncultured Nitrospinota bacterium, assembly GCA_964395915.1. GTDB lineage: Bacteria > Nitrospinota_A > UBA7883 > UBA7883 > JAJRTC01 > CAYNDB01. The sequence goes on along the minus strand of CAYNDB010000044.1, from coordinate 4,688 downwards.
TCAACAAACCGGGGTAGGGGCAGGGGCGGCTACCGGACTTACAGCATATATATCACACAAAATATTTTTTGGGTCGGTTGGACTCTGGTCTCCAGAAAAGGCGCAAGACACTTCGCTTGGCTCCGGTGTTACCGATATGGCGTTCTGGTTCAGGTTTGCGGTTATGCCAAAGTTTAGTGATGTGGACTTGATGATCGGTATTTTTGGCTCAAGTGGCGATGCAAAATGCGCGAAATGTATCGGCGCAAGCAATAACGATGTGGATCATATGGCGCAAGCCGACTCCTTCGGCGTGGATGTCCAGTTGCAAACCAATATTAGCGGCATGACTCTGGAAACGCAGCTTATGTATGTGTCAGCAGGGAGTGATGACCCGCTGGATCCAAATGTCAGCAACCTGTATAAAAAAGCCGACGGGGTCAGCGCCATTGCGGAACTCGGCCTTGGCAAAACTTATGGCGTATCACTCGCTTACCGTAGCTACACCGACAAAAGCGGATACTCCGATGTCTATGAGACGGCGACGACAATTGGCGGCTGGATAAATTTGGCGGAAAATATCCATATACAGCCGCAATATACACTGTTTGGAGGCGACAAGGATAAGGTCGGCGGTAAAGACGCCAAGTTTACGCTATTGCTGCTTGCAGGTTTCTGACATGATTTTAAATCGAATATCCTGGAGATTTTACCCCCAACCATCAGGAAATCATGAGAATTATTTTTCATCGCCCCGGAACGTCTCCCGAATATCTAACATCTTATTATTCAATTGGATAAACTACGTAAGTTGTAATATCACTTGACATTCGTAGGTTTTCCTTGTATACAGAGGAGGATTATTTTCTTATAGAATACAGGTATGATGCGTAAATTTTCATTTTCGGCTTTGATAATAGCGGTTAGCGCCGTTGTTATCGTATTGACGTCGGGCTACAGTTCCGCTATGCCGAATTTTGCCAGAGAATCGGGCGTTTCATGTTTCAGTTGCCATACGCAACCAACAAAATCGCTGAAGGAAACTTCTCTTTTATCAAACGTTCTTCCTGAAGAATCCGTTTATTCCGCTCCGATAAGCGAGGATCTCAAAACCGGTATATCCATACACACGACATGGGCGGATTCTGTTTGGAGCGATATATCGAAGCTTCGAAACAGCCCTGTGGCCGGGCGTTCCCATAGCACAAATGTAAATAATCGTAGCGGAAATACGGATAATCGCGAATTAGACAGTTTTACCGGTTTATCTAGCTATATTGACGGCGGATCATTTTTCGCCGGATTAAGCGTCATGCGTCTTTCCAACAACCTAACCAACGAAACCCAGGGTAATAATGCGTCCGATCTTTCCTTATGGTACAGGTTAGCATACACACCGAAACTTGGCGGGTTTAACATGGCTCTTGGAGTATTCGGCACATCCAGCGCCGTCCAGCGTTTTAATCCAATGGGAGTTGAATCGACTGAAAAAGCGACTGACCCGAAAACATACGGTTTGGATGCAAAAATAGCCGGACGGATCGGTGATATTACTTTGGATCTTAAGGCGATGTATATGAACACCGGCAAGGAAAACGCCTTGGTCAAACGCGACAGCGATATTTTAGATGGATTCAGCGCCGCGGCGCAGGTTGGCATCAAGCAACTGTTTGGGCTTAGCGCCGATTACAGGACATATAAAAGAATCAACGGCAACGAAGTCGCCAAAGGAAAAGTGGCGTCGATCGGCGCCTGGGTCAATATAGCGAACAATATGACGCTCGCTTCTAAATATACGGCTTTCGGAATTGACAAAAATATTCTGACCGAAGACGGCGTATTTTCACTGCTGTTTATTACCAGTTTCTAATTTAAAACCTGTCCGTTGTCAAAGGCGTTCTGAGCTCCAGCTCTATTCTTTCAAACAAGCTGTTTGTGACAACGATATCGGTCTTGGCCTGTGTCCATGTTGAGCTTTTCAAGGTCTGCGCAAATGGGATGACCTTGATTTGTGTGAAGCTTCCGCGATCAAGAATTCGAACAGTATATTTATAACGGACCTTCACATCGCTTGACGAGAATGGGTTTAATGATAAAAACTCACTAGGGTTATCCTTGTCATCGTAAATCCATGAAGTGATAATCACTCCGCTGGAGCGGTCTACCGTAGTCAATGGCAATTCCAGAAGCGCTTCCAGGGCCCTGTCCCATGCGGAGCCGAAACGAATAGGATAATCTTTTTGCACCGTGTTATTGTCGAAAGTGACAACCCTGGTCGGCCGTGCGGACTCGTCAACAGTGGGAGACAGGGACTCCATTGTCTGCGTGCGTTCATCAACAACATCGAAATATTTTTTGTTTCCCTGTTTTTTCCCAAATTCCTGAACTTTGACAACTTTTGGACGACTCAGTGTCGTACGGCTTGCGTCCGCCGGGGAGATGGGGCTTGCCGGGCTTTTTGTCAATCCTATAGGGGAGACTCCTCTATCCTTGTGATCGCTTCGGGATTTAACCGCTTCGCTCTTTTTTTCATCTGATGACGCGCAACCAGATGTAATGAGAGCGGAGACTAGTATTATCGATAAAAGATAAAGTGAGCGTGTTTTGTTCATAATTTTCCTATATTAACCTGAATTGAGGAGTTTAAAAAGGATCGTAGGACACGTCAAGAGCAAATTACCTCTTCCCCCTTTTACCTGCTTTAGGCGGTTTTACCTGTTTTTTACGGGATGTTTTTTTCCCTGGCGACGCTATCCCTGGTTTCTTTTGGCCGGATTTTTTAGCTGCCGACGATTTCTTTTGTTTTCCTGTGCGGGCTTTTTTCGCTGGAGCCGTTTTTTTGCTTTTGGCGCCGGTTGTCGATATCAGCTCGAAATCTATTTGGCGTCGCTCGATGGAAACGTTTACCACTTTTATGCGTGTTTTATCGCCCAGCCGATACGTTTTTTTTGTCCTGTCGCCGATCAGCGCATGGGCTTTCTCGTCAAAAACATAATAGTCGTTATGGATGGACGCAATCCGCACAAGCCCTTCCACCGGAGCCTCTATAAGCTCCACAAAAAATCCGAAAGCGGTGACGCCGGAAATGATGCCATCGAATTCTTCCCCTAAACGGTCAGCCATATATCTTGTCTGGTGAAGCTTGAGAATATCTCTTTCCGCTTCATCGGCAGAGCGTTCCAGCGTAGAGCATTTATCCGCGATCTCATTCAGGGTATCTACCCATAGTTTGTTGCGCTTTTTATTTTGTATCAGGTCTTTTAATATGCGATGTACCACAAGGTCCGGGTAACGCCGTATCGGGCTTGTGAAATGTGTGTAATGGTCGAACGCCAGGCCGAAATGGCCGATATTATTCGTCGAATACCTGGCCTGCTTCATGGAGCGCAGCAGGACGTGGGTTATCAGCTTTTCCTGCGGCTTGCCGGAAACGGAACTCAAAATTTCCTGCATTTTTTTCGAAGTGATTTTTTCAGACTTTTTAAAACGGAAACCGAACGCTTCCGCGAACTCCTTGAAAGCCTCTATTTTGAGCGGGTCCGGGTTGTCATGAATGCGGTAAATGCCAGGCTGTCCGGAATCGAGAATGTGCGACGCCACAGTCATGTTTGCCGTCAGCATAAATTCCTCTATGATACGGTGCGCCACGTTCCTCTCTGCAAGGATAATGTTTTCCGGCCTGCCAGTGACATCCAGTATTATTTCCGGCTCCGGCAGGTCGAAATCTATCGCTCCGTTTTTATTTCTACGCCGTTTCAGTATGGACGCAAGCTCCTCCATGTCGCGGAAATGGCTTACAAGCGAGTCATACCGTTTCATTGTAGCCCTATCATTTTTCTCCAATATCGCGGCGACAGCGGTGTATGTCATCCGTTCCGCGGAGCGAATGACAGACTCGCCAATTTTGTAGTCCACTACTTTTCCGCTTTTGTCTATGGTCATAACGCAGCTTAACGTCAGCCTGTCGACCTTGGGGTTGAGCGAGCAAAGGTCGTTTGACAATGTAAACGGGAGCATCGGTATCACCGTTCCGGGGAAGTAGACGGAAACACCCCGCATGACAGCCTCTTTATCCAGGGCCGAGTCTTCCTTAACATAGTGAGACACGTCAGCGATATGGACGCTGAGTATCCATTTGCCGTTTTTTAACCTTTCGACCTCCACAGCGTCATCAAAGTCTTTGGCGGTTTCCCCGTCTATTGTCACTATCGGCCTGTCACGCAGGTCGATTCTTTTTTTATAATCTTTTGCAGATGGCGGTTTCAGCTTTTCCACCTCTTTTGCCGCCGTCCGAGGGAACCTTGTGCGCAAGTCATGTTTTGCCGCGGCTATCTCTATCTCCACAGCCGGAGATTCTTTATCCCCTAATACCCTAATAACACGACCCTGGAAACGGCTCGACTTAGACGGGTAGTCGACTATTTTGGCTATGACAGCGTCATCACGCCTTGCGTTCATGGTTTCACCCGGTGGAATAAACATATCCTGGGTTATTTTGCGGTCGAACGGAACGACATATCCGGCGCCGCGCACTTCTTCAAAAGAGCCGACAATAGTGTCCCGCGCTCTTTCCAGTATCCGTATCACGCTTCCCCCGCGCCTTCCGTCGGAACGTGTATCCTCCACCCTGCACACCACCCTGTCGCCGTGCATCGCTTCTGTGAAATTGCGCGCCGCAAGATAGACATCGCTTTGTGAAGGATCGTCCG
>CAYNDB010000043.1:0-19018 GCA_964395915.1 uncultured Nitrospinota bacterium | reverse complement strand
CGTCATTTATTTCGCAGCCTGTGACCGCAGGGATCTCGTCGTCGAGGAATCGTATCAGCGACCTCATTATACGGGTTTTAGCTTGTCCCTTTTCTCCAAGCAGAACTATATCGTGATGGGAAAGGATGGCGTTTATTAATTGTGGAATTACCGTTTCGCCATAACCCTGTATCCCCGGGAAAAGCTCTTCGCCAGACCTCATGGCTTTAATAAGGTTTCGCTCAAGCTCCTCTTTTACCGGGAGGACCTGATATCCTGAGCCCCTAAGCTCACCTATTGTTCGTGGTCTATCGCTCATTGCATCTATTGCCCGTTAACGTCATAAAACAATTATGTGACCGGAACATAATTATAAACCAATAGAGCTGATGGTAGGGCCGAATAAGCTTGGAAGGAAGACAACCGCAGCGGCTAAGTGTGGGAAGGGAATTAAATAACTAATCTTAAGGAGAGGAGCCTTTAAATTGCGGCGGCGTCGGCGGCCTGAACAGGCTCACCATTTCTTAAGCGACCAATAAGCTCCTTTACAGACAGAATCTCTTTTACCTTATCAATCTTGCCAACGTTCGTGCCGGCAAAGAAAAGCCCTTCCGCATAGTTGTCTTTCAAAGCTTCGGTGAGGTGGCTTAATATGCAGTAGACCGAATCTTTCTTGTCGCAAGGAATAAGGCAGGCGGCCGGGCATTCGTGCGGCTCGCTCTTAATATCCTTATTTGAGAGCGCGAATCTTTTTGAGAAAGGTGTTTCAATCGCTCTTCCGGGGAAACCAGCCGGGCTGCGTTCCAGAATAGTCGGCTTCTTATTTTCCATGTAGAGTTTCTTAAACATTTTTATCCCCCCAAACTCGGCTCCAGCCTCGTTGGTCAACAGGAATCGGGAAGCCATCTGCACTCCCTGCGCGCCCCAGGAAAGATGGCGTAATATATCCGCCTTGGTCCATATCCCGCCAGCTGATATGACAGGGATATCGTGCAGGCCTTGTTCGTCCAGCAGTTTTCTTGTCCCGGCGATCACTTCCTCCGGTTTATGCTTGCCTTCATTTATTTCACTGACCGTGCTGCCCTGGTGGCCGCCGGAATGATGTATTGATTCGAATATAATGGCGTCAGGCGGCCTGTTTCGGGAAACCCATCGCCGGATCATTACCCTGGCCGCTTTTACGGATGAGATGATCGGAGCTATCATAGTGTCCGGATACTTGGCCACGATCTCCGGTAACACCATGGGCAGGCCTGCCCCGGCGACGATAAGGTCTACCCCGGCTTTTGCTGATGCGTGCGCAAGCTCCTTAAAGTCATGTAGCGCAACCATTATATTCACACCGACAAATCCGCCGCCGTTTTTTGCCTTGGCTTCGCGGATCCAGTCCGTTATGGCCAGACTATTGGCGTCGTAAGGTTTTTCGTCTTTATATTTGCCCAGCACTTCTTTGAACGGGAATCCAAGAGCCACGCCAGTGAGAACCCCACCGCCACCTTCGTTGGTGATAGCGGCGGCCAAGGTAGGCCCGGTGATGCCGATACCCATTCCACCGTTGATAATCGGCAGGTCCAGCGTTATTTCCTTACTCGAGTCCGGATGATGGCTTTTAAACGTAAGGCTCGGTAATTCCCTGTCATCCAAGGTTTTTTTCAAAATATTATGCCCTTAAAGGTGGTTGGCCTTCTCACAATAAGATCAAATTGAACCGTTTAATTGCAAGAGACGACCAAAATCACATTGTAAATGAAAATTTCAAATGATTCAATAAAGTCTTCCAAAACAACATCGCAAGGTTGTTTTTCAGTGAGTTATCAAAAAAAGTCGGATTGTCACAACCTCTCAAAGCTTTTTTCGAAATTCATTGAGGGACTCGACAAATGGAGGTCTGGCAATACCCTTTTCGGTGATTATGCCTGTTATAAGCTCATTCGGGGTCACATCAAAGGCAGGGTTATATACGTTTACCCCTTCCGGGGCGATCTTAAGCCCACCCATCACGTTTGTCACCTCGCTCGGGTCACGTTCCTCTATCGGTATCAGGTCGCCGTTTTCAGTATCGAAATCTATGGTGGACATTGGGGCCGCCACATAAAACGGGATACCATGGCGTTTTGCCAGCACAGCCACAGTGTATGTGCCAATTTTGTTGGCGATATCGCCGTTGGCGGCGATACGGTCCGACCCGACCACCACTTTGTCTATAAGCCCTTTTTTCATGCTATGCCCGGCCATGTTGTCCGAGATGAGCGTCACAGGTATGTTCTCCTTCATAAGCTCCCACGCTGTGAGCCTCGCTCCCTGAAGCCACGGCCTGGTTTCGTCGGCGAACACTTTTATCTTCTTTCCGGCAAGATGCGCCGCCTTGATGACACCGAGGGCCGTTCCGTAATCTCCCGCTGTGGCCAGCGCTCCGGCGTTACAGTGGGTCAACACAGTGTCGCCGTCATCCAGCGCTTCAGCTCCGTTTTCCCCCATCTTTTTATTTATGGCGAGGTCTTCCTCGTACACCCGAATAGCTTCCTCTTCCAGTTTTACCTTTAAATCCGCCACAGAGCCGTTCGAGTTTGCCATGGCGAATGAGCGCATTCTCTCCACAGCCCAGAAAAGGTTCACCGCTGTGGGACGGGCGGAGGCGAGTGTTTTTAACGTTTCTTCAAACTTTTCCATGAATGTGGCGGAGTCTGAGGTCTCAATGGCTTTTGCGCCTAATACGGCCCCCATGGCGGCTGTGACACCTATAGCGGGAGCGCCCCGCACCACCATATCTTTTATTGCTTTTGTCACTTCGTCATATGTTTTCAGATCGAGATATTTCTCTTCGCCAGGAAGCAGACGCTGGTCGATAAGCCGGACAGCGTCGCCTCTCCATTCAACAGTTTTAAACATTTTTGCTCACCTGAAATTAGACGTTTATCATAAATGTAGATTTACCTACACTGGAATTTTTAACAACCGATATCTTTTTAACCTTAGTTAAATTCACAGACTACCATTTGAAACATAACGCCTCACATCCAGCAGACTGTCAACTGCTTAGCTTTGCAGCTTCCAGTCGCTGATGTGATTGTTAGGCATGAATTCCATTTGCAAAATCACGGACTAAATTTGAAAAAACAACAGGATTTTCTAAACTACACAAATGTCCGCTATCTTTAATAATCTCCAGCGATACATTGCCTGCTCCCACAAGAAGCTTTGACTCGTATTTTCTATTAAATGTATCATTTTCTCCATTAACCAAGAAAACAGGGACATCACAACTTTTCAGCATTTGAACAAAGTTCTTACCAATAACTTCTTCCATCGATTCCCTGCTTCCTTTTAGAGAGATGTTTTTTTTACATATCTCATCCACGATATTACTTGATGTCACTTTACGGAGCATTTCCTTTTGCCTGGTTTCAAAACGTTTTTGACTAACGATTTTTGACAGGACCGCATTAAGTTTAGCCGCTAGCCCCATGAGCCCCAAATATTGGACACAACACCCAGATAAAATAAGCCCGGATATTTGCTCGGGGCGCTTATTTGCATGTGCTATAGCGACATACCCACCAAGAGATAAGCCTACTATGATAGCTTTGCCTGTTGTTTCTAATTCAATACATTGCGCCACTTCTTTCACGGCTGAGTCAAGAGTAAATGGCTTGTCTATGATCCTGCCATGCCCTGGAAGATCAATTGCAAGCGCATGAAATTCACTTTCCAAGGCGTTAATTTGCGGGATCCACATTTCCCGATTAAGACTACCGCCATGTAAAAATACAATTGATTCCACTTTATCTCTGAATGCCTAACAATAATTTGATTGACCCGCATAAGACGTGGAAATTTCTCGTATATTTGTTCTTGCCCATAATTGTCACGTTCGCCTACCACAAAAAAAGTCGGCTTGTGCCACCTCTTCTCATGCATTCAGGGAGTACCCTTGAGACCGTTTTCATGGCGCTCTGACAACCTCTCGGACTGGCGACAGAGCTTTTACGGGTTAATTCTTTTCTCTCTCTTCTATAAGCTGGTCCAGCTCTTTTTCATCAGCTTCGGTAATCCCGCTATCGGGATATCTGTTTTCTTCACCTTTACTCGTAATTTTACTTGTTACATCCACCGCTTTATCCTTTAATTTACCAGTCGTATCTTTTATTTTATCGACTGTTTTTTCAGCAAACTCCCCGGCTTTCATCGTCGCCCCAACCGCTTTATCTTTAACCTCTTCTACTTCCTTTACAATTTTATCGAGTTGTTTGCGGGCTTTTTCTATAGCCGTGGTTTGCCTCTTTTTTAAGTATCCTGAATCGTTAATACTTGCAGCAAGGTTTGGCGCAAGCTTTTCAAGCATTACTCCGCTTATCCCGACAAGAGCCACCGCGGCGCTTGACTCCTTAATCAAATCATCCTGCAACCCGGGAATTAACGCCAAAGGAAAAGCTATCACGGATAATATGACGCCGCCTTTTATAAACCCCACACCAGCGCCGGCTATACGGTTTACCGCTCCAAGACCTCTGGGCAGAGGCAGTATGCGCCGCAAAAAGAAGCCAAACAGCGCCACTAAAATAATCGTAACGAAAAACAGAAGGGTGAAAGCTACTATTTCCCGAGTGGACTTGTTCGATATCAACCATTCCACCCAAGGCTCCGCGTCATCATAATAGGTGGATGCCATAAGGTAGCCTATGACAATCGAAGCGATTGAAAAAACCTCTTTTGCTAATCCCCGGAAATATGACCAGATAATGGAGGTTACAAGAAATACCACCACGAAAATGTCAAACCAGTGAATCAATTTTTGCTCCTGATGTTACTTATTATCTGAAATGCGGGTGATTTTGCGCCCGTGAGATTGACAAGTCAAGAATAACGTAAAGCTATTGTCCGCCGGAGCCGCTTTCATGAATTTTCAGGTTGGTAACCGCGCCGTCCGAATCCTGTTTTTTCCCATCTGATAAGGCGGCTTTCTCCGTCACGCCTTCAAGCTTGCCTTCGCGGACGTTTTTTATCGCGTTGTCAAAAAACGCTTCCGGCTCGGCAGAGGTTTTTTCCGATTTCAATTTTTCAAACGTGGCTATCGCTTCGTCTTTTTTGCCCATGCTAGCCTGGACGAACGCAAGGTTTAAAAGCGCGTCGGTTTTAGGATAGTTTGTAGCGTTGTCCGAAAGCTCCCTGTATTTCGCTTCAGCTTTGGAAAGATCGCCTGCGCGCGCCATGGATTTTGCCTCGCCAAGTATCGCCAGCTCATAAAGCAAGGTTCCTTTGCCAGCCATTGTTGACGCCCTGGAATACTCCTCCGAAGCCTCTTTATATTTGTCGTTGTCAAAAAGATAGTTTGCAAGCTGTAGTCGCGCCTGGAGAATCACTTTATCCGGCCCGCCTCTTTCGATTACCGCCCTTAACCTGTCGGTCGCGTCGCCTTCTATCAGGTTTGCCGCTTCAAACAACCTTGTTTGCGCATCCATTGCGCTTGTCTGGCGGTAGTATGCCACTCCGTACCCGGCGGCCATTATGAGCAGGGCCGTTCCCAACGCAAGGGCGATTGTGGAAAAGTTGTGCTGGACCCAGGTTTTAGCCGATTCGGTAGAGTCTAAAATACTCGTCGTTTTCTCTTTTTTCTTAACTATCTTTGTATATCTGGCCATATGAAAATTTTATTAACTCAGTTGTTCAACAAGCGTTGATGCGTATTTAAACATGTTTTCCACTTCACTATCAGTCATTCCGGCTCCTTTTGCGACATTTATAGCGGTCTTTTCATCCATAAGATCCCTCGGCGCATGGGTGTCCGTACAAAACACCATCCGAGCGCCATGTCTCCTGGCCTGCGCAAGCACATGCCCATTGGTGAAACTGTGCCCGCCTCTTCCACTTATTTCCAGAGCCACATTCATCGCGGCGGCAAGCTTTGCGTCCGCGTCCGATATAAGCCCCGGGTGCGCCAATATATCCACACCCGCTTCTATCGCAGCCTTATTCGTCCCGTTCATCACAGGCTCCACAATCGTTTCCCCATGAACCACAACTATTTTGGCCCCATGTTTACGACATTTTTCAGCAAGTTCACCTATTTTCGCCGGTTTAGCATGCGTAATCTCAACGCCTGGTATCACCGTTACGCCAGAGTCGTCCCAATTTTTGCAAAACTGAGCGATTTTTTCGCTTACAAAATCATAATTTGAAAAATCCACATGGTCGGTTATCGCAATAGCCCGGTATCCTATCGTCTCCGCTCGCCGGACAAGCTCCGAAGCTATAAGCTCTCCATCAGAAAGCAGCGTGTGAGTGTGCAAATCTATCACGGTAAATAACCTTTAGGGTAATTTTACAAGCCTCATGGCTCCTGTAAATCAAGATCACAAGGATATACTTTATGGACGGGGATAACAATTACCTTTTAACCTGAGTAAGCCAGAAGTTTGTTTACTGGTTTGCGGCCCTATCCAATTCCTCGTTATGTGTAGCGGCTTTGTCTACGATCCCGGTCAGGTTTTTCTCCAGGTTATTCGTTAGCGTTCTGTCACCGAATTTTCCGACGGCCTCGGCCTTTTCCCTTGTGGTCATCGTTTTCTTTTCCGGTTCTTTTTGTTTGGCGCACGCCAACGCGGTAGTTGTTACGCAAACAGCTAGTAAGAGAATAATAACGCTTTTATTCATAAATTGAGTATATCGTGTACGTGCGGGTTTGCGCAACGGCGAAGAGAAATCTTTTCTTGTAGCCCAAAACTTTTCCGATATCGATAAATAACGCGATTGGGGTGGTTTTATAAGGCTTTATTTCTATGATGAAAGGTAGCTCAAGATTCTTTTTGCTTTCTCCAGCGAAATATATTGACACACCCAATCCGGATAACTATACTTACTAATTTTTCGAAAATGGTGACGGGGCGGTGTGTATTTCCCTTCCGTTGTTGTAACGAACTAATTTAGAAAGGCTTTTATGGAGGCGATCGAGGCCAAAGCCACCTTACGGTTTGGCAGGATTTCGGCGAGAAAAACTCGGCTTGTGGCGGATCTTATTCGTGGCAAGGGAGTGGAGGACGCTAAGAAAATCTTGCGCTTTACGGATAAACGAAGCGCTACGGTTATGTTAAAGCTGTTAAACTCCGCCGTAGCCAATGCTGAGGTTAAAAATGTTGAGGATCCTGAGATCCTGAATGTGGCAAAAGTGTGGGTAGACGCCGGTCCTGTTCATAAAAGACAGAGGCACAGGGCTCGCGGTAGAGTGAACGTTATCAGAAGGCCCACCAGCCATATAACGATAGTTGTCAAGGAAGATATCGAAGCTAAAGAGAGGGAAGCGGCTAGGCTTCAGGCTCTTGAGGCGAAAAGGGCCCAGAAGAAAGCCGCAAAAAAGAAAGCGGCCGGTGGAAAGAAAAAAGCTGAAACGAAAGCCACCGAGACAAAAAAGGCGGATAAAGCGGATGATAAAGATGTAAAAACAAAGGCTAAAGCGAAGGCCAAACCCGCCGCCAAGAAAAAAGATACCGCGGAGAAGACAAAAAAAGTGAAGAAGTCAACCGATGAAGGAGACAAGAAATAATGGGGCAGAAAACACACCCTGTAGGATTCCGGCTCGGGATCATTAAGGATTGGGAGTCGAACTGGTTTGCGAAAGGCTCCGCTTACGCCGACTACCTGCATAGCGACTTTAAGCTCCGCACATTTATAAAGAAACGGGTGTATCACGCTGGCATCGCCAGCACGCAGATTGAGCGCAAGGGCAACCAGGTTAAAATAAACATTTTCGCCGCCCGTCCAGGAATAATCATCGGAAAGAAGGGCCAGGAAGTAGACAGGCTTAAAAAAGCTTTGCAAAAGATGATCCCCGGAAGTGAGATATTCCTTAATATAAAAGAAGTCAGAAAGCCGGAGCTTTCCGCCCAGCTTATCGCCGAAAATATTGCGCTCCAGTTTGAGCGCAGGGTGGCTTTCAGAAGGGCGATGAAAAAATCGGTTATTTCTACGATGCGTTTTGGCGCAAAAGGGGTGAGGATCAGCTGTTCCGGGCGCTTGGCCGGGGCCGATATCGCGAGGACGGAATGGTATAGGGAAGGCAGGGTTCCGCTGCACACTATCAGGGCGAACGTCGATTATGGCGTAGCGGAGTCCAAGACCACATTTGGCATAATTGGTGTCAAGGTGTGGGTGTTTCTCGGCGAGATTTATTTTGGCCGTGAAGCAAGGCGTATTGAGGAACAACGTAAGATGAAAAGTCAGATGCAGATAGAGCAGGTTGTCGAAGCGGCCAAGGCGGATCTTGCTCATGATAAGCCCGGCTCGAAAAAAGCTGACGCTTCTAATAATGATAAAACCAAACGTAACGGCGCTGGGGAGTAAATTGCGATGTTAATGCCTAAAAGAGTTAAATATCGCAAACGGCAAAAAGGCCGAAATAGAGGGATTGCCCGGCGCGGCGCAAAAATAAGCTTTGGCAAATACGCTTTGCAAGCGATGGAGCCAGGCTTTATTTCAGACAGGCAAATTGAGGCCGCCCGTATCGCCATTACACGCCATGTAAAGCGTGGCGGACAGGTGTGGATACGTATTTTCCCGGACAAGCCGCTGACGAAAAAGCCGGCGGAGGTCAGGATGGGTAAAGGTAAAGGCTCGCCTGAAAAATGGGTCGCCCGTGTAAAACAGGGCAAGGTTCTTTTTGAGCTTTCCGATGTGGATCATAATGTGGCTAAGGAAGCGATGCGCCTTGCGTCTCACAAGCTTCCGGTCGCCACGCGGTATCTTTGTAAAGATGACAGGAGCTTTGTATTATGAAGTTTGAAAAATTCCGTGATATGTCGGGCGATGAGCTTGACCGGAAGCTTGAAGAACTGAAAGTGGCATATATGAAGCTGAGGTTTCAGCATGCGACTGCCCAGCTGGACAGTCCGGCGAAACTCAAAGACACACGACGTGACATCGCAAAGGCGATGACACTTATCAACCAGCGGAAAGCTGAAGCAGTGAAAGAAACAACGGAAATCGGAAAATGACTGAAGAAAAAACCGTACATAAAAAGACAAGGACCGGGGTGGTTGTTAGCGATAAAATGAGCAAAACAGCTGTTGTGAAGGTGGACCGTCGCTCCCCGCATCCCGTGTTTAAGAAAGTTGTCACCAGGAGCAAGCGTTATTACGTTCATGACGAGGAAAACAAGCTTAAGATTGGTGACCGTGTGACGATAGTTGAGACCCGCCCTTTAAGTAAGTTGAAGAGGTGGCGTTTAGGTGAAATCCTTCAAAGGGCCGCAGGCTAAAGCGGAGTTTATAGATATGATCCAGTTACGTACGGTTTTGGAAGTTGCGGACAATTCGGGCGCAAAACGTCTTCGTTGCATTAAAGTGATGGGAGGCAGCCATAGAAGATACGCCAGAATCGGTGATCTTGTAAAAGTGTCGGTGATAGAGTCCATACCAAATAGCGCCGTAAAAAAGGGAATGGTGAAAAACGCTGTTGTTGTCAGAACCAAAAAGGAAATGCGCCGCAAAAACGGAACTTATGTAAAGTTCGACAATAACGCCGCTGTGCTTATTGATGATGGTAAAGAGATGGTTGGAACCCGTATCTTTGGCCCTGTAGGGCGCGAGCTTCGCGCAAAGCGTTTTATGAAGATAGTCTCTCTTGCTCCGGAGGTTCTATGAAAGGGGTCAAGTCGCATATGCGGATAAAAAAGGATGATGTTGTAGTTGTTGTAGCCGGAGCTGAAAAAGGTAAAAAGGGTCGTGTGCTTGAAGCGGTTCCTTCCGAGAACCGCCTGATAGTCGAAAAAGTGAATATAGTAAAACGTCACCAGCGGCCGACACAGCAACAGCGGCAGGGCGGCATAATAGAACGCGAAGCGAAAATAAACGCTAGCAACGTACAGATATATTGCTCTAAATGCGATAAGCCTGTGCGGATAGGGATAAAAAGGCTTGATGATGGTAAAAAAGCGCGTATTTGCCGCAAGTGCGGCGAGATGCTTGACGTATTGTAGAGGTATTTGAGATAGATAATGGCTACCTTAAAGACGAAATATAAAGAAGATGTCGTTCCCGCTTTGATGGACGAGTTCTCGTATAAAAATGTTATGCAGGCTCCCAAGCTTGAGAAAATTGTTATCAACATGGGGCTGGGCGAGGCGATACAAAACGCCAAAATTATGAACCTTGGCGAATATACCTTGACCGCTATCTCCGGGCAAAAACCGGTTGTAACCAAAGCGAAAAAGTCGATAGCCAACTTCAAACTGCGCGAGGGCATGAGTATCGGTATTTGCGTTACCATGCGAGGCGCGAGGATGTATGAGTTTCTGGAGCGTCTTATAACGGCGGCCATACCTCGTATACGTGATTTTAAAGGCATTTCAGGTAAGGCTTTTGACGGTCATGGCAACTATACCCTGGGTGTGAAGGAACAGTTGATTTTTCCCGAGATCGACTACGATAAGGTCGAGAAGGTCAAGGGGTTGAATATATCTATAGTGACAACGGCAAAAACAGACGCGGAAGGCAAAAGTTTGTTGAAGCGTCTTGGAATGCCTTTTAGAAACTAACGGAGGAATTTGTGGCTAAGAAAAGCCTTATAGCAAAGCAGCAAAGGAAACCTAAATTCAAGGTTCGCGCATATAGCCGGTGCCGTTTATGCGGTCGTCCAAGAGGCTATTTGCGGAAGTTTGCCATTTGCAGGCTCTGTTTTCGCAAGTTTGCTCTCGAGGGCAAGATACCTGGCGTAACCAAGGCAAGCTGGTAGGAAGGGATTTAAAAATATGAGCATGAGTGACCCGATCGCGGATATGTTGACGCGGATGCGCAACGCCGTCATGGCCCGGCACGCCAAAGTGAGTATGCCGTCATCGAAGCTTAAAGCTGAGATAGCGGCGCTTTTGAGCCAGGAAGGGTATGTCCGGGGTTTTAAAATTGTTAGGGACGATAAACAAGGGATACTCCATATACATCTGAAATATAGTGGCGACATGCCGGCTCTTCGTGGGTCGAAAAGGGTTTCCAAGCCCGGTCTTCGTGTATACACAGGTGCAAATGATATCCCCAGGGTGTTGAACGGTCTTGGCGCCGCGATACTATCGACGAATATCGGTATACTGACCGACGCGGAAGCCCGTGAAGAGAAGGTTGGAGGCGAAGTCCTCTGCTACGTATGGTGAGGCTGCAATTATGTCGCGTATAGGAAAAAAGCCGATTGATATCCCTAAGGGGGTCGAGGTGAAAATTGACGGGGTCGCCATTACAGTCAAAGGTAAGCTTGGTACCCTTAGACGGGACATCAACCCTGTAATAACCGTCGTTCAGGAAGATGGAAAACTTTTGGTGAGAAGACCTGATGACAGCAGAGCCAGCAGGGCCTTGCATGGTCTGGTTCGCGCTTTGCTGAACAATATGGTGGCCGGAGTTACGGACGGGTTCAGGAAGACTCTTCTTATTGAGGGGGTGGGATACCGCGTTATTATCAAGGGGAAGGTTCTTGAGTTCTCCCTCGGTTATTCGCACACTATAAAGATGGAGCCGCCTGAAGGGATAAAGTTTGAGGCGCCCAAGCCGACAGAGCTTTCGATCAGCGGTATGGATAAGGAAACTGTCGGGCAGGTCGCGGCAAATATCAGGGCGTTGCGTAAACCGGAGCCTTATAAGGGCAAAGGCATCCGCTATTCCGATGAGCGCATTCGACGTAAAGCAGGAAAGACTGCGGCCAAATAGGCTTTAAGGGAACAGTTATGGACAGGCTTATAAAAGATAAAATCAAGAGGCGACGAGTTGGAAGAAAAGCGCGGATCAGAAAAAGAATCCACGGAACAGCTCAAATGCCACGTATAACGGTATTTTTTAGTAACCAGAACGTTTACGCGCAGATGATAGATGACGATGCTGGTAAAACATTGGCGTCCGCTTCCACCAGAGATAAAAGCTCTGAAGTGAAGGGGCGGAACAAGGTTTCCGCAAAATGGGTTGGAGCCGCTATTTCAGAAAAGGCTTTAGCGGCCGGTATTGCCAGGGCGGTGTTTGACCGAAATGGCTACCAGTATCAGGGCAGGGTAAAAGAACTCGCGGATGCAATACGTGAAAAAGGAATAAAACTGTGAAAAGTAGAACTCCAGGCCGTAAGGGTCGTCGTGATGACCGGAACGATGCGGCGGACAAGGAGCTTGTCGACAAGGTTATAACCATTAACCGTGTCGCCAAGGTTGTCAAAGGCGGTCGCCGCTTCTCTTTCTCCGCGCTTGTTGTTGTAGGTGATCGAAAAGGGCAGGTTGGTATCGGGTTCGGCAAGGCGAACGAGGTCCCCGAGGCAATAAGAAAAGGTGTGGCCAACGCAAAGAAAAATCTTTTCCCCGTATACTTGGAAGAGACAACAATACCGTACACGGTGACCGGATGTTTTGGCGCGGGTAGGGTTCTCTTAAAGCCCGCTTCCCGCGGAACAGGGGTCATCGCCGGTGGCGCTGTGAGGGCGATACTTGAAGCCGCCGGTGTGCGAGACATTCTTACAAAATCGCTTGGCACATCGAATCAGTTTAATATGGCAAGAGCTACAATAAAAGGCTTGAAAGATATCCAGAACCCGCAGGTTATAAGAGATATCAGGGCCCAGTAACAAAGGCGAAAAAAGAAATGAATCTTCATACATTAAAACCAGCCAAAGGGTCGAAAAGAAAACGTAAGCTTCTTGGTCGTGGATCCGGGTCCGGCTTGGGTAAGACATGCGGTAAAGGGCATAAGGGGCAGAATTGCAGGTCTGGAGGAGGAGTTAGAAAAGGTTTCGAGGGAGGCCAGATGCCTCTCGCCAGAAGGCTGCCAAAATTCGGCTTTACAAATATTTTTCGCGAGGAAATTGAGGTTGTTAACCTCGATACGCTCGCCAAGCTTGATATAGAGGGTGAAATCACACCGGAAGCCCTGGTTGAACGCGGGGTTATCCGAGCCAACCGTAAGCTGAAGGTTTTGGGAAGAGGCGATGTGGACAAGGCCATCACGGTCAAGGCCGCAAGGTTTTCCAAAACCGCCGTGCAGAAGCTTGAAAAAGCCGGCGGCAAAGCCCTGGTGATCTGACAAGTGGTCTGGAAACTACTCGTAAGGATCTTCAAGGTCCCCGAGTTAGCAAAGCGCATCTCCTTTACTCTCGGGATGCTTTTTGTCTATCGTATCGGGTCGCACATACCTGTTCCCGGCGTCGAGACACAGGCGCTTGAGGACTTTTTCCGTAACATGGCCGGTACCATGTTTCAGTTTTTCGATATGTTTACAGGCTCGAACTTCTCCAACGCCACGATTTTTGCGTTGGGAATCATGCCATACATAAGCTCTTCGATTATCCTCCAGCTTTTAACAGTGGTAATTCCGCACCTTGAGAAACTAAAAAAAGAAGGGGAGTCCGGACAGAAAAAGATAACGGAGTATACTCGCTACGGCACAATAGTCTTGGCGTCGATACAAGGATTCGGCTTGGCCTTTTGGCTGGAGTCTCTGCAATCTCCGGGCGGCCAGCTTGCGGTGGCGGAGCCTGGGTGGACCTTCAGGCTGATTACAGTGCTTACCATGACTGCGGGAACGGCGTTTTTAATGTGGCTGGGCGAGCAGATTACGGAGAGAGGCATAGGTAACGGCATATCGTTGATCATATTCGCCGGCATCGTCGCTGGGTTACCTACGGCTATATTACAGACATTCCAGCTTATAAGCATTGGGCAGCTCAACGCGGTTCTCATCATCGCGCTTGTCGCGCTTATGGGTGTTGTTATCGCGGCGATCACGTTCATGGAATCGAGCCAAAGACGGCTTTCAATTCATTACGCCAAACGCCAGGTCGGGAGGAAGCAATACGCAGGGTCGCAATCCCATCTTCCGCTTA
Source organism: uncultured Nitrospinota bacterium (assembly GCA_964395915.1). Lineage (GTDB taxonomy): Bacteria > Nitrospinota_A > UBA7883 > UBA7883 > JAJRTC01 > CAYNDB01. The sequence continues at coordinate 5,206 of CAYNDB010000043.1, read as the reverse complement.
AAGTGAACACGTCCGGCGTGATTCCGCCCATATTTGCCTCGTCTATTATCATGTTTCCAGCCACTATTGTTAGCTTTATGGATAGAGAGTCGATGCCATGGTTATCCGTGGTGACGGATATGTTGCGCCCCGGCGCGTTAGTATACGAAATGATTTACGTCGCCGCGATATTTTTCTTTTGCTACTTCTATACCGCGATAATCTTTAACCCGACAGAAGTGGCTGACAACCTCAAAAAACAGAACGGGCATATACCGGGTATTCGGCCTGGTCATCCGACGGCGGAGTACATAGATAGAGTTCTTTCGAGGCTTACATTTACCGGAGCTATTTACCTCTCTTTGGTTTGTGTCATTCCCGATGTGCTGATAAGCCAGCTTAACGTGCCGTTTTATTTCGGCGGCACCGGTCTTCTCATTGTAGTTGGTGTGGGTATGGATACGATGGCGCAGGTGGAATCACACCTTGTCATGCGTCATTACGAGGGGCTGGTTAAGAAGGGCGCATTAAGGAAGCGCAGATAAAAAACTTTATCAGGGGAAAATATTATGAGAATGATCTTACTTGGCCCGCCTGGAGCAGGAAAAGGAACACAGGCTAAACGGATAATCGAGAAATATGATATCCCGCAAATTTCGACAGGGGATATATTGCGGCAGGCTGTCAAAGACAAGACAGCTATGGGAATAAAAGCAAAAAACTATATGGACGCCGGTGATCTGGTTCCAGATGAAGTGGTGGTCGGTATAATAAACGACCGCCTTCAAGAACCGGATTGTACAAAAGGGTTCATACTTGACGGCTTTCCGCGAACAATGGCCCAGGCCGAAGCGTTAAGTGAGTCTTTAAAAGCGCTAAGCTGCGAAATCGATTATGTTTTGGATTTTAAGGTGGACGCGGAGAAGCTTGTGAAAAGGCTCACAGGAAGACGCGTATGTCGAAACTGTGGGCAGATGTACCACATAGAATACAGCCCGTCGAATATAGATGGCGCCTGCGATCAATGCGGCGGAGAGTTATATCAGAGAGATGATGACACGGAAGAAACCATCATGAAACGTTTCGACGTGTATAACCAACAATCGTCCGCTCTCGAGTCATATTATTCCAGCTCCGGCAAATATCATTCTTATGACGGTGGCCGTTCGATGGATGAGGTCACCGAGGCGGTTTTTGCGACTTTGGGCGGTTAATGGCCATAAATTTCCGATCCAGCGGTGAGATCGAAAAAATCAGGAAAGCCAATAGAATTGTTGTAGCCGCCCACAAACGCCTTCAGGAGATTTTACGGCCAGGGATAAGCATGATAGAGCTGGATCAGGAGGCGGAAACTGTTATCAGGGATTTAGGTGGTAGACCGTCTTTCAAAGGATACCGGGGATTCCCCAAAACCCTTTGCGTTGCGATAAACGAACAGGTAGTTCACGGGATTCCCGATAAAACGGTTGTCAAAGAAGGCGACATTATAGGGCTCGACCTTGGAGCCGAGCTTGACGGATATTATGGCGACGCCGCGCAGACTCTTCCTGTAGGGGAGATTGGCGCCGAGGCGCAACGGTTACTTAGAATCACGAGCGAGGCTTTGATGAAAGGGATAGAAAAAATCACTCCCGGCAATCATTTATCGGATATTTCACACGCGATACAGACCCATGCCGAGGGCGCGGGATATTCCGTAGTCACCTCGTTTGTTGGGCATGGCATAGGCACGAAGCCTCATGAGGACCCACAGGTGCCAAATTTTGGCGCTCCGGGGCGTGGGCCGGTGTTGAAAAAGGGCATGGTGTTGGCTATTGAGCCGATGGTAAATATCGGAGGCCCTGATGTGGAGGTGATGAGTGACGAGTGGACCGTTTTGACGGCTGACAGGAGCTTGTCGGCCCATTTCGAGCATTCCGTAGCGGTTGTAGACGGTGGTTATGATGTTTTGAGCGTTTTTAATTAAAATAGTTTTGGAGATTACGATTTATTCTGGTACAATTACCATTTTTCTCGTGATCCGAGATTTTTGCTAGAAATATTCTTCTGGAGATTGCAGCGATGAAAGTTCGGGCTTCTGTAAAGCCGATTTGCGATAAGTGCAAGGTTATCAAGCGTAAAGGCGTGATTCGGGTGATTTGTGAGAATCCGAAGCATAAGCAGCGCCAAGGGTAAATACAGTAAGGAATAAGAAAGAAATAATATGGCGCGTATTGCAGGAATAGACATACCGAGAAACAAGCGTATTGAAATTGCGCTTACATATATTTTCGGGATTGGGCCAACCACGGCGAAAAGGATATTGAAGGACGCCAATGTTTCCCCGGATATCAGGGTGAAAGACCTGACCGATAAGGACATCACCCAGTTGCGGAACATAATTGAAAAGCAACACCGGGTGGAGGGTGATCTGCGCCGCGAGATACAGCTGAACATCAAAAGGCTGATGGACATCAACTGTTATCGCGGGTTGAGACACCGCAAAAGGCTTCCGGTGAGAGGGCAGAGAACAAGCACAAACGCCAGGACGAGAAAAGGGCCGGTCAAGACGGCTGGTTCAGGTCGCCGTAAAGAGGCTAAAAAATAAGGTGTTAATTAAATAATATGGCTGAGAAAAAGAAAACTACGTCGTCCAAAAAGAAATTAAAAAAGGTGGGGGCAAATGGGGTCGCCCATGTGAGGTCCACTTTTAATAACACTATTATCACGATTACCGATCCATCCGGCAACGTTGTCTCCTGGTCTTCATCCGGGAGTCAGGGTTTTAAGGGCTCTCGCAAGAGCACTCCGTTTGCCGCGCAGACGGCCGCTGAGGTCGCCGCAAAAAAGGCGATGGATATGGGTATGCGCAGGGTGGAAGTATATATTAAGGGGCCGGGAGCCGGTCGAGAAGCGGCAGTGCGGGCTTTGCAGGCCGCGGGGCTTGAAATAGATATAATCAAGGATGTCACACCTATTCCACATAATGGATGTCGCCCGTCGAAACGGCGCAGGGTGTAGGCGATTAAACCATAGGAGAACAGGTTGGCTAGATATACTGGCGCAGTTTGCAGGCAATGCCGCAGGGAAGGTATGAAACTTTTCCTTAAAGGGGAAAGATGCCTTTCTAAAAAATGCGCAATTGAGCGTCGCGCATATCCTCCCGGTCAGCACGGACAGGCCCGTGTAAAGGTGAAGGAATATGGAATGCAGCTTCGTGAAAAGCAGAAGGTTAAGCGTATGTATGGCGCTTTTGAAAAGCAGTTCCGCAGTTATTTCGCCATGGCGGACAGGGAAAAAGGCATCACCGGCGAAAACTTGCTGCGTATTCTGGAAACCAGGCTTGACAACGTAATACACAAGCTTGGCTTTGCCGCCAGTAGGGCGCAGGCCAGGCAGCTGGTAAGGCATGGTCATTTTCTTGTTAATAATGTACGGGTGAACATTCCTTCTTACAGGATTTGCAAGGGCGACGTTATTGAAGTAAGGGAAAAGAGTAAAAAGCTTGAAGCGATCATATCGCCGTTCGAACGGCTTTCCGACGACCAGATTCCTGAATGGATCAGCCTGGACAGGGAAACCATGAAAGGGTTGATACAGGACGCTCCGGAGCGGAGCCAGATACAGCTTCCAGTGCAGGAACAACTTATAGTTGAGTTGTATTCCAAATAACAAATTAAAATGTTTTTCACATTTTACTTCTTTAAGGAGGTTTTATGATATCGGCGTGGCAAGGTTTTGTAAGACCTAAAAAGTTAGACACGGACACTAAAACGGCGACTGACAGTTTCTCCAGTTTTGTAGCGGAGCCTTTCGAATGCGGTTTTGGTATTACTATCGGTAATGCTTTGCGTCGTCACCTTTTGTCTTCAATCGCAGGTGCGGCTGTAGTTGCGGTGAAGTTTGAAGGGGTGCATCACGAATTCTCTACGATAGACGGTGTGGTAGAGGACGTTTCCGAGATCATTCTGAATATTAAACAACTGATATTACGAAAAGAGTGTGAAGAAGATCGCGTCATAACGCTTAATTTTTCAGGTAAAGGCGAAGTAACCGCCGCTAGTATTGATGCGTCTTCTGAAATTGAGATTTTAAATCCTGACCTGCATCTTGCCACTGTGACCGATGGCAAGGTGAACCTTAAGGTTGAGATGATAGTTCGTACCGGTCGCGGCTACTCTCCGGCCGAGAAAAACGGCGATCCTAACTGGGATCTTGCGATGATCCCGATCGACGCGGTCTACGCGCCTGTGAGAAGGGTGAATTTCAACGTTGAAAAGACAAGGGTGGAGCAATCTTCTGAATATGACAAGCTCATAATGGACGTTTATACCAACGGAGCCGTACTGCCCGTTGATGCTGTCGCTCAGGCGGCTAAAAACCTGAAAGACCATCTTCAGATATTCATTAATTTTGACGAAGAGCTGGAAGTGCCGACTAAGACGGTTAACGACGAGAAAATGAAAACCGCTGTAAACCTTCGCAAGAGCGTGGAGGAGCTGGAGCTTTCCGTACGGTCTTACAATTGTCTCAAAAACGCAAATATCAAAACAATATATGAGCTGGTTACCAAGAGTGACTCCGAGATGCTGAAAACAAGAAACTTCGGTCGGAAATCTCTGAATGAGATCAAGGAAATACTTACCGAAATGGGCCTCTCCCTAGGTATGGACGTAGATCAGTACAAGGAAGAGTTTGCATTAATCGACCAGGGTAACTTTAGCTAAAGTCAGGCAATGAGACATTTAAAAAAGAAAAAACATTTTAACATGTCACCTTCCCACAGGAAGGCGATGTTCCGTAACATGGTCACTTCGCTTTTGGAGTATGAGCGCATCACGACCACACTTGCCAGGGCGAAGGAACTTCGCCGCATTGCGGACAAGATGATCACCCTCGGCAAAAAAGGCGCTTTGCCGGCCCGTCGCAAGGCTCTGGGGTATGTGAGGACAAAAAAGGTTGTCGCAAAGCTTTTTTCCGGGCTTGCGGAGCGGTATAAAGACAGGCCAGGTGGATATACGAGAATATACAAGCTGGGAACCAGGGCTGGAGACAACGCCCCGATGGCCATGATAGAACTTGTAGATCGAGACCTTGCCGCCATGCCAAAAAAACGGGTTCGCAGACTGCCTGCCAAAGAAGAGGCGTAAGGGTATACTCCCTTGCGCTCGCCAGCTCAACAATTTGCTATGCGCCCTGTGTGATCTCGTCTCTTTGATTTCACGCTGTTTTTGTCGTGTATTCAGAC
>CAYNDB010000042.1:0-19059 GCA_964395915.1 uncultured Nitrospinota bacterium | reverse complement strand
CCTCATTTGCTGATTGTAATTGGAGTCGCCAGGTAATGGCGGAGAGGGTGGGATTCGAACCCACGGTACGGTTACCCGCACACTGGTTTTCGAGACCAGCTCCTTCAACCAGCTCGGACACCTCTCCAAAAAAACCCCGCAGATGACAAGCTTAACATTCCGGAAAGGAACAGGTACCACGATTTTTTATAGCTGTGATTGTAGCGGTCCGCCGACTTATTTATCGTAAAGCTCTTTAAAGAATTTCTCGTCAGACCTGTCGCCGACATAGTCCATTACAGGAACACCGTAGCCACAGCTCGTCTGAACGCGGTAGACATCGAAAACAAAAACCTGACGGAAATGATTGTGATCAAAATCAGGATAATGCGCGTCAAGTATTTCATTGAACTCTTCCGAGCCTTTTGCGACTGTCCGGCCGACACAATAAAACCTCACTATAAGCGGCTTGGCGCCAAACGACACAAATAGCAGCGTCGCTTTTCCGCCTTTTTCCATATGCGCGGCCGTCTGGGCGCCGGAGCCATGATAGTCGGCGTACGTGACAGTTTTCTCGTCTATAACTTTTAGCGTGGCCACACCTTTAGGAGAGATGTTCACATCGTCATCCCCGGCGGCCGACGCAATAAAAAAGACAGGCTGTTCCATGGCGAATTTCGCCAAATGTTCAGCTATCGTCCCCCATTCTTTTGCCATGACCTACCTCCTCTGAATAATAAATGCGGCATAATGGCGTTTTGTTTGGCGCCAGGCGTCACATAGTATGTTTTTTCGATTTAATTCCGTTGGCGCTTTGCACTTCACGTATGAAAGCGATGATCTTGGTAACTTCGCCTACCTCTACATGCGTCTGGGGAGGCATGTCACCAAAAGACCAGTGGTGCTGCATGGACCCTTCCGCTACGGCCCTGTAAAAAGATGAGTCGCCATGATGACCGGGGTTGTAAATATTATGTATAAGAGGCGGCCCCTGATCGGTTCCCACTCCGTTTTCGCCATGACACTTGGCGCAATTCTTATTAAACAATTTCTGCCCCGTCAAAGCCGCTTCAGAAAGCTTCGGTATTTTCAATCCGGCGGTATTATCATCCTCAAAGCTACTTAATTTCATGTATGCAAAGGCCACCGCAACGATAGTCAAAAAAGCAATTATCGCCAGATTTACAGTACTTTTCTTGGCCGGACTCTTTTTCTTCTTACTCATATAAACCTACAATCCTTAAAATAGTTTTGGTTTCAAGCTTAGCAGAAAAATGGACAGGCGCAACAACAGACAAAGGAAAATTGGCGGAGAGATTAGTTGTACGTCTCAACGTCGTCGGTGGCGCGGACGAACACTTCGCGAGGTTTTACGCCGACAGCCGGGCCCACAAGCCCCTGCTTCTCCATCGCCTCGACTATTCGGGCGGCGCGGTTATACCCGATTCTCAAGCGGCGCTGGATCATGGATATGCTCGCCTGCCGCGTCCGGGCCACAAGCTCCACCGCCTGATCGTAAAGCTCGTCCATATCCTCTTCTGGATCCGCTTCGCTCTCTTCTACCCGTGGTTTTAAGATATCGTCGTTATAAATGGGGTTGAGCTGTTTTTTCAGAGCTTTTACAACGCGGTGTATCTCGGCGTCGGACACAAACGGGCCTTGAACCCTCATAAGCTTTGAGGCGCCTTGCGGAAGGAAAAGCATATCCCCTTTGCCCAGCAGCTTTTCCGCGCCCATAGAGTCTATGATCGTGCGCGAATCTACGCGGGACCGAACCTGGAAGCTTATTCTGGCCGGGAAATTCGCCTTGATAAGCCCTGTAAGCACATCGACGCTCGGCCTTTGCGTCGCTACAATCAGGTGTATTCCGGCGGCTCGCGCCATCTGTGCCAAGCGGGCCAGCGCGTCCTCCACATCCTTGGAAGAGACCATCATAAGATCGGCCAGCTCATCTACAACCACAACAATATAGGGCAGACGCTCGGTCAGCGGCTCTTCTGTCCCATCTTCATTTTCGCCAGGGCGAACACCTTTTTTACCAAGTTCTTTTAAATTGGCGTCCACCATTTTGTTATAACCATCAATATTGCGCACGCCAAGTTCGGACAACATGGCGTATCTGCGTTCCATTTCGCCGACCACCCAGCGAAGCGCGTTGGACGCCTTCTTCGGGTTGGTGACAACCGGCGCTATAAGATGCGGTATGCCGTCGTATATGGAAAGCTCCAGCATTTTTGGGTCTATCATGATGAATTTAACTTCGTCGGGTGTGGCGTTATACAGTATTGAGCAGATCATGGCGTTGATCCCAACACTCTTGCCGGAGCCTGTTGAGCCGGCTATCAAAAGGTGAGGAATCTGCACCAGGTCGACGATAATAGGCTGACCGGTCACATCCCTGCCCAGAGTCAAAGGTATTTTTGCGTCGGATACCCTGTATTCATCACTTGAAAGAAGCTCTTTCAGATAAACTGGCTCCCGATGAGCGTTGGGCACCTCTATACCGACCACAGGCTTGCCAGGCACAGGGGCCAGAATACGAATGGACATTGCCCGCATACTCATTGCAAGATCGTCGGAAAGATTCACTATCCGCGAGACTTTTATGCCCGGCGCAGGCTCGAACTCATAGATAGTTATGACAGGTCCGGGTAAAACCTGCGTTACACGGCCCTCTATCCCGAAATCGAGCAGTTTCTTTTCAAGGATTTTGGAGCTTTTCAAAAGATCCTCTTTGGAACTGCGTACAATTTTCCTTCTGGGAGCCGAATCAAGAAGTTTCAGGGCTGGAAGCGCGTAGTCTGATTGTGAGAACCTGAACATCTCCTGCCGGAAAGAATCCGCCTCATCCTTTAAAGAATTCGCCACTTTACTAGGTGGCGTGGGCGACACATCTTGTATGGCGCTAAAGTCCACTATGTCCGGTGGAGGGAGTGATTCTATCTCGGCGCCGTCCATATTCTTGTCTTTTAGTCGAACCTTGCTTTTTTTCTTTTTAATACTACGTTCCTCTTCGGTCTCCATCAAAATCGGGATTCTTATCCTGGCCACAAAGCTCGCCATGCGCCAAAATATTTTTCCCGCCAAAACAGCCCAGCCCCGGGCTCTCCAGAAAAATTTTGCCACAGCCACAGCCGTCTCAGAGAGGGAAAGCCTTGTCACCAACAGTATCGAGCTTAAAGCCAACGCCGCAAGGATGATGTATGATCCGTAAATCGAGAACCATGGAACCATGACCTCCTTCGCCACGAACCGGCCGACAAAACCACCTGAAGCTGTTCCCGAAAACATAGGATCCGCAGGCCAGGAAATATTGGTAGCGCCGGCAAGGGAGCCGACCATGAGAATGAATCCGCCGATAAATAGCAGAAAGGTCACCGGGCCAACCCCGGAACAAAGCGCTATCCCGATATACAAAATGGCGATCAGCGCAAGCCATGACATCACGCCGACAGATTGCACGAGCATGTCGGACAGCGTGGCGCCTATTATCCCCGCATAATTGCTAACCGTAGTGGATTTTGACAGGTAACTGTTAAAAGAAGGGTCTGACGGGTTGTGGCTGATCAGGCTTACGCACAAAAGAACCGTGGACGCTACAAGAGTCACCCCAATTATTTCGCTTAGTATTTTACGCCAAGGTGCGCCCACCAGAACCTCTTAAAGCTGTTAGTTAAAACATGGTGTATAATTATCTGAAATATAACATAAAGCCGCCACTATAACAAGCTATACCAAAAATATGGCGAAAATTACCGTTTTGACCTCATTGGAAGATTTGCGCATAATGAATTAGAATGAACCACCAATGAAACAAACACGAAAACAAAAATTATGACACCGATAAGCTTGAGGGGAGTTGGCAAGGAGTTTAAAAAAGTAACCCTCCGAAAGCAATACAGGACTTTAAAAAGCCTGTTTCTGGGGAAGCTTAAAGGCCCGGGGACAGAGCAAAAGCCTAATAATATATTCAAAGCGTTACAGGATATCACCATTGATTTTCCAAAAGGGGAAACATGGGGGCTTGTAGGCCGCAACGGCTCCGGCAAATCTACCTTGCTAAAGCTTATCGCTGGCATATACAGGCCTGACCATGGCGAAATCATCATAGATGGCCGGGTTTCCGCTCTCATAGAGCTTGGCGCCGGGTTTCACCCGGATTTTTCCGGCCGTGAAAACATTTTCATAAATGCGTCGATCCTCGGTTTTTCGAAAAAGAAAATAATTCAACACTTCGATGAAATAGTCGCCTTCGCCGAACTGGAGGATTTTATAGACAACCCTGTGCGCACATATTCCTCCGGCATGTTCATGCGCCTTGGTTTCTCCATCGCGGTGCATGTCAACCCGGATATTCTGCTTATAGACGAAGTTCTTGCCGTTGGCGATGAAGCTTTCGGCCACAAATGCCAGGAGAAAATGGAAAGTTTTAAAAAGGCTGGCAAAACCATGTTACTGGTATCACACAATCTTTCCGAAATAGAAAAATGGTGCGATGGAGCGGTATGGCTCGATAAAGGTCGCATAATGGAAAGCGGTAAGCCTAACCGCGTGATCGATGCGTATCTGGCCACGGTGGCGGAGACGGAAAATGCGGCGCTTGTCGAGGGAAAAGAGCGTGTGGAGGGAGAAGGTACGAGCAAAGAGGCAAACCGCTGGGGAACCCGCGAAGTGGAAATAACAAACGTGTCGATGATCGACGAATCCGGCAATGAGCGTTACGTCTATTCAACAGGCGCAAGCATTGCGATGGAAATAGAGTATAAAGCGAACAAAACGGTTTTGGAGCCGATATTCGGCATAGCCATCCACAAACAGGACGGAGCCCTTTGCTATGGCTCAAACACGGATATAGAGAATATCCAAATTGAAAAAGTCGAAGGCGATGGCAAGGTGACCGTAAGTTTTGACAAACTTGATCTTGTTGAAGGAGCGTATTCCCTTTCTGTCGCGGTTCATGCGGAGGATGGATACGCTTATGATTTCCATGACCAGATGTATGAGTTTTCCATCCGGTCGAAGATCAAGGACTCTGGTGTTTTCCGCCCTTCCCACACCTGGAGCATAAACGGAGCAGGTAAGCTATAAAAGATGAAACTGAAGCGTAACTTATGAAAGTATCTTTCGTTATTCCATTTTACGGAGCCGATATAACCGGAGGCGCAGAGACGCAGTGCAAACGCCTTGTGGAGAACCTTGCCCTTAGAGGCGTGGATGTGGAAGTGCTGACAACCACTTTGCGTGACCTTGCCACACACTGGAACAACCAGGTGCATGAGCCTGCGGTGTATGACATAAATGGAGTAACGGTACGAAGGTTCACTCCGCGCATAACAGACACAGATGTATTCGTCCCGATAAATAACAAAATAGTGGCCGGAGAGACGCTCACCTTTGAAGAAGAGATTGATTACGCCGAAAACGCCATAAATTCCGACACCTTGTATCAATATATTGGCGACAACCAAAAGGAACGAATCTATTTTTTCATGCCGTACCTTTTCGGAATATCCCTGAATGGCACAAGAATAGCGCCATGGAAATCTTTCATCGTCCCGTGCCTGCACGATGAGGGCTACGCCAATATGGAGCTTACCCGCAGAATGTTCGACAGGGTGAACGGAGCCCTTTTCAACTCGAAAGCGGAGATGCGGCTTGCCATGAGAAAATATGACGGGATGAGGTATAGCGAGCCTATCCTGATGGGCGAAGGGGTGGACACCATAAGCGGGGCGGACGGCGCAAGGTTCCGCGAACAACATAAACTTGGCGACGATCCATTTATACTATACGTGGGGCGACGCGATATTACGAAAAACACGCCTCAACTAATCGAATATTTTCAAAGCTACAAAAATAAATATCCGGCCTCGAACCTTAAGCTTGTATTGATAGGAGGAGGCGAGGTATCCATCGATGACGATATAAAAGACGCGACGCTCGACCTGGGTTTTGTGACAGCGGAAGCAAAACATGACGCTTTGGCGGCCGCTACAATGCTGTGTCAGCCATCGTTAAACGAAAGTTTTTCACTTGTGATAATGGAATCGTGGCGGTTGGGCCGGCCGGTGTTGGTACATTCAAAATGTGAGCCTACCACCGACCATATAACAGATTCCGGCGGAGGGTTTGCGTATGGCGACTTCCCGGAATTCGCCGAGGCTGTCAACCTGATTCTGGATAACCCCGATATGGCGGATGAAATGGGAGCCAAAGGTAAAAATTATGTCGAGAAAAACTATTCATGGGACGTGATATGCGCCCGGTTCAAAAATCTCCTTAAAGCGTGCGAAGGGCTTAAAGTGTAATGAAAATACATCAGATGTTGCCCAACTACTCGTACGGCGACGCCATCGGAAACCACACGACCGAAATACAGAAGCTATTGCGGGGGTGGGGGTATGAGTCCGAGATATACGCCAACGAGACACATAAAAAACTGACTGCCAAACATTATCTCGATTATCTGAAAGATGTGACCCCGGATACATGGGTCATATACCACTATTCCACGGGGTCAAAAGTCAACCAGTTCGTTTTGGATAACGTCGATAACCTTATCCTGATGTATCACAACATCACTCCCGGCCATTTTTTTGAAGGCTTTGATGACGCTGTGGCGCAAAAATGTCATGACGCTCGCAAGGCCCTGTGTAAATTTGCCGAAAAGACAAGCCTTGCTATTGGCGTGTCTGAATACAATGTGGAGGAGCTTAAATCATTTGGTTTTAGCAAGGTTAAGCTTGCGCCGCTGATACTGAACTTTGAAAAGATAAGTCCTGCCGGAAAAAATCCTTTTAAAGATGACAAGACCAACATCCTTTTCGTCGGACGTGTGGCGCCGAATAAAAGGCACGAAGACCTTATCAAGGTTTTCTATTTTTATCGCAACTATGTTGACAAGGATTCCAGGCTGGTGTTGGTTGGTGGATATGATGAAAATGGCGCATATTACAAGTCGCTAAAAAGATTGGCGGAGGTGATGGACCTTCCTGAGGTAGTTTTCACGGGGAACGTTTCTGACGAAGAGCTTGGGGATTATTACGCCAGCGCTTCGGTTTTTCTTTGCCTTAGCCGGCATGAAGGCTTTTGCGTGCCTTTGCTTGAGGCGATGCGATTTCGTATACCTATTGTGGCATACTCCTCTACCGGTGTCCGGGCCACGATGGGGCGGAGCGGGTCATTAATAACCGGAATGGAGCCGCAAAGCGTTGCGGAGCTTATAGGGCTGATCCGTGAAGACAGGGCTTTGCGTGGAAAGATTATAGAGTCACAGCTTCACAGGATGGAGGATTTCGGGCATGAAAAATCTGTTGAAATGTTCCACAAGGCCGTTATTGGCGTTCTTGACGGGGCGATGGTATAGCTGGAAGACTTGACATACCCTGTGGCGCTTCGGCCATAATGGAAAATATTTGTAACACAGTGGTGGTTTGTATTGGATGAATATGGGAAGCTTTGAACTGGATAGCCGCTCGATCGAAGTCCTTACGGCGGTGATCGAGAGCTATATAGAAAAAAATGAGCCGATAGGCTCTCGCACAATTACCAAAAAATACGATTTCAACTTAAGTCCGGCTACCATCAGAAACGTCATGGCCGATCTTGAGCAGGCGGGATTATTATCACAACCCCACACCTCCGCCGGCCGCGTTCCTTCAGACAAGGGCTATCGCTTATACGCGGAAACAATTGTTAACCACAAAACGCTGGTTGTAAAAGAGAAGAACGATATTCACAACGCCACATTCAGCCAGGAGACGTGTGACCTGAAGGAGATGGTCACCTCCGTTACGGAAGCTCTCTCCGAGCTTTCCATGCAGGCGGGTTTAATGGGGCTTACTTCGTGGTCCGCCACACCGATAAAAAAGGTTCATTTCGTACATATTGAAAACAGGCTGACACTGTCTGTTATGGTGGCGGTAGGTGGTGAGATGAAAAGCCAGCTTGTGCGCACAGAAGAAAACTTTAGCCAGGATACGCTGGACAAGCTCTCCAATTATTTTAACGACCGGTTTTCCGGATTAACACTGAAACAAATACGCGCTCAACTTTTAAACGAAATAAGCAGCGCTCGAAACCGAATGGATTCACTTATATCCATCGCCCTGGCGATAGCCGAAGGAATAGAGGATCAGGCTCCTCATAATTCCGACGAAACGATCTTTATAAAAAGAACAAGCAATTTGATCGGCCAGCAAAGCTCCGGGATGAGCCTGCAAAAAATAAAGGCGCTTTTCAGAACACTTGACGAGAAGGAAAAGCTTGCCCAGCTGCTAAATGAATGTATGAAATCAAATGGCGTCAACCTTCTCATAGGCGGGGAGTCTGAGATTGAAGAGCTTGAGGACTTTAGCCTCATCACCCACCCGTTTCATGGAGGAGACGGCACGGCTATCGGGTCTGTCGGAATCATTGGCCTTAAACGAATGGATTACGGCCATATAATGGCGCTTGTGGCATACACGGCCGCGCAGGTAAGCCTGAGGCTTGCCGGGCGAAGTTATGAGGCGCAAAATTGAAAATTTCCATTGATAGCGCCACCCCGGAATCAACCGATGAGCCATTTCAGGAGAAACCTTTGCAGCCATTAAATGAATTTGAAAACGAGCATGGTGGAAGTGATATGGAATCTGATAACGAAGAGAAGGTCCCGGATGCGAACGTTGACTCCGGTGAAGATGTAAAACAGGAAAAACAAAAACTGGTTAATAGAAAAAAAGGTTCCGACGAAAAACTCAGGACAATTATAGAAAACCTTCAAGAAGAGCTCATGAAAAGGGAAGAGGAGCTTCAAACCGTTAAAAACAAGGCGCTCCTGGCTGTGGCGGACGCGGATAACTTTAGAAAACGTCTCGCCCGGGAGGGGGATGAAGCAAAACGCTATGCGGCTTCCTCCATATCGGAAGAGCTTCTGCCGGTTCTCGACAACCTGGAAAAAGCCGTTGCGTCAGCAAAAAATAACGAAGACGCGGCGCAGGTGGACACGCTAAGGCAAGGAGTGGAGCTTGTTATAAAACAGCTTATGGAAACTCTCAAAGGCTATGGGCTGAAAAAGCTTAAAGTGGTCGGCAAGCCGTTCAACCCGGAAACAAGCGAAGCGATTCAGATGGTGGAAACCGATGAAATGGAAGATGGTTATGTAATCGATGAATATATTGCAGGATACAAGTTTAAAGACAGAGTGATCCGGCCCGCCAAGGTAGTGGTCGCCAAAAATCCCTCAGAAGAAAGAAATCAGCAGGATTAGCTTTCCGCTACCCCACGTCCTTGCTTTGCCGCATGTTAACTGTTACGCCGTTTGGCTTTATGATTTCAGACGGAAAAAATCGTGGGAAATTAGAAAATCGGCAGGTGTTTACCACGAACTAAAGGAATAATAATCTAGCTTCGCAAATATTGCTTCCGCCCCTCCAAAAACGATATAAAGTGTTAAGATTCAGGTAAAACATATGAAGAAGAAGTTAGGATTTTCGCGAGAAGAAATAAAAGCTGTCAGCGGGCTGTCATCTGTAATAGCTCTGCGAATGCTTGGATTGACGCTCATAATCCCTGTTTTTTCCGTATATACATTAAACCTGCCTGGCTCCACTGTTTTTCTCACAGGGCTTGCTTTCGGTGTCTACGGCTTGACGCAGGCCTTGTTGCAGATACCGTTCGGTTATATATCGGACCGGCTTGGCAGAAAGCCTGTCGTCATAACCGGCCTCCTGATATTCGGGTTAGGAAGCGTCATGGCCGCCATGACCAACGACATATACATTCTGATACTTGCCCGGTTTCTTCAAGGCGCAGGGGCCATCGCCTCCGCATGTTTTGCATGGATAGCCGATCTTACACAGCCGTCTCGCCGCAACACGGCCATGGCCTTTATGGGCATCTCCATCGGCGGAGCGGTCATGCTTGGCATGATTACAGGCCCCATCATCGGAGGAGCGTTTGGTGTGCCATTTCTTTTTTGGGTGGCCGCCGTGTTTTCCGCTGTGGCGATCATTATTATTGCAACCGTATTAAAAGAACCGGCCAAAGAAGAACACGACCCTGAGTCGGACTTTGGTCTGAACCCTTTTCAAATATTAAAAATCGCAGGGTCGCCGGACCTTATAAAGCTGGACATAGCGGGATTCCTTATGAACGCCGGAATGATCGTCACGTTTTTCACCGTTCCGCTTAGGCTCTCTGAAAGCTTCGCTATGAGCGAGCTTTGGAAAGTCTATATTCCGTTGAGTCTTTTAGGAGGCACAGCGATGATGTTTTTTTCATCCAAGGCGGATCACGAGTCTCCCCGAAAAGTAATCTCCTTGATGTTCGCTGCTCTATGCATAGCGTTCGGCATACTATCCATGGCTGAAGGAGTATGGCCTGTTTTAGTTGGGTTTGCGATATTTTTTGCGGCCTTTTCCGTATTGGAAGCGACGCTTCCGGCGGCGGTGTCGAAGCTTGCGGACCCCAAGCATAAAGGTTCCGTTATCGGAGCGTACAACTTCAGCCAGTTCATGGGAACTTTCATAGGCGGCGTTTCGGCTGGATGGCTAAGCGGCTCCAAATCGTCGTTTATGTTCATAGGACTTGCCTTAGGGGCCATCGTTGTATCGGCGCTGATTATCGGAGCTGACGGGATAAGACGACATACGGAAGACGCGCAAGAGCTTAAGAGCGTTACTTCGACTGTGAAGTAAATCGACGATTATATTAGAATTATGTCGAAATCCTGAACCAGACGTACGCTGACATCAAGAATCTATCGATCCGCGCTATAATTATCCTTTACCTTGCGATCTGTGTTCAACTAATATTGAAACAAGGTGGATCATAATGAAAACGAAAATCATACTAGGCGTAACTGGCGGCATCGCCGCATATAAGGCTGCGGATATAGCCCGAAGACTTATGGAGATGGGACTCTCCGTCCACGTAGTGATGACAAAAAGCGCCGAAGAGTTCATCACCCCGCTTACATTTGAAGCTCTGACAGGTAACAATGTATTGCGCGCGCGGTTTCCAAAGCCTGGCGAGGAGCCAATACCGCATATCACCCTGCCAAGGGAGGCTACGCTTATTGTCGTCGCTCCAGCTACCGCCAATATCATCGGAAAAATGGCAAACGGCATAGCGGACGATCAACTTTCCACCATGCTTATAGCCTCCGACCTGCCGGTTATTATGGCGCCTGCGATGAACAGTAAAATGTACAACAACATAGCTGTTCAGGAAAATATGGCAAAGCTTGGAAAACGAGGTGTCACATTCATAGGCCCGGTATCCGGGGAGCTGGCTTGTGGAGATGAAGGAGTTGGCAAGCTTTCGCCGGTAGAGGATATCGTCTCCGCTGTCGCCGAAAAATTGGCGTTAAGACGCGATCTTGCGGGCCTTAAAATCATCGTGACAACGGGTGGAACGAGGGAGCCTGTCGACCCTGTTCGCTTTATCGGAAATCGCTCTTCAGGCAAAATGGGGGTTGAGATCGCCAAAGCTGCGGCAAGACGGGGAGCAAACGCTACCCTTATTGCGGGGTCTGTTGAGATACCTCTTCCCGATGACATTGAAACTGTGCATATAAACACCGCAGAGGAGATGCGCTCCGCTATTTTCACAAGATTCGATAACTCGGACGCGCTCATCATGACGGCGGCTGTGGGCGACTATCATGTAATGCGTGTTGCGGAGAAAAAAGTTAAAAAGAAAGATACTTTCACCCTGACACTTGCCCCGAATCCTGACATCATCGCAGAGATGTGCCGGCGTAAACGCAGACAAATTGTTGTAGGCTTCGCGGCGGAGACCGAGCGCGTCACAGAATATGGCAAGAAAAAGCTGATAGAAAAGAATATGGACATGATTGTTGTGAATGACGTGTCGAGAAGCGATATAGGCTTCGGATCCGATTACAACGAAGTGACCATAATACCAAGATATGGAGAAGTCCTGAACCCGCCGAGGGGGCTTAAAAGCGATATTGCGAACATAATACTTGATAAAATGGCGAGCGTACTACGCGAAAATATGGAAACAGGCAAAGGAAAAGTAGACGGTGGACGGGGATGAAATAACGCTCGCCAGACTCGCAAACCTTCGACTTGAGCTTGAAACGCTTCAATTGTACGGGCATACAAACGTTGAAGCGGGTCAAGGGAAAGACTGGCTGAAGCGTGTGAGTTCGGGCGGAACCCCATCGGTTAAAACTTCGGTCAATAATAAAAATATGAGAAAAAATCTTGAGACCATAGAAACGGAAGTGGTTTCCTGCCATAAGTGCGACCTGTCAAAAACAAGGACAAACACGGTGTTCGGTGTGGGGTCTAATAACGCTCGCCTCATGTTCATAGGAGAGGCTCCGGGCGCAAATGAGGATAAGGAAGGGGAGCCTTTCGTCGGCAGGGCGGGCAAGCTTTTGACGAAAATGATAGAGGCTATGGGGCTCCGCAGAGACGAAGTATATATAGCCAATATATTAAAATGCCGGCCGCCGGGAAACCGTGATCCTCTCCCTTCCGAGGTGGAGCTATGCGAAGAATATCTGATATCGCAGATCGAGGCTATAAAACCTGAGGTCATAGTCGCGCTAGGCGCCGTATCGGCGAAAACCTTGTTAAAGACAAAAGATCCAATATCAAGGCTTCGCGGCGAATTTCATTCGTATCATGGCGCCCCGTTGCTGCCAACGTTTCACCCGGCGTATCTTCTTCGCAACCCGCCGGCAAAAAAAGAAGCGTGGGCCGACCTTCAAATGGTCTTGCGCAAGCTCGGTATGCCTATCCCTCCAAAAGCAGCCTGAAGTGGTAAGAAAAAGGAAAAGCCGCCTCAAAAGAGCGTTTAAAGCGCTTTCCTTTATCGCCATTGGCTCTCTGGTGGTCGGCGCGGGAGCGGTCGGGTATATTTATTATACATTTACAAGAGACCTGCCGGACGTTTCTTCACTTGGCCGATATGAGCCCAGCCTCGTTACAAGGCTGTATGACAACAGTGACCAGTTGATAGCGGAATATTACGTGGAAAAGCGGATACTGGTTCCGCTATCGAAGATACCAATGACTCTCAGAACGGCGACAATAGCCGTGGAGGACGTATCGTTCTACGAACATCATGGCTTGAACCTGGAAGGGATTGTCCGCGCGTTTTTCGCGAACCTGAAAGCGGGCCGGGTTGTACAGGGTGGAAGCTCAATAACACAGCAGGTGGCCAAGCGTCTGCTGTTAACGCCTGAGAGAACATTCACCAGAAAAATAAAAGAGGCGATCCTATCTATAGAAATCGACAGAAAATATACAAAGGACGAGATTCTTGGTTTGTACCTGAATCACGTTTATTACGGACATGGGGCGTATGGGGTGGAAGCGGCGGCGCAGACATATTTTGGTAAACACCTGGGTGAGTTAACCGTCGCTGAAATGGCGCTTATAGCCGGTCTTCCAAAAGCGCCAAACAACTATTCCCCGTATAATAACGAAAAACGCGCCAAACTTCGCAGAACCCATGTGTTAAACCGCCTTGTGGCTGTCGAGGCCATAACCCCCTCGCAACGAGAGACCATCATGGATGAGCCGTTCCGTCTGGCGGGTCGCAAAAAACCGAAGAACAAGGCTCCATGGTTCGCCGAACATGTCCGGCGTTATCTTGAAAAAAAATATGGCGCCACAAAGCTGTATCGCGGCGGGTTAACTGTTCGCACAACCCTTGATCTTTCTTTACAGCGATACGCCAGAGAGGCGGTGCGCGCTGGGTTGGAAAAAGATGATAAAAGACTGGGATATCGCGGTCCGGTGGGGTTTGTGGATATCGATGGTGGTGAGGTTATAGAGTGGAGCAAGCTGAACCCTCCAAGGGGTTGGAGCGGAGATGAGACTCCACTATATAGCCAGGGAAGCAAGCTTAAAGGTCTTGTCCTGACCGTCGATAGAAGGAAAGTTGATATAGGCTTTGAGAACGCCAGGGGACGCATTTCCATAAGAAACATGTCCTGGGCGCACAAGGTGAACCCGAAAAAAAACGCTCTTTTTTCTACTCGGATCAGAGACGCGCGTAGAGTCCTTAAGCGTGGCGACATCGTGGAAGTCCGGATTCTTAAAGGCAAACCCTACGATGACGGTTCTCTTCCTCTTGCTCTCGAACAAATACCAGCTGTTCAGGGCGCGCTTCTTGCCACAGACCCTCGAACAGGCTATATCCTGGCGATGATCGGCGGGTATGATCCCAAAACGAGCAAATTCAACCGCGCGGTTCAGGCCCTGCGCCAGCCGGGATCATCGTTTAAACCGATCATCTACACAGCGGCTCTGGAGTATGGGTTTACACCCGCTTCGATAATAATTGATTCTCCGATAATTTTCGACAGGGCGCTAACAGAGTTTAAGGGGTGGAAACCTATGAACTTCGAAGAGAAATTTTTCGGCCCGACAACAATCCGCAACGCGGTAACCCATTCACGCAACATAGTTACCATAAAGGCGCTAAAAAAAATCGGTATAAGGTTTGTGCTCGACTACGCCAGCCGCTTTGGAATAACCAGTAAACTTGAGCCGAACCTTTCGCTGGCCCTTGGCGCGTCACCCGTGACGCTTCAGGAGATGGTGACAGCCTACGGTGTTCTTGCCAACGGAGGCGTTAAGGCAAAATCTATGTTCATAAAATCCGTGGAAGACAGGAACGGCGAGATACTTGAGAAAAACGAGCCGGAATCTTCCCCTGTAATAGCTCCGGATATAGCTTTTATGATGACTGATATTATGAAAAACGTTGTCCGGGAAGGCACTGCGAGGAGCCTGAAACTCAATTATCCGATAGCGGGAAAAACCGGCACCACAAATAATAATATCGACGCATGGTTTATCGGTTTCACCCCGGATATCGTTTGCGGGGTGTGGGTCGGCAGGGATGATAATACCCCGCTCGGTAAAAGGGAAACGGGAGCGCGCGCCGCTATCCCGCTGTGGAAAGGGTTTATGAAAAAGGCGTTGGAGGGAAGCCCTGTGAGAGATTTTCCAGTCCCTGAAAATATTATTTTCGTACGAGTGGATAAAAACAGCGGCCTGCTGACAAAATCAAAAGATGAAAACGCTATATTCGTGGCCTTCAGCGACGGCGCGGAACCAACAAAATTCATCGGTGATGAGTCTGATACAGATGGCGAGGGAGCGGACAACAGGAAAGGATTATAAGGGGAGTGTCTACTTTATAAATCGACCTACTTCACAACTACAGGGAAAACGTATCCTCCTTCTGGTATAACCAGGGATGTCACAGCCTCGTGAAGCGCATTTGAAGCTTCCGCAAGAAAATCTTTTTCACTCGCGACAGGCCTCAAGCCCATTACTGTTACAGAGTCCCGATCCATATCGGAAAGCAAAACCGTTTCGAATGTCTCACTTTTTATGGCGGTTGCGAGGGCTGTCTGCCCGTTTACCCTGAAAGCCTCACCCCTAAGCGCCATATCTATTTCAGCTCCGCCGCCATGCCTGAACCATGGAAGAAACGTATCGCTGCCGATCCCGTCTTCGCACTTTGCCGCTAAAAATAGCTTCCCGGCGGGTTTCAACGCCCTCACAGCATTGTCATACGCCTTGTGTGATTGGATAAAATTTATATCCTTCGGGTACCCGCCGCACGAAGCCACAACAACATCCGCCAAAGTTTCGATGGGAGCCTCCGAAATATTTCTCGTTATCTTGCAACCTCTGTTGAATGCGGCGAGTGGAGCGCCAGCCACAACCTCCACAGCTTTCCCATCGCTGTCGAGAACCGTGTTCAAAAGAAAAACAGGGTTAACCTTATTCATAACCGCAGTCGCCACTTCATGCATGGGATTGCCGTCGAGCTTGCCGGTGTCAACGCCAGGCCGCCGCCCGGCTCCATCAGGGTTCATGGAAAGATAATGATACCTCTGAATATCCTCAAAGGAAGCGACACCAGGCATTACAGCTTTCCTGCCACCGCCAAACCCGGCAAGGTAGTGAAAAGCGATCACGCCTGTTATAACAAGCTTGTCGCATTCCATAGCACGCCTGTTTATACGGACTTCGGCGCCATCAAAGCTGTAACCGCAAAAAGAAAAAGCGCTGTTATTCGCATCGTGATCGACACACTCTATGCGGCGGAAAATATCGGCCCCCACCAGCGCGGCTTTTTCCTCATCAGTCTGTTTGCGATGTGTCCCGTTGGCGAAAAGGATTGTTATGGCGTTATCCTGGACTCCTGCGCTGTTCAACCTTGCGATCATGACCGGCAGGAAAATTTCGGCGGCGGTATATCTTGTTATGTCGGAAACTATGATCGTCACACTGTCGCCCGGAGAAAACAGGTTTACAAACTTGTCTCTGTTTTCCGGGTTGTCCAGAACGCGCTCCACATTTTTATCTGTAAGCGCCGCCAATTTTTTTTCGACAGATACCGTCCGGCATCCGGACTTATCGGGTGTTAGGAGGTCAAGCTCATCATGGCCATACTTTAGTTTCACAACTTCCGTCATCTAACGATGCAGGCGGCGAAATGTCCCGATCCTCTCTCGGTAAGTTCCGGGACAACTTTGGCGCACTCATCCTTTTTCAAAGGGCATCGTGTGTGAAAAACACATCCTGAAGGAGGGTTTATCGCGCTTGGCACATCTCCTTTTAGCTGTATCCTGATTTGTTTGTTCTCAGGGTCCGGGACAGGCGTGGCGGACAGAAGAGCCTCTGTATATGGATGCGCTGGGGTTGAGTATATATTTTCCGCGGAGCCGATCTCCATTATTTTACCAAGATACATCACCGCCACCCTGTCGCACATCCTTTCGACAACCGCCAGATCGTGCGAGATGAACAGGTATGACATATTAAACTCTGTCCTTAAGTCGGTAAGCAGGTTGATCACCTGCGCCTGTATCGAGACATCGAGAGCGGAGACAGGCTCATCGCACACTACAAGTTTCGGCTTTAACGCAATGGCGCGAGCTATACCAACCCGCTGACGTTGCCCGCCGGAAAACTCGTGTGGATACCTGTTGAGACTGTCGGAGCCAAGCCCCACTTTGGCAAGCAAGGTGGCGGCCATTTCCATCCGCTCTTTTTTCTCCCCGATATTATGAATATGAAAAGGCTCGGCTACAGTGGCCCCGATGGTCATCCTTGGGTTCAGCGACGCGAATGGGTCCTGAAAAATAATCTGCATTTTTTTTCTCAGACGCCGCATTTCATTTTTAGGAACAGTAAGCACATCGTCACCGTCGAATCTGATTTCGCCATCGGTAGGCTCTATAAGCCGGAGGATTGTTCTGCCTGCCGTGGTTTTGCCGCAACCCGATTCTCCAACCATGCCAAGAGTTTCGCCACGTCCAAGATAAAACGATATACCATCGACAGCGCGAACATGTCCTGTGACTTTGGAGAAAATTCCTGACCTTAACGGAAAATATTTTTTGAGGTTTGTAACTTCAAGCAGGTTGTTATTTGTCATTTAGCTATTTTCTTATCGGAGTTACATTGTCACTGTCTAAAGGAAGCTCTCCATCATCTTCCGAAGTGATAGGCAACTCACGTTGCTTTATGAGATTCTCAATTTTTTCTAGTGGTTTTTCCAATTCCCTTCTTCGGGTCCCCATGACAGCGTCATACGCCTTTTTAGTAGACGCGATTTTGTCTCCAACAGCTTCCAGAGCCTTTGTAAACAAATCCCATTGTTTTTTAAACGCTTTGTAATGGGATAGTATTTCGTCAGAAGCTTGATCCAGATTAAAATTCTCAACCGCCTGCCGAATCACCGCCAAAACTGCAAAAAGCGTAATGGGGGAGCAAAAAACAACCTTATTTTTTATCCCGTCATCCATGATGGAACTGTCCTGCTCATGGATAAACGCGTAAATTTGCTCATTTGGAATAAATAAAAGAACATAGTCCAATGTATTTTGCTCAGAGTTGATATAGTCGCGGGTAGTCACTTCCTTTATCCTGCCCTTTACATCTTTCAGGAAATCTTTGCGGAATATATTCTTATCTGTTTCTGAGTCGGCTTCTAGGAACTTCCGATAGTTGTCAAAAGGGAATTTGACATCCATATTTACTTCCTTACCATTTGGTAGCATGAATGTGAAATCGGGTATATTTCCTCCAGCAATACTTTTCTGCTTCCGGTAGTTTATATTCTCAATGAACCCTGCAAGCTGAAGAACATCTTCCGCCATTCTTTCGCCCCATTCCCCTCTAGCCTTTGCGCTGGCTAACACTTCATTCAGCGAGCTTGTTATATTAGTAAGGGCGACTGTTTGTTCGTTTGTTGTTTTTAGCTGGGTCGCCAGTTCTCCAAACTTGTTTTCTCGATCTTTTTCAAGCTCGTTCATTAGTTTGGAAACTTTTTCCATTTCGGAGGTCATGCGCTGGAGCTGTTGATCAATCAACCCTTTTTTGCTGTCGAGCTCTTTCGTGTTTAGCTCCCTTTCCGACCCTAACTTTTCTTTGGCTAATTTAAAAAACTCTTCGCTCGACTTTGATAGAGCCTCGGAGGACAGGTTACCAAAGCTATCTTTCAGGCTTTCTAATACAGCGTCCATATTTTCTTTTCGTTGGTTTTCATTTTCACGGAGCAGCTCACCAGCAAGCTGTTTGGCTGCTTTTTTTTGTGTCCACCAGAAAACACCAAAGCCTAAGGCAAACCCAACGACAAAAACAATTAGAACAGACAACAAATCCATGGAATTTCCCTGATATAATTACTTGTTAAGTATAGATGCATATTTATAATATATTAGACACAATGGGTATGGAAATAAACTTGAACCCTCTGATTTATAGGTTTGTGTAAATATGCTTCCCTCCGATAAAGAGATTCTTTCCAAAATTGTTTCCCTTGCCATCGATGCCGGGAACACCATCATGGAGGTCTACAAAAGCGACGATTTCGGCGAAAAGTTGAAAAGTGACAACTCACCTTTAACACGCGCC
Source organism: uncultured Nitrospinota bacterium (assembly GCA_964395915.1). Taxonomy (GTDB): domain Bacteria; phylum Nitrospinota_A; class UBA7883; order UBA7883; family JAJRTC01; genus CAYNDB01. Next base: position 172 of record CAYNDB010000042.1, on the reverse strand, counting down.
GATATCGCAGCCAACAACGTCATTGTCGATGGTTTAAAGTCGTTGACGCCGGATTTGCCAATATTGTCCGAGGAGTGCAAACAAACAGAATATGAGGAGCGGCGCGGGTGGGACAGATATTGGCTGGTCGATCCGCTGGATGGCACAAAAGAGTTTATCAAGCGCAACGGCC